>CAMWNG010000034.1 GCA_947175575.1 uncultured Bacteroidales bacterium | reverse complement strand
AAAATTACCCGATTCGAAATGAACCGGGTAAGGGGAGGTATACTCTTTATTCTAGGGTAAATGAAAGAGCCGTGAGCTTGAACGAGAGTCTTTCACAAATATATCCCAGCCGGGTGTAGCCGATGAACCGGCATATCCGCTCGGTCAGTTTTCCGAACTTGCGATAAAAAATATTGAAGAGGAGATAGCCGATACGCTGATGAGAGGGCATTCTCCTGATTATATTGCGTATCGAATAAATACGTTGGTATAGGTCGATATAGTCGTCAAGCAGTTGCGAGGCTGTCATTCGGGCCGGAGCGAACACCACTTCTGAAGTGGTGTAACAACGCTGATCGTCTGAGGTTATCCGCCCTTCTGCTTTCAGTCGGTAATATTGCGCTGTGCCCGGATAAGGCGTAAGGATATGTGATGTTACAGTTTCTATTTTGTTTTTTATGATCCATTCCAAAGTGCGGTCGAAGGTAGAGGGGTCGTCACCGTCAAGTCCGAATACGAAACTTGCATTGATCATCATTCCTCGCCGATGAATTTCGGAGACGAGATATTCATAGCGAGCCATATCGTTCTGACCTTTATGAACCGACTTTATCGAATTTTCATTTATACTCTCGAAACCAATAAACAGCCCCTGACAGCCGCTCTCTTTCATCTTGTCAAGCATTCCGGGTATCTCGACAACATTAGCCGAGACAGCTGCATTCCACTTCAGTTTCATCGGAGTAATACGATCAAGGAACTCGAACGTCCACTTTGGATTGCCGATGAAATTGTCGTCTATGAACATTATATGTCTTCGATTGACTGTCCGTATGTCCGAAATAACATCATCTATGCGCCGATTTAGAAAAGAGTTGCGGATGTTGATCGTGCTGTTATAGCAGAAATCGCATTTGAACGGGCAACCGCGACTCGCACTGATAACATTGATATACAAATACTTACCGTTATCAGCCAGATCATACGCCGGCGAAAGTATCTGTTCCGGTTCAAGCTTACAGCAGAGATAAGTATCTTTTAATTCTCCCTTTCGAAGATCGCGTAATATATCAGGCCAAGTACCTTCTGCGAATCCGACGGCGAGGACGTCAAAAATGCCGCGGGCTGAGTCAGGACAAGAGGTGATCTGAATTCCACCAGCCACCACCGGTACACCCCTCTTGTTGAATTCGGCTGCTATCTCCGCCGCACGCGGAAGGATATCCACTGTCACCGTTATACCTACTATGTCGGTGGGGGAATCGTAATCAATGACATCATCGACATTCTCGTTAATAATTTCCACTTCTGCCTCGGCGCGCACAACCTGTGCCACAGTCAGCAAGCCGAGCGACGGAGCCATCCGTGTCTTGAGCGTCGTGTCCATAGGCCGCATACGCATCAAGGGTTGGATCAAGGTAACTTTCATAAGAAACGATAGGCCGGATACAGCTGCATAATGTCTGCGGGAAACGTCAACCCCAGGAGAGTTTGTCGCGGAGAGTGGAGGCGAACGTGTGTCCGGGGAGACGCACGGCCATTACGCTGAACGGAGCTTTGCGCAGTTCGACCGGTTCGTCGAGGCTCAGAACCGTGGCGTGCCCGTCAATGCTAAGACGGTATTTGGGAGTGCGGCTCGAGCAGTCGAAATGCATCGACGAATTATCACCCACAACAAGCGGACGCATCGAAAGAGAATGGGCAGCAATAGGCGATAAAACAAACACCGGAGCGTCAGACTGAACTATCGGCCCCCCGACCGAGAGGTTGTATGCCGTGGAGCCTGTCGGAGTGGAGATGATAAGCCCGTCGGCGCGGTAGTCGGCCAGCGGACAATTATCTATATCGGCTCGGATGCTCATGATCGAGGATGTCTCGCTTTTTGTTATCGTAACTTCGTTGAGTGCATAGGGCCAGCCCTCAACCCGAGGCGCGACCACTTCAATCAGGCTTAGCGGTTTGACCTTATAATCCCCCGAAGCGAGTGTATCGGCAAGGGTTGGCAAGTCGGAAATATCCGCCGACGCAAGAAAGCCCAGATGACCCGTATTGACTCCGAGAATCGGTATTCCCTTACGCTCCACCCATGCCGCAGTGCGCAGGAATGACCCGTCGCCTCCGAGACTTACGGCTACATCAGCGGTGAAATCCGTATCGGAAGTAACTGTGCTTACACATTGCAGAGCGGCCGGAATCAGCCCGGCGAGATAGTCGTATAGTTTGGTGTGCATCACCACCTCGTCAGCCCTGCGGGCGAGCGAGTCCAGGAAGGCCTGTATCTGAGTGAGGTAAGCCTCCTGGCGTTTTGATCCGTAAATAGCTATGCGCATGGAGCGGGAATTATTGTCAGATTGAAAGTATGTGCATAAGTTCGTCGTACCGGCGTCGCAGAGTGTCATCGGCTGACTCGTCGGCGGTTTCGACATTCAGTACGGAATATCCGTATCGTTCCAACGAGCGCATCACCCGCTGGGGGTCGCGATGGCTCACCCGAAGGTCGACAATCAGCCCGGAATTATTCTCCGGAACTATGGAAGTGACGTTCATGTTGAGCAGGCGCGCGTCGGCGTCTTCCACGGCACGCGCAATGTGCGAAGCCATGAAATCGCCCTTAGCGAGCCCTATAAGGAGGCGACTCGACTCGGGGTTCGGGGGAAAAATGACCTCCAGGCGGTCTTTTTTATCAGGTTTTGCGTTCAAATCTTTCGTTATATGAGTTTTTGTAGCTAATTTTGTACCTGAATACAAATGTACAATTTTTTTTTGGTGTGACAACCACCGTTAACCAATTTTTTGACTCCGATCCAAAATGAGCAAACCGCATACCCGCCTTAGTGTGAACATCAACAAGATAGCCACCCTTCGTAACGCCCGCGGCGAAAACCGTCCGTCCGTAGAGCAGGTGGCTGTGGACTGCCAGCGGTTCGGGGCAGAAGGCATCACTGTGCATCCGCGTCCTGACGAACGTCACATCCGCCGGACTGACGTATTCAATCTCCGGCCTTTAGTCACCACAGAGTTCAACATCGAAGGATATCCCTCACCCGAGTTCATGAATCTTGTGCTTGAAGTGCGACCCGAGCAGGTGACTCTGGTGCCCGATGCACCCGGCGATCTCACCTCCTCGGCAGGCTGGGATGTGGCACCCAACCTGGAATTCCTGACAGATGTAGTCGACAAATTCAAAGCGAGGGGAATACGCACGTCAATATTCGTGGGTACGGATCTTGCCAACATACGTTCGGCCGCCAAAACCGGAACCGACCGCATAGAGCTTTATACCAAACCTTATGCTGACCTTTACCCGGTCGACCCCGAGAAGGCCGTGGCACCCTTTGTCGAAGCGTCCCGTCTGGCCGCCGATCTGGGGCTGGGAGTCAACGCGGGTCACGACCTCAGCCTCGAAAATCTCGAATACTTCCACAGCCGCATGCCTCTGTTGCATGAGGTGAGCATAGGCCACGCCCTCGTGTGCGATGCGCTCTATCTGGGTCTGCAGGAAACCGTCACACGTTATCTCGAAGCTCTTGAACACTGATTAATCCTATCGTACAGACATTATTATAATATGAATACCACGCAACTTTCACTCTGGGACCTCTGCGTCGAGGGCGGCTGGATAATGATTCCGCTGGCCTTGCTGGCGCTGGTGTGCATCTACATCTTCGTCGAACGCGTTATCGTGATACGCCGAGCCACCTCAATGGATGATTCATTCATGAAGCGCATCCGTGACTATATCCACGACGGCGAGATCGAAAGCGCGCTGAATCTCTGCCGGAGCAACCACACTCCTATGTCGCGCCTTATAGCAAAAGGCATAAGCCGCATCGGCCGTCCTATGAACGACGTGCTCGTGGCGATCGAAAACACCGGCAATCTCGAAGTCGCCGCACTCTCGAAAGGGCTGCCATGGCTCGCCACCACCGCAGCCGGAGCCCCGATGCTCGGCTTTCTCGGCACTGTAATAGGTATGGTCGAGGCTTTCTACTCCATAGCCAACTCGGGTAACGCCGCACAAATAGGCACATTCGCCGGAGGCATCTACACCGCGCTGACCACTACTGTAGCCGGTCTGGTTGTGGGCATCGTGGCCATGTTCGCCTATAACTATCTGGTGTCGCGAGTCAACAAGGTGATGCGCCTGATGGAGGCACGCACCATGGAGTTCATGGATCTGCTCAACGAACCCGCATAATCCGCAGAATGTCATGGCACTAAAACGTCCCAACGACATGATGGCCGAATTTTCCATGGCCTCGATGACTGATGTCATCTTTCTGCTGCTTGTATTCTTCATGGTAACAAGCACTTTTGTGTTTCCCACGGCTCTTGAGGTCAATCTGCCGGAAGGCACGGAACAGTCGCCGGCCAAACCCGCAACACGCGTGTTCGTCGATTCGGTCGGTTCTTACTATGTATCGGTGGCCGATGCCGAGCCTCTCCCTGTGGCTAAAGATTCGCTGGCCGCAGTGTTGCTTGCCGTTCCTGACACTCTTGCAGAGGCCGGTATCGCCGTTTACGGCGACGAGGCCGTGCCCTACGGCCGGGTGGTCGAGGTGCTGAATCTCGGTGCGGCCAATTCGCTCAAGATGGTGCTTGCAACGCGTCCGGCCGCTACGTCTGAAAACACAATGGCAGACGGTGAAACTACTGACAACGCGCTATGAATCGAATACGTATCATAGCAGCTACCGTGACACTGCTGGCAGCCGCGCTGACAGTGGGTGTGCTCCATGTATGGCATCTGACGGCAAGAGAGTACAACAGGGAGTGGCCGCCGCGGCACACCCAGGACATAGCTCTTGTGGCTGACGACGAGACATTCTTCGATGTAGTCACGCCCTCGCCCGAACCGGCTCCCACAGCCGATGCTCCGGCTCCGGCGCCACTGCCGGTCAAGGCTGACAATAAGTCCACTCCCCGGCCCCGCACCGGACAACACACCACAGACGAAGGCCCCGCAGGGGATGCCCCGACCGTAGCCACCACAACAAATCCCTCTCCCGTAAAACATCAGACAGAGAAGCCCCCCGTAAAGACAGGCCCGTCAAAAGAGGAACTGGAGCAGCAGAAAGCACAGGAAGAAGCACGCCGGCGCGCCAACTCAGCCACATCAACGGCTTTCCAGCGCAGCCAGGGTAATAATAACACAGCCAACAACGGACGTACCGAGGGCGATTCAGGCGATCCAAAAGGCACCTCCACCTCAACCCACGGCACCGGAACCGGAACCGTAGGCGGCGGATGGCAGTTGCCCCGCTATGCCCGCGTTCCGTCCACGGTTACGGGTTCTATAAAACTGGTGGTCACAGTAGGCAGGGATGGCCGTGTACGCAATGTCACCTTCAACGGAGGCGAGCCTCCCGCCGCGGCCGATTCAAAACTGCTGGCAGCTGTGAAAGCCGAGGTCGCATCAAGACGTTTCACCCGTCCAACGGGCGATGACGCACCGGATCAAGCTACGGCTTACATCACATATCGCTTCCGGTAAACTTTTCACGGCTGCCGTGTGTTTTAATGATGTAACAATATTAAAACACACTCACTATGACTGACTTTGAAAAAATTATCAACAGCGACAAACCCACACTCGTAGATTTCTTTGCAACATGGTGCGGCCCCTGCAAGGTACAGGCTCCCATTCTTGAACAAGTTAAAGAGAAACTCGGCGACAAAGCCACTATTCTGAAAGTGGACATCGATAAGAATCAGGAACTCGCAATGCAGTACCGTGTACAGAGCGTACCGACCCTTATTCTGTTCAAAAACGGAGAAGCTGTCTGGCGCACAGTAGGCGTTCAGCAAGCCGACCTCCTGGAAGCCAAGCTCTACGAGCACATCCCCACCAAGAGCGACGAATTCTAATTATCCCTCCCTCATACCCACGACACCCTTCGCCGTCCGCTGGCCGCCGAGGGGTGTTTTTTTGTCCGATTCAAATCCATTATATGACTTTGAGTTATGAAGAATAATGATTATCTTTGCGGCAAAGATGTTATTATGAATAAAGACGTACTTGAATTCGTGACATATTGCATAAGCAAACTATCCAGTCATTTAGGTCTCAGTCAAGGAGACGTTTATCGTAAACTGTGCGAATCCGATATATTATATAGTTACATTGTTCCGTCCTACGACGTCCTTCACACCTTCGGATCGCGCTATCTTATGCACGATCTGACCGACTATATGAAAGAGAAAGGAGTTTTGGACTGATGAAAGTTTAGGACTTCTAAAGTATGAAAAGCCGAATAATCAAATTTGCATCCGTTCACAAGCTTTAATAAATCAGTGTCTAAAATATATTGAAAGCGTCCGGATATGACAGAAGAATCAAAAACTGTTTTACGTGCGACAAAGATTGCCGCTGTTATTCTAAGCATCCACGAATTATTCGGCGTTTCGGTGGAGGCGGCCACAGATATATATTACAGGTCAGAAACAGCCGGGTTGATTGAAGAAGGCGTGGGAGATTTACACTGTCGAAGTAACAAATATCTTGCCACAATTATATGGGATGAATATCTTGAAAATAAGTCTCATTTATAAAATGAACTATAATGATTGACGAAATATTGAAATATAACCGGGAGTTTGTTGAACGAGAGGGATATAAAGCCTATGCGACCTCCAAATATCCCGACAAACGCATAGCCATCGTCACCTGTATGGATACACGCCTTGTGGAGCTACTGCCGGCCGCCCTCGGCATCCGTAACGGTGATGTCAAGATGATTAAAAATGCCGGTGGAACAATTACTAATCCTTTCGACTCAACCATGCGCTCGCTCCTTGTTGCCGTATACGAGTTGGGGGTCAACGAGATAATGGTTATCGGGCACACCGGTTGCGGAGTTCAGGGCATGAATGCCGCAGAGATGCTTCACCTGATGCGCGAGCGCGGTATAGATGAAGAACATATTTCCCTCATGCGGCATTGCGGCATAGATCTTGACAGTTGGCTTCACGGTTTCGATGACGGCGAAAAGGCTGTGACCGAGACTGTAGATCTTATACGCAACCATCCTCTTATGGCGCGTGACGTGCGAGTGGCCGGCTACATAATGGACTCAACCACCGGTCTGCTCAGTCGGGTGTGAAGCGTACATATTAAAAATTACCATAGTGGGAATGTCGCGTCCGTCAGGACGCCGAACTCTCAGTAACCCCACACGCATCCGTGCGTGTGGGGCTATTGTCCCTACGAATATAGGCGTCTGTAAGACGCCGAAAAAGCTGTTGAAACTCTATCCTACTCAAAACGTCACAAATTTGTAATATACATTTATTAAGTAAATATGAGTCATGCCTCCCTTACATATCATATAGTATTCGGGACATACAGACGACAGCCCGTCATAGTCACTGAATACGAAAAAGAACTATATCGATTTATCTATAATTTACTTATTAAACGAAATATCTATGTTCGCCGGATAGGAGGGATGCCCGATCATATACATATCTTATGTGATATACCACCAAAGTATTCTGTTGCCGAAACGATAAAAGTGATCAAATCTGAGTCAAGTAAATTTCTGGGAATAAACAGACATTTTCCGAATTGGATTCGGTGGGCAAGACGATATGGTTGCTTTACTGTTGACGCAGAACTGCGTGAAGTCAGGAAAATGTACATAATGAACCAAAAATCTCATCACTCAACAATATGCTTTGTCGACGAATATAGAAGCTTGCTAAATCAAAACGGATTCCCATTAGATACTCCTGTTTTAGGCGATGAGAATGATTGTGAATAATTGGAAGCAAATATATCCATTATACCATAAATCATTTGCCTGTACTTTCGGCGTCTTACAGACGCCATGTTATCAGAGGCGTCACACCGCACACGCTTTCCTACGGTCAGCGTGTGCGGTTACTATAATAATCGGCGTCTTTCAGACGCATTCTACATTAATATCAGCAATCTACTATTAATGGTTTCCCGTACAGCCTGACACATAACGCGTTGAGAGGCTGAGTGAAAGCAATTTACAATAGTTAATCTTTGTAAAATTCAGAAACCGAGTGGGAAAAATGCGTACCTTTGACAACTGAATCAAACCTAATCACATTTATAATTACCATGAAAAAGACCTTTCTCTCAGTTCTCGCTGTGGTCATGGCATTGAGTGTCTCGGCCCGCGAACTGGAAGTGGTGTCGATTGACCGGGTGCCCACTCAGACTCTCTCCGAGATGGCTACGATCAGCCCCGACGGAACATTTGCCGTCGTAGGCTCGATGGGTGGCGGAGCGCTCTATCGTGTCGACCTCGCCTCCGGCGAATCTTCAAAAATCACATCCAACGGCAACGCTAATGCGCTCGCCATCAGCCCTGACGGACAGAATGTGGTATTCCGTGCCGTGTCAAACAAGGGAAAACTGCGTTACAACTCTCTGGAACAGGTAAACCTCGCCACTGGCAAGCAGACCCAGCTCGTTAAGCCCTCGCGTAACCTCGCTACCGGCCTCGCAATCAGCAATGATGGTGTGAGCGCCGTTCAGAACGGCCGTTTGCAGGCCAAGAAACTCGGCGCTGCCAAAGCCGCTGTACGTCCCGTAGCCACAATCAACTACGGCCATCTTGACATCACCACCGCCGACGGCCGCACCACGACTATCGACCCTCAGGGACGCGGTTCCTACCTCTGGCCCACCATCAGCCCCGACGGCACCAAGGTAGCCTACTGTCTGGCCGGCGCAGGCGCATTCGTGGCTAACATCGATGGCTCGAACGCACGTCAGCTCGGCTACATGCACGCTCCCCAATGGATGGGCAACGACATGATCATCGGCATGCAGGACCACGGTTCCGACCAGGTTCTAACCGACAGCAAGATCGTAGCATGTGACCTCCAGGGCAAATTCCAGACCCTCACTCCCGCCGACATGGTGGCCATCTATCCCACTGTTTCAGCCGACGGCTCCAAAATCCTGTTCTCTGACATTCAGGGCAATCTTTACACAATTAGCGTTAAATAAACCATGAAGAAATCACTGATAGCGGCACTCGGTCTGTCTTTGGTGGCTTTCGCAGGCACAGCCAAAGATGCCGACCAACTGCGCATATATATCAACCCGGGGCACGGTTCATGGACTCCCAACGACCGTCCCAACCCTCTGGTGGGCCACGGCGAATACCAGCGCGTGGGTACCGACACCACCAACTTCTTTGAATCGAACACCAACCTTCGCAAAGGTTTCGGCGTGCTCGAAGCACTCCGCGAATACGGTCTGAAATTCGATCCCACCCTTAACCAGAGCGGCGACCGCCATCAGATCGGCGCTGCCCGAGACATGTCGAACAACATCGTGATGAGCCATGTGAAGTGCGGTCCCTACCACGATGACAACGGCACGAAGAACCAGCTTGGTAATGATACCCCCGCTGATATCGAATACTACAACCGTAACCTCACTGAAATCTGTCAGGAAGTGGATGCGAACAACTTCGACATGTTCATCTCCATCCACTCTAACGCGGCTTCCGAAGGTACAACAACCAACTATCCCCTCTTCCTCTACCGCGGATACGATAAGAACCAAAAAGATGGCAGTCAATTCAAAGAGGTTGACGGATGTCCTCTGGAACATCAGACAACATCTTACGATATGGCTGATGCATGCTGGAGCTACTCATTCGAGAATCCTCACATGAAGTGGACCTCCTACAGTCAGACAAATAAAAACCTCCGAGGCGACGTAAACTTCTACGGTGAAGACAATTGCTCCAAGAGTTCTGTTCTGGGCACATTCGGCTACCTCGGCGTGCTCAAGCACCATGTGCCCGGCTTCCTCGTCGAAGGTTACTTCCACACCTACCAGCCCGCACGTCACCGTGCCATGAACTGGGATGTGGACAATATGGAAGGTCTGGCATACGCACACGGCATCGCCGACTATTTCGGTCTGAAGAAAGAATCGACCGGCTGGATCTACGGTATCGTACGTGACGCCAACGAACGCTTCAAAGACCAGTACTACAAGCCCAACACCGCAACCGATGACCGCTTCCTGCCCCTCAACGGCGTGAAAGTGATCCTGAGCAAGGACGGTAAAGAAGTGGCAACCTACACCACCGATGATAATTACAACGGTGCGTTCGTGTTCAAGCACGTAGAACCCGGCACCTACACCATCACCTTCGACTCCAAGGACTATATGCCCGCAGAACCCGTGACTGTGGAAGTCAAGGCTGCCGAGATCGCTTATCCCACCGCACAGCTCGTAAACGTGAACTGGGAACCCGAAAAGGTTAATTATGTGAACTATCCCGACCCGATGGCCGAGGTAGGTGGCGTATCTGCTGCCGCTGAATACAATTTCAGCACCGCATACACCAACGAAATCGCCGAACTCGAAGGTCTCACCGTACGCCGCGCCATCGCTCACGACGGCAAGATGTACATCCTCGCCCTCGACAAACCCGTTGAATTCCAGGCTACTGTCGACATCGCTGACCAGCCCAAGGCAACCATTCTTGTCTACGACCTCAACGAAGGCAAAGTGCTCGCTACCGTATCCACCGAAGGTGCAGAAGGTACACGTGCACCCATCGCTGACATTCAGGTTTCGGCAGACGGTGTACTCCTCGCTTGCAACGCCACCAAGAACCAGTACGACGAAAGTAATATACAGGAAGGTGATGCCGGCCGTGGCACATTCTATATTTATAAATGGGAGAACGATAAGGACGGTCTGCCTACAGGCGACCCCGCTAAGTGGATCTCATGCCAAAACACCGGTCTCTGGTTCCGCTCTTATCCCTCGATGTTCGCTTTCTCAGGCACTATAGACAATGCCTCTATACTTGTGCCCCAGCCCACAATCTCTTCTCCCAATTATGGCATGCGTGCATCTGTCGTATCTATCGTAGATGGCGAAATGCAGCCTGTAAGCGACATCAAACCCGCCACACCGCTGCCTCTCGGCACCGCAGGCGCTGATTTCACAGTATCGATCTCGCCTCTCGACGATATGAGCCTCATCTCCTACGACAGCGTTAACGGTGCTCTTGGATTTACCTTTGCCGCACCATTTGATCCCCTCACCACCGGTTCTGAAGCTCTCGCCGCTGCCGACGGCCGCTCCGGAATGTTCAAATATGCCGGCGCAAGCTACGCTGTCGTTCCCGCAACCGACGGTGTGAAGCTTGTCAATATCACCAAGGGCGTGGACAATGCCACTGCAACCAAGGTTAACCTTGACAAGGAACTCGCAGCTTCCGTAGCCACCTCGATCGCCGCTGCAGGTGAAGTTCAGGTATCCCGTGACGCCCTCACAGAAGTGGTGAACGAAGGATGGATCAACCTCTATCTGCTCCGCGGCACCGAACTGGTGAAACTCACCACCAAAGGTGTGGCTCAGCCTCAGCCCATGCGCGAATACGCATACGACGTGAAGGCTGAAGATGGCGAAGACAACTACGCCATCACCTTCAAGATGACCGGCGATGCCCCCGCAGCCGCTCTCGTCCTCACCAACGAAAAGGATGAGACCGATGTGGTGACCGTGGATCTCGGCGCAGTGAAAGCCGGCGAAAACGAAGCCGCCGTATCCAAGACCCTCCTTGATCCCCAAGGCTACTACGCATGGGAAATCCAGGTAACCGGAAATCCCATCGCCAAGGCAGGACTCGTTAAGGCCGTACAGGCTTCATCAACCGGCCGCGGATCAGTAATTCCCATGTCGGATCCCGAATCCGACGCTTTCGGCTACGTGGTGATCGGCAACCCCTACAACTCCGGCGTCGATGTTTATGATCCCGCAGGCAATAAAGTAAGCGAAGGTCTCTATGTCAACAATCTGCTGCTGGGTGGTGTAACCACGAACCAGTCGAACCCCTTCCGCGGTAACCAGCTCGATGGTTACGCAGTACTCGCCACATGGGGTGACGCAGGTTACGGTATGGTAGCTGTCAATCCCCTCGACGCTGAGGAAGAACCTTTCACCCTCTTCGCAGGCACCAAGTCCGGTTCAGGCTGCTTCACCTACAACGGTGTGAAACTCGGCGGCGGTACAGCCGGTATCTCCTTCATCAAGGAAGACGGTCAGATCTACGCTCTCTCGTTCAGTGAAGACCATGAGAACATGAACGGCAAGGGCTCTACCGAAAACACACTCGTTCGTTATAAAGTGAAACATGAAGGCAACAGCTACGTGATCGACGAAGCACCTGAAGTGCTCGGATTCGGGGCTTTGCTGCTCAACACCAATGTTGACCTCGTCACCTACGGCAAGGGCGTATTCGCCTCACAGGTTCGCGGCGCCGGCAACAACCAGGCAGGTTGCCCATGCTTCGCATATATCGCCGACGTGGTTACAGCTCCTGACTGCGTGATGACTTCGGCTCACGACAATATCATTGACTACATCGACAACAATACTTCCGGTATCGCCGTTACCGCAGACGGTAAGACATTCGCCGCAGCGTTGGCCAATTCGATTGTAGTGATGAGTCTCGAATGGGATGCCGACGGTGTGCCCACTCCCAAGTTCGAATACTCGTTCCCCATCGAGTCAAACACTTGGAGCACCATGCGTTTCGACGGCGCCGGCAACCTACACGTTTACCTGCGTGAAGGCGGCTACCGCGTCTACTCTCTGCCCGCGGAAGCTCCCGTGGCTGTGACCAAGGCCGCTTCGAAGTTCTTCTTCGGTATGCCTGAAGCTGTCGAAGCCATCGAAGCCGAAGCTGCAGCAGCTGCCGACGCAGTATTCTACAACCTTCAGGGTGTACGCGTCGCTGCTGACGCTCTCGTGCCCGGCATCTATGTAAAGGTAGCCGGCGAAAAGGCCGAAAAGGTTGTTGTACGCTAAGACATATCCCTAAATCCTATATCAGACTCCGCCCGTACCCCCGGGCGGAGTTTTTTGTGTCCGTTCGCCGAGGTGCGATCCGTTCCTGTTCTCCTATTGACCGGCGAGAGCAATATTTGGCGTAATATTACGTTATGAAGATAATGAAACGAACTGCACTCATTATCACTCTCCTCATATCGGCACTGACAGCGTTGGCGGCCGGACGTCTGAACGACAAGATCGAGAACCGTCCGTATGCCGACCTGCGCAGGTGGCACCTCGGCTTCTCGATAGGCGCGCACACCGAGGATCTGCGCTTCGCCCACAACGGTTTCATTACCGAAGACGGCGAAGAATGGCGCGCCGAGCAGGTGAACTATCAGCCCGGATTCAGTGTCAGCGGCCTGATAGCCCTGCGTCTCAACAATTATTTCTCGCTGCGACTCTCTCCGGGTATGATGTTCGGCAGCCGCGACATCCGTTTCCTTGAACTCGGCTCCGGAGCCGAACAACGCCAGAACATCAAGTCGACCTATGTGACACTGCCGCTCGACGTAAAATTCGCGGCTGCCAGAGTGCGTAACGCCCGACCCTACGTTGTAGGCGGCGTGATGCCGGCCTTCGACGTGTCGAAAAAACGCTCCGACCTCCTCCAGCTCACCGGTGCCGACTGCTACATAACGGTAGGTTTCGGCTGCGACTTCTATCTGCCGTATTTCAAGCTCATACCCGAACTCAAATTCTGCTTCGGACTGACTGATATTCTGCGCCACGACCGTCCCGATCTGGCGGACGATCCCACACGCTTCAAGTTCACCCAATCAATAGCCCGGGCCACCTCCAAGATGATATGCCTGACCTTCTATTTCGAATGATGAAACATCTGATATGCATACTGGTGGCCGCAGTGTTGGCCGTCATGCCCGCCGCGGCACAGACCGACGCCCAGTTCACACAGTTCTACGAAGTGCCGTCGATATACAATCCGGCAGCCATCGGCCTTACAGACTTCGTGCGGCTGCGTGGGGCCGGACGCCTGCAATGGGTGGGAATCGACGGAGCGCCCCGGACATTCGACATCTCGGCAAACATGCCTTACAAGGTGTTCAACAAACGCCTTGGCGCGGGCATCGTGATGCAGCAGGAAAGCATCGGCCTCTATTCATCGCTAAACCTCAACGCGCAGATTGGCTACAAACTGCGAAAATTCGGAGGCGAGTTCACCGGAGCGATCCAGATAGGCATGTTCGACCAACGGTTCAAAGGATCCGAGTCCTACGTGCCTGACGGCGACGACTACCATCAGGGAGCCGATGACGCCATTCCCACAGCCGACCTCCACGGCACAGCTCTCGACCTCGGCGCGGGCATCTGGTTTCAGCACAAGCTGTGGCACGCCGGCATCTCCGCCACCCACCTCACCGCGCCCACCATCCGCATGGGTGGAGAAAGCGGATCGGGCGGCACAGACGAAGCGATCTACGAGTTCCACGCGCCACGTACACTTTATTTCATGGCCGGATGCAATATTCCGATTAAAAACACGTTATTTGAATTGACGCCCTCGCTGATGGTCAAGTCCGACTTCACTTTCACGGGCGCCGAAATCATGGCCAGAGCCAGATATAACAAGTTCCTTTCGTTCGGTGTAGGCTACCGCTACGATGACGCGATCACCGCCACGATTGCCGCCGAAATCAAAAACTTCTACATAGGCTACAGCTTTGATTACGCCACATCGGCCCTGCATTCCGCATCGGCCGGCAGCCACGAGGTGGTAGTGGGATACTCGCTGAAGCTCGACCTCGGCGAAAAGAACAGAAACCGCCACCGCAGCATCCGGTTCATGTAACTTCAAGGCTGCTTTTTAACAAAACGACAAAAACACTCTCCTTTGACATTTCCGCATATCGCTATGACCAATCTTCTCAAAAAATCCACAATAGCCTCAGTTATTTCGCTGACCATGGCCGGCGCGCTGGCTTCGTGCGCCGTCGGCAGCCGCTCGGCAGCCGGAGGCGAGGTGACCGGTGTGGGTGGCTCTTCCTGGGCCGAGCCTACGCCCTACGGTATGGTGCTTGTTGACCGCGGTTCCATGAAAGTGGGCCCCGGCAAGGCCGACTCGGTGTGGAACATCGAGGCTTCGGCCCGTGGCATCAGTGTCGACGGCTTCTGGATGGATGAAACTGAAATAACCAACGGAAAATACAAACAGTTCGTTTTCTGGGTGCGCGACTCCATCATCCGCGAACGCCTCGCCGACCCCGCATACGGCGGCAACGAGGACTTCAAAATCGAAGAAGACCGCGACGGCAACCCCATCACGCCCCGACTCAACTGGAACAAACCCATCCCCTGGCGCAATCCCAACGAGGACGAACAGCGCGCCATCGAGAGCGTCTACCGAATCAACCCCATTACCGGCGTCAAGGAACTCGACGCGTCGCAGCTCAACTACCGCTACGACATCTATAACCACACCGAGGCCGCACGTCGCCGCAACCGTCTCGATCCCAAACGCCGCGACCTGAACACAGACCGTCCGGCGGCCACAACCACTCCCACGATCTCAAAGGATACGGCATACATCAACGAGGAAGGCGAAATCATTCGCACGACCATCTCGCGTCCCCTCACCGGAGCTTACGACTTCCTCAACACATACATCGTGAACGTCTACCCCGACACCACCGCCTGGGTCAACGATTTCGAAAACGCTTATAACGAACCGTACGTGCGCATGTACTTCTCCCACGGCGGCTACACCGACTATCCCGTTGTCGGCGTGAGCTGGGAGCAGGCCAACGCTTTCGCCAACTGGCGCACCGACTTCCTGCGCCGCTCCCTCGGCAAGGAAGGTGTCTATGTCGAACCGTTCCGTCTGCCCACCGAGGCCGAATGGGAATATGCAGCCCGCGCAGGCGTGGATGAGAACATGTTCCCCTGGGAAGGCGATATTGCCCTGAGCGAGGACAAAGGCTGCTTCTACGCCAACTTCAAACCTGGCGAAGGCAACTTCGTGCGCGACGGTCATATAATAACGTCGAAAGTCGGCACATACGCGCCCAACGATTTCGGCCTCTATGACATGGCCGGTAATGTGAGCGAATGGACCTCCACTGCCTTCACCGAGAGCGTCGGAAAGTTAACCTCTGACCTCAACCCCGAGTACCGCTACGATGCTGCCCCCGACGATCCCTACCGCCTCAAACGCAAGATCGTACGCGGCGGCTCGTGGAAAGACGTGGCACACAACATCCGCTCCGACCTGCGCATGTGGGAATATCAGAACGAGCAGCGCTCCTACATCGGTTTCCGCTGCGTGCGCACACAGATCGGATTCGCCCGCGGCAACAAGCAGAAGGGCAAGTAATCAATACACTCCTTTCAGAATCATATCTCTCATATCATACAAATGGTAAAAGTAGAAAAAGTTCGCCGCGGAATCGGCGCCTTCATATCCAGCGAAAAGGGCCAGCGGTTCTTCAACTTCGCTTATTCAATCGGTGCTGCCATCGTTATCTGGGGCGCGCTGTTCAAGATTCTCCACTTGCCCGGCGGTAACGCCCTGCTCTCTATAGGTATGGGCACTGAGGTGCTGATGTTCGTCCTCACCGCTTTCGACCGCCCCGCCAAGGAATACCGGTGGGAAGAAGTCTTTCCGGCTCTTGCAGGCAAGAAAGGCGAGGGCGACGAGGATGGCGTCGCCGGCCCTGTAATGGGAGGTCACTCCGGACCCGTCTACATCGGTGGAGGCTCAGGAATTCCTTCTGCAGCTCCGCATCTCACCACTCCGGCAGAGAATATTGTGGTTGGAGCTGACGGCATGCCCTCGGTCCAGGGCACCACAGCCAACTATCTGGAACAGATGGCTGAACTCGCCGCTCAGATGCAGCATCTGCGCGTGTCTACCGAAGCTCTCAATCAGGTGAGCGACACCCTGCTTGAATCGTATCGAGCCATTACGGAAAACTCCGAAAACATCACCCGTTCGTCGCAGGGATATGTGGAACAGATGCAGTCGCTCAACCGGAACATCACAGGCCTGAACACCATCTACGAAATCCAGCTCAAGAGCATATCCTCACAGCTCGACGCCATCGACCGCGTCAATCAGGGCATCAAGGATATCCGGGACATGTACGAACGCAGCGCCTCTCAAAGCACCCGCTACTGCGAGGAGACCGAAAAGATGGCTCGATACATGCAGCAACTCAATCAGGTGTACGAACGCATGATCACCGCAATGACCATCAACATGTACAACCCCATGATGGCACAGGCTGCCGCGGCTCCCGCCCAGGCTCCGCAGGCTCCCGAAACACCCGCTCAGTCAGCCGAATGAACGTCGCTGACCTCCTCTCCGCAATGATTTTGTCTAAAAGTATAAAAACAGTATAAACACAATGAGTGCGAACTCCAACAAGCTTTCTCCCCGTCAGAAGATGATCAACCTGATGTACATCGTTCTGACCGCCATGCTGGCACTCAACGTGTCAAGCGACGTGCTCGACGGCTTCACGCAGGTGCACGAAGGCCTGAGCCGCACAAACATGAACGTGGAGCAGCGTAACGCCTCGATATATTCCCAGCTCGAAGCTTTCGCCGCGCAGAACCCCGAGAAAGGTCAGCAATGGCTCGACAAAGCGTCCGACGTGCGCCGTGCCACAGGTACTCTTATAAGCAACATCGACAGTCTCAAGCGACTCATCGTGGTGAAGGCGGACGGTCCCAAAGGCGACCCTGACAACGTGCTCAGCCGCGATGATCTCGAAGCTGCAGCCGTGGTGATGCTCTCGCCATCCGATCCGCGCGGCGAACGTCTCCGTCTCGATATCGACTCATACCGCGACTTCATCGGCTCGTTCATCCCTGACACTCTCAAACGACGCAACATCGAGCAGGTCCTTTCCACAGAACCAATCCTGCGCAAAGGCACCCTCACCCCGCAGCTCTGGGAAGAGGCCAAATTCGAACAGCAGCCCGTGGTGGCCGCCCTCACCCTCCTCACCAAGCTGCAGAACGACCTTCTCTACGCCGAGGGTGAAGCACTCTCGTCGATTCACAATCAGGTCGACGCCGGCGATGTGCGCGTGAACGAACTCAACGCCTACGTGATGCCTCAGAGCCGGATGGTGATGCGCGGCGGTAAATACTCCGCGAACATCGTGCTCGCGGCAGTCGACACCACTCAGCGTCCTACCGTCTACATTGGCGGCCAGCCGCTCAGCAACGACCGAGGGCTCTATGAACTCTCACCCGGATCTACCGGTACCTTCACCTACTCCGGTTATCTCGAAGTGCCCCACGGCGACGGATCTGTGACACGTCACCCGTTCGAATCCTCATACACAGTAATAGAACCGATGGCTACAGTCTCGGCCACGATGATGAACGTGCTCTACGCCGGTATCGACAACCCCGTGGGCATATCCGTGCCCGGCGTGGCCATGAGCGACATTAACGCCACGATGACCAACGGCACACTCACCCGAGCCGGCGACCATTGGGTGGCTCGCCCCGCCACAGTGGGCAAAGATGCCACCATCACTGTCACGGCCAATATGGACGGCCGCTCCGTACAGGTGGCTCAGACAAATTTCCGTGTGCGCAAATTGCCTGACCCCACGCCTTTCATCGCCTTCACCGACGCCAACGGCAACACCGACCACTACCGAGGCGGCAAACCTTTCGGCAAACAGCTGCTGATGAAAGCCCCCGGGCTTGAAGCCGCGATTGACGACGGATTGCTCGACACTCCGTTTAAGGTAGTGAGCTTCCAGACCGTATTCTTCGATTCGATGGGCAACGCCATGCCCGAGAACTCGGACGGCGCATCCTTCTCACAACGTCAGCGCCAGGCTTTCCAGCGCCTTCAGCGCGGCAAACGCTTCTATATCTCTGCCATCAAGGCCATCGGCCCCGACGGCATCACACGCGATCTTTCCCCGATGGAAGTCATCGTCAACTAACCGTTAAACATCTGTCATCTGAAAATGATACGCAATACACTCACAGCCATAACCCTTCTGCTGGCCATCATCGGAAGCGCAGCCCAGGAATCGTCGTCATCGGCTCCTGTAAGACGCCGCGCCGGCTCCGACCGCAACCGGCAGACCGAACAGACCCCCGGAATCACCGAGCGCATGCAGGGCTTCTACGCCGCCGACAATTCTGCCCTATCCGACGCCGACCAGCAATGGATGCGCGTGATCTACCGTCAGATAGACCTTGACGATGACCGCAACGCAGCCCTCTACTTCCCTGAAGAACCCGTGGACGGGCAGGAAAACCTCTTCCGCATAATCATGCGACTGCTCGCCAACGGACAGCTCAAAGCCTACGAATATCTCGACGGCCGCGAAATTTTTACCGAGAAATACGAATCGAAAGTCAAGGATATTCTTGACCGATTCTATATCATTTACACCCCGGCCAAAGGCTCTACCGAAAAGAATCCTAAATTCGAAATCGATGAAGCCGATGTGCCTTCCAACGAGGTGCTGTCCTACTACGTCATCGAGAAATGGGTGTACGACACGCGCAACAACCGCCTCAAACCCACCATCGAAGCCATCTGTCCCGTGCTTCACCGTGCCGGCGACTTCGGTGGCGATGCCGTCCGCTACCCCATGTTCTGGATCAAATATTCCGACCTGCGACCGTTCCTGGCCTCGCAGATGATATTTGTGAACGATGACAACAACCTCCCCACATGCACTTACGACGACTTCTTCAACCTCAACATGTACAAGGGCGAAATCTACAAGACCCGCAACCTGAAGAATAAGTCGATGGCGCAGCTCTATCCCGATCCCGATGATCGAAAGCGCGCTCAGGACTCCATCCAGAACCGCCTCGACACCTTTGAGGAACGCCTCTGGACTCCCACACGCGAAGAACTGGCCGCACGTCGTGCTGCCGCTGAAGAAGCCAAAGCCGCTGCGGAGAACGACTCCACAATGGCACTCCAACCTGAAAAAACCACCAAGAATACGACCAAGAGCGCACGCGCCACACGCGGCAGCTCCACCAAAAAATCTACAAAAAAGCCGGCCAAGGTGAAAGAATCATCCGCATCGCGCTCATCCTCGGCCACCCGCTCAGTCCGTAGACGCAAATAACCTTAAAAAATCTTACAACAACGGCCGGATCCCATGCGGGGTCCGGCCGGTCCTTTATATGGCTGACGGCTTACGCGAGCGATATCTCGTCGCGGCCGATCAGTATCTTTCCGTTTTTATATAGATGACCTAAAGCCTTCTTGAAATCCTTCTTGCTGCATCCGAACGCTTCACGGATCTCCTCGGGCGACGACGAGTCAGCCAGCGGCAGTGTACCTCCGGCAAGAAGCAGTTCGTTTATTATCTGCTTTGAAAGTCGGTCGGTTGCCTGCGCCGCACGTCCGGCCACGGCGAGGTCTATCTTTCCGTCGTCGCGCACATTCTTCACAGTGCAATCCACAGTCTGCTGTATTTCCAACGGATGCTCTATCTCATTGTTGTATATCATACCCCAGTGACGGTTGTCCACGATGGTGCGATAGCCGATCGGCGTATGTTCGAGGACAAGAGCGTGCACCTTGTCGCCCGGCCTGTAATCGGGATACACATTACCAACGAACTTTTCGATTTTGGCAGAACCCACCACGCGCCCCGACGTCTTGTCGAGATAAATATATACGGGATAGATGCCCCCGGCGTTCATCCGCGATTTCTGCTGCGAGTAAGGCACGAGCAGATCTTTCGGGAGTCCCCAATCGAGAAACGCACCTACCTGATTCACATCACGCACCTGCAGGAATGCGAACTCGTCCGCTGTGGCGAAAGGCGTATCCGTGGTTGCTACCGGACGGTCATCAGAATCAGTGTAGACAAATACTTCCAGACTGTCACCCGTGTGCATTTCCGGGGTCACATAACGGTTGGGGAGAAGCACTTCGTGGCCGGCGCCATCAGTGAGATATGCGCCGAAATCAACCATCCGCGAGATGGTCAATGTATTGTATTTTCCGATTTTAAGCATAAGTCAAAATTTGTCGTTTAAATATAAACGCCGCACATGTCCGAAAGGTTTTCAGCGACAATCGCGTCCAAGGCACACACTCAAAATTTTCCTTTCCTGTACAATATCAGACAGCATCTTACGTTATATATATTGCATTTCAGACAACACTATGAATTTACGACTCCTCTCCTTCATATTTTTCATACTCTCTCTTGTCGGGCTGTCCGGCTGTATCGAGGATGGTTTTTCCGACTCGGGCAGCGATCAGCCTGAATTCTCGGTGGACACCCTCAAAATGGGTGTTATCCTGACAGAACAACCCTCCACCACATCGCGGTTTGTCGTGTACAACCGCGCGAAGAAAGGCATGCAGATCAGCAACGTGAGCCTCAGCGGACCCCACGCATCGCTGTTCCGCCTGAACGTGGACGGATTCAGCGGCACGGAATTCCGCAATGTGGAAATCCGCGCCAACGATTCCATCTTCATATTCGTGGAAGCCACCCTCCCCGCCAACGAGCGCGACGTGCCCGTCTACGTGGACGCCAGCCTCGACTTCGTTACCAACGGAGTTCATCGCTCGGTGACCATAGCCGCACAGGGTCGCGACGTACGCCGTCTGCGCGGGGTGACCATCGACACCGACACCCGTTTCGAGGCCGGAAAGCCTTATCAGGTGTTCGATTCGCTGGTGGTGGCTCCCGGCGCCACACTCACCGTCGATCCCGGAGTGGAATTCATGTTCCACGACGGAGCGATGATGGTGGTGCGCGGCACCCTCAAAGCCGTCGGCACTCCCGGTAACGAGATTACCTTCGCTGGCGACCGCACCGGCAACGTGGCCGGCGACATATCCTTCGACATCATGTCGCGCCAGTGGACCGGTATGTTCTTCACCCCCACATCCACCGACAGCGAACTCAGCTATGCCCATGTGTGCAACACGTGGCAGGGCGTTACCGTGACCGGCGCTCCCCTGCGCATGGTCAATACCCGCCTGCGCAACTCCGGCGGTTCCGTTCTCGAGGCATACGATGCCCGGATCGAAGCCATCGGTTGCGAGATGGCGGAGGCGGCAGAGTCGCCCGTAGTGCTCAGCGGCGGCTCGCACTATTTCGAGCACTGTACCCTGGCCAACTATTATCTGTTCGTCGCTCCGGCAGTCCCTATCGTAACATTCGACCATTTCAACGAACTCACCGACAACGGTTCCGGAGCTCCATACCTGCAAGCCCAATTTCTCAACACAATTATCTACGGGCTGGGGACAGACCTCTCCCACGGCGAATTCACCGGGCTCCCGATTTCACTCGAGTCCTGCCTGCTGAAAAGCGCCGGGACGGATGACGACAACTTCATCCGCTGCATCTGGGATACCGATCCGCTGTACAATACCGTACGCGACGAGTATATTTTTGATTATACACTCAAACCGGAATCTCCCGCAATCGGCGCGGCCACGGCACCCACATCGCCCGCCGCAGCCACCGACCGCCTCGGCAATCCCCGCTACGGCACCATCGGTGCATACGAATATCAAGAAAGATGAGCCCCCGCTCATCTTTTTTTACGTCAGGCTGTTTCCCCCCGAAACAGCCTGACCACATTTATACCCCTGCGACCGTGTTAATAATCCTTAAACAACTTTATCAAATTTGGAATTCATCCAATTTCGGTTGTATCTTTGGGAATTAAAACCATTTCCACCATGCGAGTTAATTATCAGTCACACACGAAACTATCAATGGATCGTAGAAGCACCTATGCTCAGACTTTTCCTGATGTGACCGTGGACACATATCAGATGGAGCAGCGCATGGCGTACTTCCCCTCAGGGATGCCGGTGAACCTGTATCCCGGTCAGGTCGTCACAGACCGACTCCACCTCGGCAAACCGTGGATCAACCTTGACGGCGTAGGACTCTACGACAACTCCG
>CAMWNG010000033.1 GCA_947175575.1 uncultured Bacteroidales bacterium | reverse complement strand
CGTCTCGTCGGCTCTGAGATGCTTATAAGCGACAGGTATAAGCCTCGTTGGCGATCCCGGCCGTGTGGATCTCGTGGCCGGATTTTTCGACACCCAGGATTTCGAGGTGACGGCCCGCGAATTCCATACCATAGGCGGAACAGTGGGTGGAAAGCCGATAATGTGTCTGAGTCATGGAATCGGTCCCGACAACATTGACATCGTTGTCAACGAACTTGATGCATTGGCCAATGTGGATTTCGCCACACGTGAGGTGCGCGATGAAAAACGCACACTCACAATGGTGCGTATCGGCACCAGTGGCGCCCTTCAACCCGAACTGACACTCGGCACACCTGTGATCGCCGAAAAGAGTCTGGGATTCGACGGCGTGCTCAACTATTACGCAGGCCGCAACGAAGTGTCTGACCTTGAGTTCGAAAAAGCTTTCTGTGAGCACACCGGCTGGAATCCCCTCTGGGCCAAACCCTACATCGTGGACGCCGATGCGGGACTTGTGGAAAGCATAGGCCGCGACGACATGGTGAGAGGCAACACCATCTCAGCCGTGGGTTTCTATGGCCCGCAGGGACGCGAACTGCGCCTGCCGCTTGCTAATCCGGACCTCAACAGCCTGATCGAAAAATTTGAATACAAGGGGCGCAAAGTCACCAATTACGAAATGGAGTCGGCTCCCCTGGCGGGTCTCGGCAGGCTGATGGGACACCGCTGCATGACGGTTTGCTCGATAATCGCCAACCGATTCACCAACGTATCAAATCCGAATTATAAAGACGGAATCCGCAGCCTCATCGAGACTGTACTCGACCGTATCTGAGATTATATTAATTAATGTATATGAACAAGAATATTTTTATCGGCAGCCTGGTGGTTGCCCTCGGACTGCTCGCGCTCGGGCTGTGCGTTCGCAGCGGCATGGTAAGCATGAGCAACCGCTCACGGGTGGTGAGCGTGCGCGGATTGTGTGAGCGGGAGGTGGAGGCAAATTCAGTCACCTGGCCTATCGTGACCAATGATGCCGGCAACGACCTCGTGGCACTCTATGACCGCACCCAAAAGACAAACGCCGTGATTCTCGATTATCTTATGTCGAACGGAGTGAAGCAGGAAGATATAACCGTGAATTCCCCGGCGGTGACCGATAATAAGGCCGACGCATACGATCCGTCAAAGGTGACACAGCGATATTCGCTTACAAATGTGATAGTTGTGAAATCGAATGATGTTAAACTCATACGTGAACTCATACGCCGCCAGACTGATCTTCTGAAAGAAGGAGTGGCTGTCATAGCGTCTAATTACCAATATCCCATCACCTACGAATACACGGATCTAAACGAAATCAAACCCTCCATGATAGCCGAAGCGACAGCCAATGCGCGCGAAGCCGCCCAGAAGTTCGGCGATGATTCCGGCTGCGACGTAGGCGGCATCATTACAGCGAGTCAAGGTCAGTTCTCCATTTCAGACCGAGACCAGTTCACACCGTTTATCAAGGTGGTGCGAGTGGTTACATATGTTGACTATGCCTTGAAATAACCTTCTGATTTTCAGAGAACGCCACATCCGGCGTTTTCAATTTTCAAAAATATTTCTTACCTTTGCACCCGGCAGCGCGCCAAGCTGCCGGTTTTTTTGAATACAGGTAAATGAAAAATATACGCAACTTCTGCATCATCGCACATATCGACCACGGGAAATCCACCCTCGCCGACCGCCTTCTGGAATATACCGGTACAGTATCGGCCAAAGACATGGAGGCACAGGTGCTCGATGACATGGAGCTTGAGCGCGAACGCGGCATCACTATCAAAAGCCACGCCATACAGATGGATTATGCGCTCGACGGTGAGAAATATACACTCAATCTTATAGATACTCCGGGACACGTCGATTTTTCATACGAAGTGTCGCGCTCGATTGCAGCCTGTGAGGGCGCGCTCCTGATCGTGGACGCCACGCAGGGAATTCAGGCTCAGACCATATCGAATCTGTATATGGCTATCGACAACGATCTCGAGATAATCCCGGTGCTCAATAAGTGTGATCTCGAGTCGGCCAATCCTGACGAGGTCTCCGACCAGATTGTCGAGCTGCTTGGCTGTGACCACGACGACATCATCCGTGCCAGCGGCAAGACCGGTATGGGTGTGCCGGAGATACTCGAGGCCATCGTGAAGCGCATCCCGGCGCCTAAAGGCGACCCCGAAGCTCCGCTGCAAGCCCTGATTTTCGACTCGGTTTTCAATCCGTTCCGCGGAATCATCGCATATTTCAAAATCGAGAACGGCACAATTCGCACCGGAGATTTCGTAAAGTTTGTGGCCACCGGCAAGGAATATCACGCAGACGAGATCGGTGTGCTCAAACTCGATCTGTCACCGCGCAAAGAGCTGTCGGCAGGCAATGTGGGCTATATCATCTCGGGTATAAAGAATTCCCGTGAGGTGAAGGTCGGTGACACGATCACACATGTCGACCGCCCATGCGCCGAGGCCATACAGGGCTTCCAGGAAGTCAAGCCGATGGTGTTCGCCGGTGTCTATCCCATTGAAACGGAGGATTTCGAGAATCTGCGCGCATCGCTGGAAAAGTTGCAGCTGAACGATGCGTCGCTGACATTCACTCCGGAATCGTCGGCCGCTCTGGGCTTCGGCTTCCGTTGCGGCTTCCTCGGCCTGCTGCACATGGAAATCATTCAGGAGCGACTCGGCCGCGAGTTCGACATGGATGTGATAACCACTGTGCCCAACGTATCATATAAGGTTTACGACAAGAAGGGTAATGTCACCGAGGTGCACAATCCCTCCGGTTTGCCGGACCTCACACTGATTGACCATATCGAAGAACCATACATACGAGCAAGTGTCATCACCACCCCGGAATTCATAGGACCGATCATGACCCTTTGTCTGGGCAAGCGCGGCGAGCTGGTGAAGCAGGAGTATATTTCCGGCGGTCACCGTATGGAGCTTACGTTCGACATGCCACTCGGTGAGATAGTCATTGACTTCTACGACAAGCTGAAAAGCATCTCCAAGGGATATGCCTCATTCGATTATCATATACACGGATTCCGGGAATCGAAGCTTGTGAAACTCGACATCCTGCTCAACGGAGAGAGTGTCGACGCCCTGTCAACTCTTACGCACGCCGATAATGCCGTGACCTTCGGGCGGCGCATGTGTGAGAAACTCAAGGAATTGATACCGCGTCAGCAGTTCGATATAGCCATTCAGGCCGCCATCGGAGCCAAGATCATCGCACGCGAGACCATCAAGGCCGTGCGCAAGGATGTGACGGCCAAATGTTACGGTGGCGACATCTCCCGAAAGCGCAAACTTCTCGAGAAACAGAAAAAAGGCAAAAAACGCATGAAGCAAATCGGATCGGTGGAAGTGCCGCAGAAGGCATTCCTTGCGGTTCTCAAACTTGATTGACAGAAAGGTAATTCCACTTTAATACTCACAAGATATGTCACAGCCTCTGCAACCCGGCGAAAACGGTGCTGGATTCCCCAACATATTTTATGCGGCGCGAGCCACGCTGCGTCGTCACGCTACGGGCGGTAATATCCTCATAGCGGCTACCGTTCTGGCTCTTGTCGTGGCCAATGTCCCGTCTATCAAGGACTATTATTTCAATTTCTGGACTCAGCCTGTGCGGCTGCAGCTCGGCGATTTCAATCTGTTCTCCCATGCCGGTCATCCGATGGATCTGCTGGCATTCATCAACGACGCGCTGATGGCGGTGTTCTTCTTCACCATCGGACTTGAAATCAAACGTGAAATTCTTGTAGGCGAACTGTCGTCGTTCAGACAGGCACTTCTGCCCATTGTCGGTGCGATAGGCGGCATGATAGTGCCGGTGCTCATATACTTCGCTTTCAGTGCCGGAACTGATTATACCGGTGGCGCAGCCATACCGATGGCCACTGATATCGCCTTCTCTTTAGGCGTCCTGGCCATGTTGGGCAAACGTGTGCCTCTGTCGCTCAAGGTGTTCCTTACCACACTCGCCGTCGTTGACGATATAGGCGGCATTATCGTGATTGCCGCGTTCTATTCCACCCATATCGAAGTGAGTCTGCTTGTCATCGCCTTTATACTTCTGGCAGTCCTTGCACTTGGCGGGGCCATGATGATTCAGAACAAGGCGTTTTATCTGCTGTTGGGTGGCGTTGTGTGGTTCCTGTTCCTCAACTCCGGCATCCATCCCACCATCGCTGGCGTCCTTGTGGCTTTCACAGTACCTGTAAAACCGGTTATGGAGCCGCGCCGCTACATCAAGATGATTCAGAAAGCGATGAGTCACTTCCGAAACGAGACAGAGGAAGAGGCTACTCTCGCAACCCGTACTATTCTCACAAAGGATCAGCTCAACTGGCTTAAGCAGGTGGAACACGCTTCGGATAAGGTCATTTCCCCGTTGCAGGACCTCGAGGATACGCTTCACGGCTTGGTGAATTACTTCATTATCCCGCTCTTCGCATTCGCAAATGCGGGTATATATTTGCTTGACACAGATCCTTCAACAGCGTTCGAAGGCATTTCTCTCGCCGTAATCTGCGGTCTTGTATTGGGTAAATTCATAGGCATCTTCTCATTTTCATGGCTTACAATCAAACTCAAGGCCGCGCCTATGCCGGCTCACTCCACATGGGCCATGCTTGCTTCGGTGGCCATGCTCGGCGGTATCGGTTTCACGGTTTCGCTATTTATCGCCACACTTTCGTTCGGTGGAGCGAACGCTCATATGGCCTATCTGCTTGATCATGCCAAACTTGGCATCGTCATCGGTTCATTGCTGTCAGGCATAATAGGCTTCATCTGGTTGCATTTCACCCTTCCGAAAACCCCGGCTCCCGATACCCAGGACTTCGATAAGTGATATTTATACCAAAACGAATCGCCGCTCAAACCAAAAGTATGAGCGGCGATTCGTTTATGAGATATTCTTATCCGCCGTAGGCGCTTTCGATGAGCAGGCGGGGATTGTTGTAGAACTCGGGGCTGAGAAGGGTCGGAAGCTTGTCTATGGTGTTGCTCTGCAGATATGACACGATGATGCAGTAGCCCAGATAGCGTCCGACACGCCCCGGGGAGTAAGGCGACAGCAACGATGTGGACGGGGCCGGGTCGATGAGTTTGTGCATGGTGTCTTCGGAGGTGCTGTACACCAGTTTTTTACCTACCATGTTTTGCCATAGTTCGCTCTGATGATCGTCGAGCCATTGGAGCTGGGCGTTATCATAGCCAAGCGCATGCTGAAGGGAACCTTCAGGGACGATACGGATCTTCGCTAATGTTAGTGCCCCTTCATATACGATTCGGGACAGTACGGTCGACGAATCGGTTTGCTGATAAGGATATTGGCTCGCAATGAGTGCTTCGACGATGTCGTAGGGAAGCCTTTCGGGAGTTTTTCCCATTCTCAGATACTCCGGCCAGCCCTGATAGCCCTCATAGTCGTTGCCGAGATAATGGTTAAGGGCTATCATCATCGTGCTGTCGTTAAACACTATGGACTTCTGGAGTCCCCACACCACGGCGGCATAATTTCGACGGGGCAGTTCCAAGCCCTGGTTTTTCGCATTATCAAGGATTATGGACAGCATGGTCTCAAGAGAGCCGAGGGTTGGATATACCTTTCTTACTTCGGGAGTGAACGCTTCCACTACACGGCTGCGTGACCATGCTACGAGAGCCGAATCGGTGACTGAGTCGCAACCCACAACCTGCATGAACGCCTTGATTTGAGCCGCATCCGCTTTCATTACGGAGTCGCGGGCAATGGAATCCATCGACTTGAAGTCATCGAGAGTGGAGTATAAGGGGGTTATAGGTGTAGGTGTCACTGTGACCTGCTTGCATGCTGTTGGCAGCAATGCCGAAGCAGCAATGGTCAATATTACGAATAGGTTCTTCATAAGGCTGATAGTTTTAATGTATTAACATACTATCTGTGTTTTTTGTTAGTATGTATGGACACAAAATTGGTGACAAAGACAAAAACGGTCCGGCGGATGCGCGAAATTACCGAAATTTTATGTAATTTTGCACAGAATGAGCCTGAAAAATTTACTTGCAGCGTTTTGTCTGGCTGCCGGTACACTATGTGCCGGAGCCTTTACCATCGTGATAGATCCGGGTCACGGTGGTAAGGATTATGGCTGCGTCGGCAAAATTACCAATGAAAAGACCATTGTGCTCGACGTCGCCACCAGACTCGGAAAACTTCTTGCAGAGGAGCATCCTGAGATGAAACAGGTGTTCACGCGGTCGGATGACAGATTCGTGTCGCTCAACGATCGCGCCCGGATTGCGAACAAGGCCAATGCCGATATCTTTGTGTCGATTCATGTTAATTCGGTAGATAAGAAAACACGTGGACGCGAGGCGATCCACGGCGCTTCGGTGTACACGCTCGGCCTGCATCGTTCGGACGACAATCTTGAAGTCGCCATGCGCGAGAACAGTGTAATCGAACTTGAGCAGGACTATTCAGAGACCTATCAGGGCTTCGATCCTAATTCATCGGAGTCGTATATAATTTTTGAACTTATCCAGAACAGTCATCTAAAACAGTCGATAGAACTCGCTGACGGCATTCAGCGTCAGCTCACCACTACCGGTTCGCGCGCAGATAAAGGAGTGCGTCAAAGCGGCTTTCTGGTCCTGCGTGCCACTTCGATGCCGGCCGTCCTCGTTGAGCTTGATTTTATATGCAATCCTGCGGCTGAGAAGTTTCTGGCCTCTGAAAGCGGACGTCAGGCTATGGCACGTTCGTTAGCGACTGCCATCGGAGGCTATTACGGCAAGCGTCTTGCCGATGCCGAGCATCTGGCATCGCAGTCGGCCCTCAAGGCGGAAAAAAACATGCCCGCAGAGTCGGCCGGCTATGTGATTATGGTGCCGGACGGCACTGCGGATGTTAAGTCTCCGGTATTCCAAAGTCTTAAAGAAGCAAAAAAATTTCTTCATCAGGCGAAACAAACCAATCCTCAAGCGTTTATTAAGAAGTTAGGCGACGATTGAGTCGGATGTATCACCACATTAGCTAATAAGAACCCCCTCAAATATGAAAAAGATTTTTCGCAAAGAAGTTATAATAGGTCTGATAGTGCTGCTTGCTGGCGCGATTCTGATTGTCGGCATCGACTTCCTGAAAGGAATCAATGTATTCAAGGCCGCCAACTATTATTATGTCAGCTATACCAATGTTCAGGGTCTCGCAAAGAGTGCACCTGTGACCGTCAACGGTTTCAAGGTCGGACAGGTGCGGGAGATCGAATATGAGTATGCCAATCCCGGCCATGTCCTGGTAGAGCTTTCACTCGACCGTCAACTTAAAGTGCCTCAGGGTTCAAAAGCCGTTCTGTCTACAGATCTGCTCGGGACAGCCACAATTGCGTTGGAAATGTCCACCTCTCCCGAAATGCACAATATTGGTGACCATCTTGAGGGTGTCGTGCCCAAAGGCATGATGGATAATGTGACAGAGAACCTTCTCCCATCTCTTTCGGGTATTTTCCCTAAAGTGGATACTCTTCTCACCGCTATAAACAATCTGGTTGCCTCGCCCGAGCTGGCTATGAGTATCAAACGGCTCGATGCAATAACATCCAATCTCGAAGGAACTACACGTCAGCTTAATTCGTTGATGGCCACTCTGCCTCCGGTGATGAAGAATGTGAATACGATCACCGGTAATCTGTCGGTATCGAGTGCAGACCTCAATGCCGTTACAGACAAGCTTGCACACGTTCCTGTCGACTCCATAGCCGCAAATCTCAATGCGATTACGGTCAATCTGCAACAACTGTCTGAGCAGCTCAACGATCCCAATTCGACGATTGGTCTGCTCACACATGATCCGGCGCTCTATCGGAATCTCAACTCCACGGTTGCGTCGCTTGACTCGCTGTTTGTGGATATAAAACGTAATCCGAAACGCTACATCAGTATCAAACTTTTGTGATTATCCACCGATAAAAATAACGGTAAGGGAAGACCTGCGGGTTTTCCCTTATTTCGTTTTTCGGCCGTCCTGAAACCGATATTATGGAAGAGTGTTGTTATCTAAAATGATTTTAAATAACGGAAAAATTCAATCAATGTGGGTTGAACGGAACTCTTTAGTGTGTAGGTGGGATATTCGAATCAGAACCGTAGGATGGATTAAATACAGATACATCCGGATGCTTTCTTTATTCGCTTGAATTATAGCATATAACATTATCTTTGTTAAAGCACTGCTGCAATTATGAATTTCAAGTTATGCTTAAATCGCTGAAAATAATACGATTGGGGGTCGGATGAAAAAACCGATGAAAAAAGCAACGAAAAAATGATTTTATTTTTTGGAAAAAAATTCAGAAATTTGTAATCCCGAAATCAATCATCGAACACGACACTCAAATACTCTTTAACCGCAAAAATGGCACTCTCTCATCTGGAATTATGGGCACAATGTCGGCAGTTTATTGCCGAGAACCTGACCACGCAGCAGTTTACCGCGTGGTTCAGCGACGTACACTCCGTAAGTTTCAATAACGGAGAATTGCGTCTCAGTGTGCCCTCGCCCTATTTTTCGGAACAGCTTGAAGAGAGGTATCCGTCGCTTATCAATGCGGCTATTAAAAAGGTTTATGGTCCGGGCGTAGAGTTGGTGTTCATGTTCAATCAGGTGTCGGGACAGCCGGAGTCGAAGGTTGAGTTGCACACGTCCAAACCTTCAGCTGCCATAATGCGCGAAGCCAGTAACGCTCCTGCGAATCCTTTCGCAGAGCCGACGGCTGCCCCTTTCCGTTCGCAGCTCAATGCCAGATATAATTTCGAAAACTATTGCGTAGGACAGTCAAACAAGGTGGCCTACACGATTGCGGAGAGCATAGCCAACGATCCTTCGATAAAGACTTTCAACCCCTTGTTTGTGTTCGGACCCACAGGTGTGGGCAAGACACACCTCATTCAGGCCATCGGCGTGCGCCTAAAAGAGCGCAATCCGGAGGCTCGTGTGCTCTATGTCACCGCCCGTCTGTTTCAGGCATATTATACCGCCGCGAATCATAAGGGACATATCAATGACTTCTTCAAGTTCTATCAATCGATCGATACCCTTATTATTGATGACGTGCAGGACATCGCCGGCAATCCGGGCACTCAGAACACATTCTTCCATATTTTCAACCAACTTCATCAGAACAACCGTCAGATAATCCTGTCGAGCGATTGTGCGCCGTCGGAGATGGAGGGATTCGAAGCACGCCTGCTCAACCGTTTCAAGTGGGGGGCTTCAGCCGCGCTTGAAAAACCCGATCTCGAGCTCCGTCGTCAGGTGCTTATAAAGAAATCGCAGACCGACGGTCTTGAACTTCCGGCCGATGTGATTGAATACGTTGCCGAAAATGTCACCGATTCTATCCGTGAGCTTGAGGGTGTAGTGGCCTCTCTGGTTGCTAACGCTACTGTCCTTAACAGCGAGATTACGCTTGACTTCGCGCGTCCTGTGGTGGCAAATGCCGTACGGATACGTCGTGCCAAAGTTAATTTCGAAATAGTCTCAGAGGCTGTATCGTCATATTTCAAGATTAATCCGGATGTGATTTATACCAAAACCCGCAAGCGTGAGATATCTGATGCACGTCAGATGATAATGTATCTCTCTAAAAAACTTGCCGGCATGTCTCTCAAAAGCATCGGAAATAAACTCGGTCGTACACATGCCACAGTGCTCTACGCATGCAATAACATTGAGGAAAGACTGTCGATAGACAAAGAGCTGCGGGCTTCGGTTGATGCTATCACCGATTTAATTCGCAAATAATGCATTCAAGCATGTCTTAATTGGCCAATAATTGGAGTAAAAGTAATATTTAATGGCATAAAGACGGAAAATATGCCGTACAACATATAAAAAAAGTTGCGGGCTCAGAAAAAAAGTCCGAACTTTGCAGCGCAAACCTAAAAACAATCTTTTTTACCTTAGAAATTGTACCTATTGGAAACCCATAAAAAGAGCCCCCGTGAGGAGGCTCTTTTTATCGTTAAAGACTAATTGATTAAAAATAAAAAGCCACGTCATGTGGCTTTTTGATTTGAGTCAATAACGGGTCTTAGAATATCGCTGCCTTAATGCAGTCTGTGATATAGCGAACATGATCGTCTGTGACATAAGGTCCTGCCGGCAGGCAGATACCTGTGCGGAACAGAGCGTCGCTCACCCCGTTCACATAAGCCGGTGCTTCGGCGTAGACTGGTTGTCGGTGCATGGGTTTCCAAAGCGGACGGCTTTCGATGCCGGCCTTGTCGAGGGCAACGCGGAGAGCTTCGACATTGGTGTTCGGCTGACAGTCTGTGATGGCTGATTCTGTCTGACGGATCACTCCGGCCGCTCCTCCCACAGCTCCGGTCACAACCTTGTTGTAAGCCTCCTCTTGTCCGCGCACGTTCATGGTCGGGTCGAGGACAGCCGTGCACAGCCAGAAATTTGAGTCAGCTTCGGGCCAGGGATTGGTATGCATCGTCAGTCCGGGCACATCTGCCAGTTGTTCCATATAAAGTTTTTGGACATGTCGGTGATGAGCGAGATATTCGGGAAGGATCTCCATCTGCGCGCGTCCGATGCATGCGCTGATATTACTCATGCGGTAGTTGTAGCCGATGGCCGAGTGTTGATAGTACGGATATGAGTCGCGAGCCTGGGTGGCATACCACATTATGCGTCGACGATCTTCAGCCGAGTGGCATAGCAACGCGCCTCCGCCCGAGGTGGTTATCATCTTGTTGCCGTTGAAACTCAGCACGCCGAACTGTCCGAAAGTGCCGAGCATCTGTCCGTTGAAGCAAGATCCGAATCCTTCGGCCGCGTCCTCTATGACCGGTATATCCCATTTGGCCGCAACTTCCATAATGCGGTCTATGCGGTAAGGCATGCCGTAGAGAGCCACAGGAATTATTGCTTTAGGCTTGCGTCCGGTCTTATTCACACGATCGGCGATGGCTTTGTCAAGCAGTTCGGGATCCATATTCCAGCTTTGAGGCTCGGAGTCAACGAAAACGGGTTGCGCTCCCGTATATGTGACCGGATGTGATGAAGCACAGAAAGTGAATGACTGCACCATCACTTCGTCGCCGCGGGACACGCCGCAGGCCACCAGCGCGAGATGAACGGCTGCGGTACCGGAGCAAAGAGCAGCGACATGGCATCCGTGACCTGCGAAGTCTGCCAGCACAGCCTCGAACGCGTCGCAGTCCGGACCGAGCGGAGTGGCCCAGTCTTCAGCCAGGGCGGCCTTGATATAATCGATTTCATGGCCCGTCATGCGGGGCTTGCAGAGCAGGATACGTTCCATAATGTCAGGCTATTGAGGCTTTGCGGTAGAGAATCACCGCTATGATTGCGTAGATTATGTTTGGGATCCACATGGCTATCATCGGAGAAGTAAGACCGGAATAGGCGAAACTCTGAGTAATGGCCATGAACAGGATGTAGCTGAAAGAAAGGGCCAGACCGATACCGATGTTAAGCCCCATACCGCCTTTGACCTTGCGTGAGGACAGCGACATACCGATGATGGTGAGGATGAAAGCTGCGGCGCACATGGCGTAGCGACGATGATACTCCACCTCGAAACTCTGGATGTTGCCTACACCGCGGTGGCGTTGGCGGTCAATGTATTGTGCCAGAGCCGGAGTCGTCATTTTCTCGTGATCGTCTTTGGCTATGAGGAAGTCGCGTGGCTCAAAGGGAATAATGGTGTCGAGCGAGCGACCCGACGTGATTTCCTCACGTCCTTCGTGAAAATCGCGTCGTACATAGTCATACACGCGCCATGAATATAACGTGTCCCACTTGATTGTGGCGGCTGTGAGGCGTGAAGTAAGGCGTTTGTCATCGTCGAAAGATTCCATCGTGAAACGGCTGCCGTTCTTGCTGATGTTGTCGTAACGTGCCATGTAGGCTATCTGGCCGGGTGCTACCATCAGCATTATGTTCGCCCCGTAATCCACCCGCTTATTTTTCACGTAGGTGTTCGTGTAATCGATGCGCTTCACATTCGCCGGGGGGATTATGTAGGCTCCGAGCACCCAGGTGGCGGCTGCGATCACCAAAGCTGAAATGAGGTAGGGTCTCAAGAGGCGGCGATAGCTAACCCCGCTTGAGAGCATGGCAACAATTTCGTTGTGCGACGCCAGTTTGGTGGTGAAGAAGATTACGGCGATGAACACGAACAGTGGGGAGAATTGGTTGGCGAAGTAGGGCAGGAAGTTTATGAAATAGTCGACAATCGTGGCACGCAACGGTGCTTTGAGGAACGAGTCGAATTTCTCGTTGACGTCGAACATCACCACGATTGCCAACAGTAGCGCGATCGCGAAAATGTAAGTCCCGAGAAACTTTCCTATTATATATCTGTCGAGGCGTTTGAGCATGCGGTGTCAGAGGCGTCGTTGCACTTTTTCAACCATTTCGGCCTTCCAGACCGGGAATGTTCCGTCGATGATGTGTCTGCGGGCTTCGCCCACCAGCCATAGATAAAAGGCGAGATTGTGGATCGATGCGATCTGCATGGCGAGCAGTTCCTTGGCGATGAACAGATGTCGCAGATATGCGCGCGAGTACACTCTGTCCACCTCGCAGGGCGAGTCGGCCCAGATGGGGGTGAAATCATTCTCCCATTTCTTGTTACGCATGTTCATGATGCCTTCAGGCGTGAAGAGCATGCCGTTGCGGCCGTTTCGCGTGGGCATGACGCAGTCCATCATGTCCACACCGCGGTCAATGGCTTCGAGAATATTGGCCGGAGTGCCTACACCCATCAGGTAGCGGGGACGGTCGGCAGGCAGGATGTCGTTGACCACCTCGATCATCCCGTACATCACTTCCGTAGGTTCGCCTACGGCGAGTCCGCCGATGGCGTTGCCTTCAGCACCCAGATCGGCGACGAAACGCGCGCTCTCGCGTCGTAGTTCGGGATAGGTACAACCCTGCACTATGGGGAAGAACGCCTGGTTGAAGCCGTAGCGCGGCTCGGTTTCATTGAAGTGTTTCCATCCTCGCAGGAGCCAACGGTGTGTCAGATCAAGCGATTTTTTCGCGTAGCTGAAATCAGCTGTGCCGGGGGTGCACTCGTCAAGAGCCATCATAATGTCCGAACCGATGACGCGTTGTATGTCAACCGTCTTCTCGGGGGTAAAAAGATGTTTCGAACCATCGATATGACTTCGGAAATATGCGCCTTCCTCCTTAAGTTTGCGGTTGGCTGCAAGCGAGAACACCTGGAAGCCGCCACTGTCGGTCAGGATGGGTCTGTCCCATCCGTTGAACTTATGGAGTCCGCCGGCCGCGGAGATTATTTCCATGCCGGGGCGCAAGTACAGGTGGTAGGTGTTGCCGAGGATGATCTGGGCCCGGACGTCATCTCGCAGTTCGCGGGTATGCACGCCCTTGACAGTGCCTGCTGTTCCTACGGGCATGAATATGGGGGTCTGTATGTCGCCGTGGTCGGTGGTGATGACTCCGGCACGGGCATTGGTGCCCGAGGGGGTGGCTTCAAGTCTGAATTTCATAAATTTGAATTGACTTACAAAGTTACGAAATTTTTTCGAGACTCCCGGTCAGATTCTGCGGATGTCTTCGATTCTTACTATACCGTGCAGGATTGCATAGATGGTTATGCCCGCGGCGGAATGTATGTCAAGTTTGGCACACACGTTGCGGCGGTGGGTGGCCACGGTATGCACTGACAGGCACAATTCGTCAGCGATCTCCTTGTTGCTCTTTCCGCGCGCGATGGCGGAGATTATGTCACGTTCGCGCGGTGTGAGCTCAATGTCACCGTTGGCGTCGAGCGAGTTGTTGTCAGACTCTGCGACAGTTGCAGGCCGTGTGGTGGTCACATGCGATTCGAGCCGTTCTACAGCCGGTACGAAGATGTGATCCTCCACTGCGCAGTGGGTATTGAGGTCGCGTTCGCAAATCACGAGGTCGAACAGCAGAGAGTTCATAAGGTCAGCGTTGCGTTCCTCGCTGGTGTAGTGGCAAATGAGGATGTCCTTGATCTCGCGGAGCTTTTCAGCTATGGGAGCATGTGTATCCTTGAAGCGTGCTATGCGGTAGCCGGGGCGTTCGTTTCCGGCTATGAGCGCCTCCACATAGTCAAAGACACATGAATTCTCGAATTCCATATGCCGACGCACTTCCTCCACATAACTGTCGAAAAATCGTATGGTTAGTAATGCGAAATCGTGGTCGGAGACTGTGCTGATGGCTTCGATCAGCCGTGCGCGAACCCACGGCAACCTGTAATCGAGGAAGTACGAGTGAGCGTTTTTCAGATACCGTACCAGTGAAGAAGCGTTTACTGCTTCGGGCACGAAAGGCTTCTTGCTTATGAAATTTGCCACGGCCAGGAATGTGGGAGCGTCAACGGCATGCGTCGAGCACACCTGACCTACGGTGCTGTCACCGAATCCGAGCGGTATGCCGAAGCGGCTCATCACCGGCAGCAGCAAAGCGTTGTCGGCTACGACGTCGCGCAGGCGGTCAGTTGTCTTGTATTCTTTCATATCGCTTGCAAAGTTAGTGTATTTACTACATATTTCAAATATTTATGTGTACCATAAAGCAGGTAAACCAGACTTACGATGGACTGTTAAATACCTTCTTGCGGGTATTTCATGCGGCGGAAAAAGGACGTAACTTTGCAGTGTCATTAGATTTCTTTTCACTCAGTTATTATTGCAAAAAAATATCCGCCGGATCGTGAGATTCGTGGCGGATTTTTTTATGAGAAGAACTTAAAATAGTCCGTAAAAGCTAAATTCATTGCCAAAATGCGAATATTGCGGCAATAAGTTTGCTTATAAAGGTATATATGATTATCTTTGTGTGTCAAAACCAAAAAATACTGACTATATGAAGAAATCTTTACTCTTTGCATGCGCTTTTGCCTCGGCATTCAGCGCATTCGCCACTCCGCCGAACCCACCGGTCGATGCTCCCGAAGGCACTCTTTATCCAACCGTTTATGGCTGCAGCGACAAGACATACCTCGTTTCTCAGGGCGGTTTAGGTGCATTTACCGATAATTTCGGCTATGCCACCCAGCTGGTGGTCAACGATAAGGACATTTATGTCTATAATATAGTCCGAGAATATGGCCTTAACGCATGGGTTAAAGGCACTGTGGGTGCCGACGGCAACGCTGTATTCAAATTCCCGCAGGAAGTTGCGACCGACGTAAACGGTAAAAAACTCTATGTAGCTATGCTCACGCCCGTACAAGGTGCGACAAGCGTGGATCTTAAAGCAGATACAGAAAACCCTGATCTTGTCATGAGTTGGGATGGAAAGACTCTCAAGCAATTATTCAAAAACGACGAAGAAGCCGCTCTGACGAATTATCAGGGTACGGTCGGTCTTGTCGACGAAGATGGTGCCTTCCGCTCATATGGCGAAAAAGGCCTGAGTTATACTATATGGGATCAGGCTCCGCTTGAGGCTCCCGAGAATCTCGTTACCTCGGAATACAGTGCTTCTTATACAGACCAGTGGAACGATCCCGTGAAAAAAATGTTCAGGTTGGGCATCCTCGAAGGCGAAGCATGGATTCAGGGCCTTTGCACACTGTTGCCCGAAGCCTGGGTAAAGGGCACTGTCGCCGCTGACGGTTCCATCACCCTGACTTCCGACCAGTATCTTGGCATCATAAACGATTATTTCTTCTTTTTCTACGGTGCCGAGAAGAAGGATTACGCAGCCAACGCTCCATTCGTATGGGCTGAGTCTGTGGTTCTCAAACCTACAGAGACCGGATATGAAGCCTCAGCTCCTATGATGATCAATCTCGGACATACCAAGCCATGGTTCGGTTTCGGTATCAAAGGTTTGACGCTCACTGCCCGCGACGCCATGGACATGACTCCCAAAAATCCCGAATTCGGTGATCCCGAATGGGATCCAAACGACGAGATCGGTATTGCGGATTTCTTTATACCCAATGAAGATGTCAATGGTTTGGCTCTTGATACCGAGAACCTCTATTACAGAATGTATTTCGATGGCGAACTTTCTGCCGTGGCTTGGGATGAGACAACCGGCGAACCCATCTATGACCTCAAATATGCCCAGGAGTACGAGCCTCTTGTGATGTATATGTACGAATGGCATTTTGTGATAATGATGGAAAAATACAGCACCGTAGGCGTACAGTCTGTCTATAAGGTAGGCGACAAAGAGTTTACGAGCGATATCGTGACATCATCCATCACCGGCGGTGTACGTGACCTCACGGCTACTGCCAAGGATGTCCGCGAAGTGAAATACTATAATCTCTCCGGTGCTGAAATCGCTGCTCCCTCAGGATTACATATCCGTCGCACCACGTTTACCGATGGTTCTGTCAGCACTGTCAAGGCCGTCGCAAAATAATATCACGACCGTCTTTAATAGAAAACGCTTCTCTTCGGGGAGCGTTTTTTATTGTCTACCGAATTGGTATCCGATTTAATTTTCTCAAGCAGTTATAGGGAATTTGAAGGCTGCACAAGATGTGGAAATGAATGATCAGTGCCACGCTGAAACCATATTCAGCGTGGCACTGATCTGCATAGCCTGATAACAAAGCTAATTTTCTCCTTAAGGACAAAAAAGCAGCCGGATCCTGATGGGCCGGCTGCTGTATGAGGGGTAGGGGAATTATTCGTAAATGAATTGGATGTCGTCGAGATAGAGGGTGGAGCCTTCGCCGCCTTCGAAGTAGTCGCCGTAGAGACTGGCCGAGGCCACGAAAATCAGATTGGATGCTTTAGCATCGGTACGGATATATTCGATGGGAATCGTTACTTCCACAAGGCCGTCCTGAGTCGTCTTTTCACTGAAGATCACCTGACCCATGCCAAGAACATTTTTGATTGTCTTGCCATCGGCGATCACCTGTTTGTTGTCGCGGTCAAACTGCCATTTTGCGAAGTCTGCGGTTTTCACCACACAAGGCCATTCGGTGCCGTTGAGGTTCGATGACGAGTTGGAATATTTTACGGTCTGGTCATCGGTCAAGGCCACATAAATTACGCCTTTGTCGGATTCTCCTACGGCGATATGACTGCCGGCGCCTTTCTTATTGACGGCTGTACCGGGTTCGTAGCGCACCCATGCTTTCACTGCGGAAGGACGTGAAGTAAAGCTGCGTCCCCATCCGAGCTCACCGTTCGTACCGGCGGTGTAAAGATAGTTGCCTGCGAAAATGTTGCCTGCGGCGAATTTGCCTATAGAGCCGACTCCCACAAACTGTGACACGAGTTTCGCACATTGCGAACCTTCGCCATGATGATAGTCTGTGCTTGAATCGGTAACGGTTTTGCTCATCGTAGACGAACCGTGGTTGCCGGTGTCCCAGAAACTCAGATCTGTGCCTGGTACAACTACTTTACCCTCGGTGTACCAGTCTTCGAACGACGCATTGGGCACCTGAAGCGGACTCTCGGTAGTGAAACGCTGAGCGGTAGACTGATAATCACCGGCTTCAACACAATATTCGTATGTGGTGCCGGGAGTTAGGCCGGTGAGGTTGGCGGTCACATCGTTGCCTGCGACCTGAGTCTCAGCCTCAGTCCATTCGGTCGAATTGTTGTCACGGTAGAGTACGCGGATTCCGGTGGTGCCGGGTTTGTTGATCACAGCCTTGAGAGATGCCTTGGTTGCCCAGATGTCTGCATCAACTATCGGTTGAAGCGTAACAGGATCTGCGGATATCATCATTGACAGTCTGGCCGGAGTTGATTTTCCGTTTAAGTCGGTCACCAGAATGTCGATATCGGTCTGGCCGTCGGGTAGGGCGTTGGTAAATGCCTCTTCGAAGTTGAGTTTGACGGTAGCCTGCTTGGTGTCAGGGTCAAGATTGTAATAATAATTGATACCGCCGTCGACAATCGATTGTTTGAGCGAGCCGTCCTCCATCTTGATGAAGTCGAAACGACCGCCGGGAATTCCGAACATCGTTTCGAAAAGCGGGCTTGAGAGTTCCAGACCTACGATATCGGATGTAGCTGAGATCCAGATAGACCGGCGACCCATCTCGCCCTGAGAGGCGCGAATCACCTTATTGAGGTCGAATCCCAGGCCGGTGAATATTGGTGACTGGAGAATTTCGATCTGATCTATGATCTCGATAGCTGAATCGTCTATGGTGATTTCGAAGTAGGCGCCTCCGAGTTCGTCGTTTGATTCCGAGCAGCGTACGTTGATGTTGTAGAGGGTCGCTTTCTTGGCACCTTCAATCTTGCCGGTGCGAGTGTATTCCTGACCGTCAAGGGTTTTGCCTGAGAGAGTCCACTCGAGGTCTTTGTCACGCGAGTTCATCATGAAATAGCCGCGTTTGTCAAGAGTTTCTCCTGCGAAGGTCAGAGAGCCCTGCGAGTGGCCGACAGTCATTGAAATGTCTGTCATAACGGCGTTGACGGACTCATCGATGTTAACTGCCACTACCGAATTGGCGATCTTGGCTGTGATTTCAACAGCCTTGTTGTCTCCCGAGCTCACCGAAAATGCGGTGAACCCATAGAAGTGCCGGTCAGTGAACGATGCGGGAACCGAGTCGCCGGCCCACGCCTCGGCAACATAGTTGTCAGAGGTGAGACGTATGCCGTCGGCGGGCACATCAGAGGCCGATTCGAACTGGTACACGACGCCTTTGGAATTCGATATCCAGATCAGCGCGTTGTCGCGCAGATCATCAACCTCAGAACGGGAGTGCACCTTTACATCAGAGTTCAAGGTGGTGGACAGGAATATGCGTCCTTCGCCGCCGGGCACCACTATATCGTTATTGTCGGCGCATGACGCCAGACCGAGAACCGCTGCAGCGGCAATGGCCGTCAGTTTTACGCTTGTTTTCATTTTACGACGAATATAATGGTTCGTGAATCTGAATAACCGTCTTTGTCTGTAACGGTAATGATGAATTTATGCTCACCGGAGAAGAACAGCAGGGGCAGGAATTCGGTGATATCGAATTTGACATCGGTCTTTCCCAGAATGTCATCAGCCGAAGCTCCAAGCAGCTCCATTACACCTTCATCAGCTGCAGTGGGTTGAGCCATATCGAAAGTCAGGGGAACATCAACGTCTTCAAGTGTGCCCTTGAAGTCATCTGAATTTGTCTGGATCTCGACTTGAAGGTGCTCGATACCTTTTTCCACATGGATGTCGACAACGCCGTTTGATTGCTGAGCCGGATCCATCGGGGTGTCGAACAGGAGTTCGGGAGCAGTGAAACTGATTTCACCATGAGTGACGGGATCATCAGGACCGGGGCCGGGACCAGGATTTTCTTCATCATTGAAGTTTTCTCCATTTGGACGGTTGGGATTCTGATGTTCCTCTTCGTTGGGAACCTCACCGTTTTTGTTTTCGTCAAACACAACGACATTCACATTGATGCCCGTGCCCGGTGTCACGATACCGGTTTCTACATCCGGCTCGGTGTTGTTCTGTTTGAGCGAGAACTTGATGATGCGGTGTTGTCCGGCGGTGATATCGGTATAAATATTGTGGAATGTCTCATAATTTCCGTTCACGGAACCTTCGAAGAAGTAGGCGAGGGTGTTTGAGCCGTCAACCACTTCGAAATATCCCGAACGGCTTTCGGATGCTGTGAACACAAGTTCGCCCAGGTCGTTGGCCACTACGCGCACCTGTGCGTCATCTCCCATAGCAGCTTTCAGTTCGGAAGAGAATTCCACGCTCACCTTAAGCGACTGGAAAGTACAGGTCACTGTGCCGATGTCGGTGATTTCCGAATCGGCGATGTCAAACGATTTCGATCCGGTGAACAGCGGAGCGCTCCATTCGGCTTTCTGCACTTCGTGCGACACTACGTCGACACGATAATTCTGCCCGACCGGCAGGGTGAATATCTCCGGCATTTCGGCATAGCGCCAGTTGGCCACCATCGCGTTCTGAGCGTCGTAGATGCGTACGATATAGTCGTTCACATCGTAAGCTTCACGTGATTGTTTAGCTTTAGATGCATCGCTGTTAGTCAGAGTCTCGTGACTGTCCACGTTGATGCCAAGCGAGCTTAGAGCCACCTGACCCTGACGTTCGTTCACGGGCTTCCAGGATTCCTGACAGCCTGTAAGCGAGCCTGCCATTAACGCTCCGAAAGTTATATATGATATGATATTGGTTTTCATTGTGTTGGGTAAGAAGGGGGTGTTAATAACCGAGCTCAATCTCGTCAATCCAGAGCTGAGAGCCTAAGAACATGCCGCGTCCGAGATTTGCGAAACCGGGGCCTGAGAAGTTCGCATCGGTGCGCTTTACGTATTCCAAATCGTAGGATGACAAGAACTTGATATACAATTTTGCTCCTTTGGCAGCATCCGGAGTATAAGTCAGGGGGATTGTCTTTAGCTGCCAATCCGATGACGCGTCCAGATTGAGTGTGCCACGTGCGATAATATTACCCTCGGCATCTTTTATCCATACTTCAGCATAGCCCTTGTCGGCTGAGTTTTTCGGTTTGTATTTGTAATGGAATTTAAGATTCGCGGGACGTGACGGGAATTCCACACCGCAATCCAGATCGTCGGTAGTTACCGGGCCGGTGCTGCATTTGTTGGACACGTGGTCATTATCGCTATATCCGACAGGTCGAGTGGTGCGGCTTGCTCCTAGATGGAACAATCCGGGATCAGTGTATTTGCATGCGCCACTTGTGCCTTTTGAACCTGTAGCGCTGTTACCCGAGCCCCATCCGATGGTACGCAGTAAAATTGCACTGCCTTCGGTCACCGCCTCCGTGGTAGGAATAGTACCTGATGCACGACAATATCCATAATCCGAGCCCTGCGATGTGGTCAATGGATTGTTTGTTCCCCAGCCCGGGAACTCATATTCCTCCCAGTTGGAGCCACTGTTTACGGGGTGAGAAACCCAATCGTTGCGGTTTTCGATATGTGCATCTTCTTCAGTGGTGAAAGAGAAGGATGAAACGGAGTTCAGATCGGTGGCACCATTTCTGATTTTTGCATAATAGGTTCTGTTAGGCGTAAGTTCGGCGACAGACAGCATGCGGTAGCCGTTTACAACATTGGTTGTTCTTTGGGTGAAAGTCTTGCCATCGGTTGAGAGGTAAACTTTCGCCTCTTTCATCAGGGCTGCTACAAGCGCTGCGTCATCATCCTTTTCACCGATGGTGATTGGAATGTAAACTCTTTTGGCAAATGCATTAGGCTCACCCTTGAGGATCACCTGCGGTGTTCGTTCAATGTCAAGTTCATTAGAGGTGATTTTAGCTGCTGAAGCACGTACTTTGAGTGTCTGTTCGCCGTAGATGTTCATTTCCGCGCGGTAATCGGCTGTAGTGGAGTTGCTCAGTGTGCGAATTACGGCCGGGGTTTCGTTCCATACTCCGAGAGCAGGATTATAATATTCGAATTTCAGTCCGGCAGTATGTCCGGCGTTGAATTTGAAGTCCACCGTAACAGCCTCGCCACCTACGTAAGCTGTACCCGACACGAGTTCAAGCTCAGCACGCTGGGCTTCGAAAGTCGCGGTAAATGGTTCTGATACCTTACCATAACGATCTTTAACTACAAGTTCGAATGAAGTGATATTGTCACCGTTGCTCATATATATTATATTGTTGAGCACGGGAGCGAAGTCGAGAACTGCCAGACGGTCGGGATTGTTGAAGATTCCGCGAGTGCCGAGGCCAAGTTCTTCGAGTTTTGAGCGCACTTCAGCCGATGCTGTCAGAAGGTCGACATCCGCCGGCCATTCCATATCGAGAAGGGCTGTGCCGGTGGTATGCATCATTATCGATTTCAGGCCTCCGCGCGCCATGATGTTCACTTTGGCGTTGAGACCGTCAGCAAATCCGGGGATGAACGGAAGAATATCGGTAGGTTCGAAATCGCTGGTTGTGATTTCGGGTCCGGCAGCCGAAAGAATTTCATCGGAGATGTCAAGCACGAGTGTTTCCTCATCGAGCGATTCATCAAGTTTGACGGTGATCGCAGCCACTCCCGATCCGTTGCCTGCGATGTCAACTGTGAGATGATAGTTGCGGCGTCCTACTGCTTCGAAAGATGCCACTTCGAGCTTTCCGCCCTTGCCGTTCGGTTTGGTGAATTCCACACTGACATCAACACGTCCTTCCTTTATATATACAGGACGATCTTCGTCAGCCTCGATTACGGTGGTGGTTCCACCCGCGCTCCGGGTTTCGGCTTTCCAGGAAGTCATGTAATCCTTGAAGTCCTGGGTATAGTCGATGGACAGCATGGCGTTTTGGAGGGTCGCCGAGATATTCACCTCTGTGGATTCATTTTCTGCAATGCTGATAGTCTGCGAACCATAGAAATAGGGGGACTCGAATCCCTCGCTGTCAGGGTCGCCGTAAGCTACCTCAACGGTGTATTCGCCTACGGGAATTTCTTTTTCTTCAGGAAAATCGGAGAGATTGTCCCATGTTTCCTGAAAATCGCCTTCGGAAGAGGTCAGGCTGAGACTGAGATCATCGGCTGTGATGTCTGAATACTCGGCGCGTGAGGCCTTTCCGTTTGCCAGCGACTTGTCAATTTCCACTTTAAGAGACATTGTGCCTTTGTTGGGCGATGTCGGCTTATAGGGACTGTAACCGTCTGTACAAGCGACACTTACCCCGAGGAGAGCAGCACAGATAGCCCCTTTCAGAAGTAAATTAGTCATGGTTGAATAGTTATGTTTTATAATAATGTTGGTTGCAATAAATCCTTGCTGTGAGAGTAGCAGCGTAAGCACTCTACTACTTCACGCTGCAAAATTAGTTAAAATAAATCAATATTCAATAAACAAATGCCAAAAATTTTCGCCTGAACTACCTTGAAATTCAACTTTCCTTCCACTCGTTCCTTGCTATAATCCTTCATGGATGATTGTCGGATAAAAAAGACAAATAAACTTTCCGAAATATTTGCATAATCAAAAAAAACGCCGTACCTTTGCACCACGAAACCAACCCGGAGAGGTGGGTGAGTGGCTGAAACCACCAGTTTGCTAAACTGACGTAGGAGCA
>CAMWNG010000032.1 GCA_947175575.1 uncultured Bacteroidales bacterium | reverse complement strand
ACACCGGCATCATAGATGAAGATGGTCAGATGTGGACAACCACCGAAATGGATGAGGCGAATATCTTTCAAGTGTATAATCAATATCGTATTAAACACGGCATCCCTTTTCCTGATGAGATCGCAGGAATAAGGGAACACTATGGTTTGTCCGCTGCAAAAATGGCACAGATACTTGGGTTCGGCATAAACCAATATCGTATGTATGAAGATGGTGAGGTGCCGAGTGTCTCAAATGCCCGGACAATCATTGCAGCTCGAGAGAAGGATGTTTTCATGTCATTTGTCGAGGCATCAAAATCCGAGATGAGTGAGCAGGAGTATCTGCGGATAAAAAGGAAAGTAGAAGCCGCTGATGGCGATTATAAGCCGATTGTGCAGCCATCGGAATATACCGGCTTTCGCTCTCTGTCCACCGATAAAGTTGCAAATATAGTACGATTGATTATCTCGACTATCGGCTCAACCTTCGTAACTAAAATGAACAAACTGCTGTTCTATGCCGATTTCATTCATTATAAGAATTATGGATATGGCATAACCGGCATTACATATAAAGCATTACCATTTGGCCCGGTTCCTGAACACTGGGGTTCGTTATACAGTTCTCTCCCCGGAATTGATATGGAAGAATTTGTCTATCCAAGTGGTCAAAGTGGAATCAAGTTAGAAGCTATCGCGAATACAGATAATATTCTCAACGAGTCCGAACTAAGCACAATTGAGAGAGTCTGCGCGTTATTCTCAAACAAGAGTGCAGGAGAAATATCCCAGATGAGTCATCTTGAAAAGGGTTGGATTGAGAACAAAGACACTCGCTCACCTATATCTTATCAGGACGCTTTTGCTCTGAATTATGACTAAAAATCCTCCTATGTCAAGGTATAATACGGTAATGATGGTCTCTAAGTTCAGTTTCTTATAAAGATAGCGGTTATAATCGCAAAAATTTGTACCTCGGTATTCTCTTAATCGTGTTTTTTGTTATAGTAGTCGAATTGAATGGTTGGAAATAAACAAATAAACTCATACATAGATTAAAAGTACAAACGCATAGGAGAGACTGCAAAACATGGGTAGCCTGTAATGGTAACATACACACTCCCCGTTACCTTCAAGCTCCAGCAATAATACTGCTTTTGAACTCCATAATCCCGGAGGCTGCGGCGCAAGTGCCCCAGCCTCCGTTTTTTGTATAAGACAATCCGATTTGTCTATCTTTTTTGGGGAGATTAACAATAAAAAGTGGGTGAAAACTTGCGCAGGTTAGAATTTTTTTGTTACTTTGCACTCTGTTTTGTGGCTCATCCTTGAAAGCCCCCTTGAAGATGCACTTGGAGGTGATATGAGACCTGCGATTGGCGCCACCCGACACAAATTTTATAAGAAAGAAAAAGATAAACCGTTAAAGCCATGTCAAAGATTTGTCAAATTACCGGCAAAAAAGCTATGGTGGGCAACAATGTTTCACACTCAAAGCGTCGCACCAAGCGCAAATTCAACGTAAACCTCTTCAACAAGAAGTTTTATTGGGTTGAACAAGGCATTTGGATTTCTCTTACGATTTCTGCTGCCGGCCTCCGCACTATCAACAAACTGGGCCTCAACGCAGCCATGATTCAGGCTGCCGAAAAAGGATACCTCAACGAAAAAGATATTAAATTTTTAGGATTCTAACCGACTATGGCAAAGAAAGCTAAAGGTAATCGCGTTCAGGTAATCCTTGAATGCACCGAACATAAGGCAAGCGGTATGCCCGGCACCTCACGTTACGTGACCACCAAAAACCGCAAGAACACTACCGAACGTCTTGAGCTCAAAAAATACAACCCCATCCTCAAGCGTGTAACCATCCACAAAGAAATCAAATAAATACCTGAGATATGGCAAAGAAAACCGTTGCATCACTTCAGAAGGGCGAAGGCCGCACCTACTCAAAGGTCATCAAAATGGTCAAGTCCCCCAAGACCGGCGCCTATGTCTTCAAGGAAGAAATGGTTCCTAACGACGCTGTTAAAGACGCCCTCAAATAATTTGCGATACATTCGCAGAGATATAATCAAGCTCCTGCCTACGGCGGGAGCTTGATGTTTTAAATCTCGAGAGGAATGCCCCGATGATGAACGGTGTCGCGGACTCATTCGTATTCCGGAATCTCGTCGGGGCGGAAGGTTATCTCGGCTGACACAGGAGATGTGGCTGTGAAATAGCCCAGGCAGCGGTCGCCCGTGAACATGGCCGGGCCGTTGCTGTCGTTCTGCAGGGCTTCGAGGTAGTCGTGCATCTCGCGGGTGATGGCGCTAACGGTGCATGTCATCACGTCGCCGTCGAACAGCACTTCATCGTCATCTTCCTCATCCGTGTCGCGACGTGAAGTCATCGTGAAATAAGTGCATACACCATCCACCGCGCTGCGGTCATCCATCTCCGCCCAGCTGTATATCTCTCCGTTGCGGAACAATTTCACCCAGTAACAGTCGCCGTCAGTCGCCGGATTGTCGGTGAAGCGGCTCTGAAGCACGGCCACATCGTCGTATGGCATGTGAATCCAGTTGAATTCAAGGCTGAGAATCTCGACAGGGGGATACATCATCGTCTCGGCCTCGTAGCGCGATCCGAGGCGTTCGACCGCAAGGCGGTAGCGATGTCCGGGTATCCCGGGGGTAGAGGAAGTATAGAAGCCGTCGGCATCGGGACTGAGAAACTCTGCGGAGCCGTCGGTAAGGTCGGTGATGCTCACGGCAGCATCCGTGAGCCGTGAACGATTCATCGGCTCGTCCATCGGAGTGGTGAGCGTGATGCCTATTCGAGCGCCGTCAGGTGTCAGCTCACCCTCGATCACGGTGAGTGGTTCGATGTCGAGGTATTTGAAGTCGAGTTCTTTTTCGCAGGCCGCAGATGTGAGCAATAGCAGTGTGGCGGCGGTGAACTTAAGATTCCTCATTGCATTCAGAATTTAAGGGTATAGGAAACCGACGGAATGAGGCCGTAGAGAGCCTGTTGCACAGCACGGGTGCCGGATGGTTTTGACGGATCATCCTTGAAATACACTACATATGGATTGTAACGGCAATACGCGTTATAGATTCCGAACGCCCATTCGTAGGTGAATTTTCGGCCGGTATGTGTGTATGTTGCAGCGAGGTCGAGACGGTGTACGGGAGGTGTCATGTAGCCGTTGCGTCGTGAATAATAGTAGCAAGTCTCGCCGGCTACCTCATATTTTACATCGGGCGCGGTGAGCGGACATCCCGACATGTAGATCCATGACGCCGAAAGGTTCCAGGTGCGCGTGAGCGAGAATATGGCCGCTACGGCAATGTCGTGCCGACGGTCGTTGGATGCGTTGTACCATCGGTTGTCGTTTATGCCCGGAATGCGCGATTCGGTGTGCGACAAGGTGTATGATATCCAGCCCGAAAGTCGTCCGGTGTTCTTGCGCACCATGAATTCGGCTCCGTAGCTGCGTCCGCGTCCTCCGAGAATCAGGCTCTCGAGTGCGATTCCTGAGAACGAATTGCGACCGTCCTTGTAATCGTACACGTTCCGGAGGTCGCGGTAGTATCCTTCAACCGACCAGTCAAGCATGCCTCCGGTTGTCATTCCGGCGTAACCTACGCTGTACTGCAACGCACGTTCCGGCTTGACTTCGGCCGACACAAGAGCATATCGGTCGAACGGGAACGATGTGGCGCTTGACCTCACCGCATGCAGATTCTGTGATGTCATGCCTAATCCTGCTTTGAGGTTATGGAAATGTGAAAGTTCATATTTCAGATTTACGCGCGGTTCTGCTTCCAAATAGGTGTGGCTGTCGAATTGGTTTGATATGTCGTAGGCTGACAGGAACCTGTGGAAGGGTTCGGCGGACATAGCCGAGGCCGCCGTTATCCTCACGCCTGCGGTTAGCTCGACCTTGTCAGCGAATCGACCCGAATATTCTCCCCAGACAGAGTTCTCCCAAAGCGAACGGATTTCTTCCTCTCGGGCTGAATTGAGCGTCCATTCAGCCGACTTCACGCGCAAAAGCGTGCTGTTAAGGCCGAATTCAGCATGGTGGCAGTCCGACAGCATCAGGCGTATTCTCTCATTCAGCGAATAGTTATGTACATAGGTCCACATAGTCTGGTCAATGTCCATGATACTCATACCCATCTTGGGGCTGAAGTGGGTGAACGCTGCCGTGGTTGCGAAAGTAAGACGGTCGTTTGCGCGCGACGTCCAGTCGACCGATGCGCCGAGATTTCCCCAGTAGAGTCCCATGAGGTGCGAAATGGCCATGTTGTCGTGGCTGATGAAAAACGATGCGTCGACCTGATGCTTCTCGGATGGGGTGTAACGCAGTTTGGCCGAGACATCGTAAAAATTCATGATGGTGCTACGGTATTGCGGAATCATTTTCAGGAATGCATCGACATACGACCTGCGGGCCGCCACAGCGAAAGACAGTCGGTCCTTGACTATCGGGCCCGCGGCTTTGATTTTGGCTGCAAGAATTCCGATGGTTGCCGAGGCATGCCGGTTTTCCATATCGCCGGCGGTAAGCGATGTCTCGAGCACGGCTGACGAGGCGTCGCCATAAGCCGCCGGCATCGGTCCCTTGTAGAGCGTGGCATCGCCTACGGCATCACCGTTGAAAGTGGAGAAAATACCCATGACGTGCGAGGGATTGTAGAGTGTGATGCCGTCGAGTTGCACGAGATTCTGATATGCGTTGCCTCCGCGCACCTCGAATCCTCCGCCACCGTCGCCCTCGGCACGCACACCCGGCAGCAGGGTGATGGACTTGAGGATGTCTTTTTCGCCACCGAATGACGGGGTTTGCGCGAGTCGGGACAATTCGAGGCGTTCGGCTCCGATGCGCGGATTGGCAAGCCGTTGGCGAGCCGAATTGCCGGTCACAACCACTTCATTAAGCTGCTGCGACTCGATGCTGTCTGCCGGCTCGGCTGCCGTGGCCGAAGCCGATACGGCCAACATAATCATACAGTATCGGATGATTCTTCCTAACATACGCACATGTCCTGAATTTCAGCTGCAAATTTACAATCTTTTTCGCACACGATTTCCATTCCCGCATATATTTTTGAATTGAGCTCTTATTCGCGATGCGACCAGTTTTCCGTACCCATTTGGGTATGAATGCAACTGTACCAGTAAATTATATGTATAAATAGCTACGGACTTTTGTATGATCAGGCCATAATGATTAACTTTGCGCAGTGAATCAATCATGACATCGCGACAGTTCGACATATTTTTTCGCCGGACGTACCTGCCGCTGGGCATGTACGCACTCCGCATCGTAAATGATGCGGAGGCGGCTGAAGATCTGGTGGAGGACGCGTTCGTCAAGCTGTGGCAGATGCTGTGTGACGGCGCGACGGTTGAAAATCCGAAAGCATACATGTACCGAGCCGTGCGCAACGGGTGTATATCATATCTGCGCGGTAAGCGGGAAACTGTGTCGATAGACACTGTGCCCGAAGCCGACGATGAGTCGGTGGACACCTCGGAGCGCGATGCGGCGATCTGGCGTGCGATAGACGCTCTGCCCAAGGGATGCCGCGAAGTATTCCTGCTCAGCAAACGCGACGGCCTGTCAAATGATGAGATAGCCGATGAACTCGGCATCTCGGTCAAGACGGTAAAGAATCAGATGACCAAGGCTTTCAGCCGTCTGCGAGATGCCTTGTCGCCGTCTTACAAACCGTTCTTCCTGCCGTTCCTTTAAGGCCATACATTTTTTTGAAATTTTTTCAGATTCCGGATAGGACTTTTCCGGTTAAGCCGCGTCATAAGGGTGAATCAACAACAAAAAACATGAATAGAATTCTCGTTACATTGATCACACTTGCCGCGTGTCTGTGTGCATCGGCACGGCAACCACATGCCGGCTACCGCGGTTTTTTTGAATGGAGCAATGATCTTCGGCAGGAAGAATTCTGGCCCGGTTTCAGTGGGCGTTCCACATTGTTCTATACAGGTTTCTCGACCTCACACGGTTATCAGTGCACTCCATGGGTCTTTGTGGGTGCCGGTCTGTCACTCGAATATTGTCCGGCAAATGAAAGTCATATTTTAGCTCCGTTTGTTCAGGGTCGCACTGACCTCAAGTTCGGGAATTTCACTCCGTTCGGAGACGTCAGGGTAGGTTACAACCTGAGCGATGGCGGCGGCATCTACTTTTCGCCCTCGGTGGGCTACCGTTTCAACTGGGGGCGGAAGGTCGGAATCAACCTCGGTGTCGGACTCACCTTGCAGGGGTATGCCATCGATCACTACGAAGTGGTGATCCTGCCTGACGATTATGTATGGCTGACCTATACAGGTCGTAAACACGGAGCGCATGCCTTGTTCTCGTTCAGAATAGGACTTGATTTCTGATACATCTGAATTATGAAAGAGGATAAGGATATAGATTTCGTAGCATCGCATTATCACGCGGGTCTTTTCGACACACATGCCGCACTGAGCCGCATAAAGGGGTCGGCCACACGATGGTGGACCCGTTCAAGGGCCGCGGCAGCAGCGGTTGCGTTTATAGTGCTGGGCGCTACTGCCGGAGTGCTGATTCATAATAATTATTTCGGTCATGAAGCTGCTTCGGATGCTCCGGCTACAGTCGTGTCGCCTAAAGAGATAGTCAAGGTTATCGACTTCGAGCAAACACCGCTGCCTGTAGTAGTGGACAAAATCAAGGATGTGTACGGTGTCGAAATAAACGGACTGCCGGATGATGCCGACGAATATCTTCTGTCGCTTCATTACGAAGGCTCGGCCACAGATCTTGTTGAGGTAATCAATGAAATTCTCGGAACCGATCTGGAAATCGCGGAATGATGAAAAAGTCAGTCATATTAATTCTTATGCTGCTGGCGGCGCTCATCTTGCACGCACAGAAGGTGACGGTACATGCAGTCGACGCACCGGCCTCGGCCGTGTTCCGCACCATTATCGAGCAGACGGGCAAGAACTTCGTATATTCCTCCGACCTGCTCGACGGTATCCGGGTCAACATTGTCGCAAAGAATCGCCCGCTGAAGAAAGTGCTTGACGATATGTTCCGCGACACCGACATCACCTTTAGCATCAAAGGGAAAAACGTAATTCTAAAACGCCGGAAATCAGCTCCTGCGCCACAACGGCGTGAGACCGCGCAGAAGGCCCGGATCGAACCTGAAATCATATACGCCGAACCTTCGACATTGCTTGAAGAAGTGGTTGTGGTGTCGCGGCTTGGCTCTCCGGCTGTGGAGACTGCCGATATGGGGGCCAAAATCGTCACGGCCTCCGATGTGCGAAACACTCCGGTACTGTTCGGCGAGAGCGATGTCCTGAAGACCATATGCAAGCAGCCCGGGGTAACGGAAGGCACCGAGGGGCTGGCGGGAATGTATGTACACGGCGGAAATTCCGATGAGAACATGTTCATGCTTGACAATGTACCGCTCTATCAGGTGAATCATTTCGCCGGACTGTTCTCCGCATTCAATCCGGATGTAATACGATATATAGACTTCTTCAAGACATCCGTACCGGCAAAATACGATGGCCGCCTGTCCTCGTTCCTTGACGTGAGGCTGAACAACGGAGATCCGGAGGGGCATCACGGTTCCGCCCGTCTCGGCCTGACCTCAGGAGCGTTCAACATTTCCGGTCCGATAGGGTCGCGTACCACATATGTCGCCGGCATCCGGCGTTCATGGTATGATGTGCTCTCGATTCCCCTGCTCGCACTGGTCAATCACAAATCGGATGACGAGAAGGTGCGTTTCCGATACAGTTTCATAGATCTTAATGCCAAAGTGAACCATCGCTTCTCCCAAAAGCTGAACGGATTCGTAAGCGTTTATTATGGCAATGACGTGCTCAAGACCGGTTCAGAGTTTAAAAATTTTAATCCGTCGGGAAGTTATGAAAAAGACCATTACGATTTCAGTTGGGGCAATCTGGTGGTACAGGCAGGACTCAATCAGAGGTTCTCATCCGTGCTGACCGCCGAATACACCGCGGCATATACACGTTACTTCTCAATGCTCAAGAGCGATTATGCTCTGAGAGAGTCTAACGGCGACGCAGTCACGGAGACTCAGTCGGTAACCCATACTGACAACAATATAAATGACTGGATTTTCAGAGGCGACTTCGACTGGACTCCCCGCGAGGACTCGCGTGTGAGATTCGGTGCAGGGTATATCCGCCACTCTTTTCTGCCCGAACGTACATCCCGGCATTACACGTTCAACGATACGAAGATTGAGACCCGTGATTCCACGATGTCATACGGGGCAAATGAGCTGAACGCATATATCGAGGACGACTGGAAAATTTCGCCACATTTCAGGACGAATATCGGTTTTCATGCCTCTCTTTTCAATATCGATGGCAAAACCAGGACCGGACTATCCCCGCGCCTTTCGTTCAGCTACCGCCCATCAGATAATCTCGCGTTCAAGGCTGCATATGTGCGCACGGTTCAATATGTGCATCAACTTTCGAAATCGTATCTCTCGCTACCGACTGACCAGTGGATTCCGATAACCCGCCGGTTCAAGCCCCAGACGGCCGACAAGGTGGCTGTAGGAGCGTTCTGGCAGTCGGCCGACAGGGTCTTCACGGCATCGGTCGAAGGTTATTATAAGTTCATGCACAACTTGATAGAGTACAGCGACGAATATTATCTTAAACCTCCGTTCGAGTTGTGGGACGCGCGTCTCACCTCCGGCCATGGCACGGCCAAAGGTGTCGACTTCCAGATCGAGATGACCCGCGGAAAATTCTCCGGACAGGTCAGTTACTCGCTCGGATGGTCCGACCGCACTTTTGCGGAAAAGAATGGGGGGAAGACATATCCGGCCCGGTTTGATAACCGACATACCATTAACATTCAGGCCACGTGGAATCCGAGTGCACGTGTCTCTCTGAGCGCTGCGTGGACAGGACATTCCGGCAACCGTTTCACTCTCCTGCCCCAGATGTTTGACTCGCCGACATTTGGTGGACAGAACTTCTATCCGACTGACGGATCACCTCTGCGCGCTCCGATCAATAACTATCAGCTACCCTTCTACCATCGGCTTGATCTATCGTGCAATGTGAAGAATAGCCGGGGATTCTGGACCTTCGGCCTCTACAATGCCTACTGTCACATGAATACCATCGCGATTCGTCGCGGATGGCGCGATATCATCGAATATACACCCGCCGGAGCACATATGACATCTGAACCCGTATTTCAAAAAGTCAAATTATTACCCGTCATACCTTCAATATCATACACATGGCAATTCTGAAACGTCTTATCATAATGTTTATGCCTGTGCTTCTCGCCGGGTGTTACGAGGATTTCACTCCGAAGACATTCACCACTCCCGTGCTGTGCCTCAATTCGCTCATCACCGCCGGACAGCCGATAGTGGTGAACGTCTCCCACACATGGCTGTACAGCGACGGCAATACTAATTCTGAACATAAGGTTTCCGACGCTACTGTGACGGTGTATGCCAACGGGAAAATCGTCGACTCCGGTTATCTTCCGGCGCAGGGCGATAAAATCAAGATAGAGGCCGAAAGTCCGACATATGGAAAGGCCGACGCTGAAGTGACCGTCCCGCGGGCTGTGATTCCTGTTAAGCTGAGAGTACATCCCGAACTGACGGCTGCACATAAGGCAGAGTCTGACGAACCGCTGGAAATGTCGGCAAATATAAGTTTCAACATAAGTTTTGAAATGGATCTGGCGGATGACACCGAGGTCGTGAACTATTACAAAGTGTCGCATACAGGTTTCTTTCACAGCGGTAATCTCTATGATGAAGACGATCCATGGGGATGGCCCTCGCCACCGTATTCCGATTTCAATCCCGGTTCATTGAAATATGAAGCAGAACCGATTTTCTCCGAGCACATCGGAGTGTTCGAATCGATAATGGGTGGCGACTCATACGGGTTCACATTCTTTACTGACCGACAGTTCTCGGGAAGTGAGTACACACTGCACCTGAGATTCCTCGATTGCAGCTATATGGTGAGGTCAGAGAAATGGGATGAAGAATTCCTTGACTGCGGTTATGTCATAACGCTGCACACCGTTTCCAAGAGTTATTATGACTGGGCGAATTATCTGTGGCAACGTGATAACGGCCCGCTCGAGGAGATGGGGCAGATTGGACTCGGCGAGCCTTTGTGGGGCTATAGCAATGTGTCCACAGGGGCCGGAGTAGTGGCAGCGGAGGCGTCAGTAAGCTTTACCGTGAATCTTGATGAATTTCTCGGGAAAGCCATATCCGAATTAAAATGAACCACTGAAAATTAATCAATTATATAATCGAAATGAAAAAGATTCTGCCGTTTTTACTGCCATTGCTCGCTTTGTTCATTTACGGTTGCGAGGAGGACGAATCACCGCTGTTATTCGATTCCGAGCAGAACACAGCGCCACAGAACATCAAGATCGAATATTATTCGGTAGACCCGTCATGCTTGCCTAAAGAATATCACATTGTCACAAACAGACATGCAGGCGAACTTACGCTCCATTGTACCAACGCACCCGAGATTTTTCTTGCAAGATTTACGAGGTCGGGAGACACCTTCGTGAGCGAAGAAGGGCACTGGTCGGTCAGCGTTATGGACAGAAACAAGCTGAAATTCGTTTTTCAAGAAGTGGAAAAAAATTCTGAACTTGATTTCGTCTATGAAAATAATTTTGTGACGGTTTGTGCCGAGCACAAGAAAGGTACTGTTACCACATCCATTCAGATATGGCGTGATCTTAACGCAGACTATACATTCGACTGAGTCTCGATGAACTTTACACGTCTAACATGCGTTAATCTGGTGCTAAAGACATGAAATTATGAACAGTAAAAAGATTGACGGCATGCTCACCCATGCCGAGAACGTGATTCTGGTGATTGACATGGAAAACGATTTCGTCCTGCCCGGGTCTCCTATGCGCGTAGAAGGCGCATACGCTACTTTGCCTGCAATAAAGAAATTTCTCGACTTCGGTCGGGCCAACGATTGGGCTGTAATCTATATTTACCGTATCCACCGCCCGTCGGGTGTTGACGCCGAACTTTTCCGCCGCCATTTCTTCGAGGAAGGACATCCATTCTGTATCGCAGGAACCAAAGGAGCGGAGATCCCGGACGAAATAGCACCCCGACCCGGCGACATCACTGTCACCAAACAGCGTTTCAGTGCATTCTTCGGCACTGATCTCGACATCATTTTGCGCGGACTGGGCGCAAAGAACGTATATCTTACCGGAACACAATACCCCAACTGCGTGCGCTCGACGGCTGTAGATTCCATGGGTCTGGACTACAACACCACGGTTGTAACCGACTGCTGTTCAGCGGCCACCGACGAAGTGGCTCAAGCCAACATTTACGATATGCGCAATATGGGTATTCCCTGCATAGACTCAGCTGAAATCATGGCCCGCAGCTAAGACGTGGTCTAACCCAAGACCACATCGAGCACCATCATCAGGGCGAAGCCAGCGGCAAATCCCAAGGTGCCCATGTTGGAGTGCTTTCCCTCTTGAGTCTCCGGTATCAGTTCTTCGACAACCACATACATCATGGCCCCGGCCGCAAACGCCAGCAGGTAGGGTAGGGCAGGCAAAACCACTGATGCAAGAAGAATGGTCAGGGCGGCTCCGACAGGCTCGACTGCTCCGCTCAGTGTCCCCATAAGAAAAGATTTCATTCTTGAATTGTCCGCACCACGCAAAGGCATTGAGACTATGGCTCCCTCAGGAAAATTCTGTATGGCGATACCAAGTGATAACGCCACTGCAGCGGCCATGGGCATATAGGCATTATGTTCGAGGGCGGCCGCAAGAGCCACACCGACCGCCATGCCTTCCGGAATGTTGTGAAGCGTGACGGCGAATACCAGTTTGGCAGTCTTGGACAGCCGGCTTCGGGGACCTTCGCTTTGCTCGCAGTCTACATGCTGATGAGGAACAGCCATATCGAGAAAAAGCAGGAACAATATGCCGCCAAGGAATCCGACCACTGCCGGGACTATGCTTGCTAAACCTTCTTTCCCGGTCATTTCAATGGACGGAATGATAAGCGACCATACCGACGCGGCTACCATAACTCCCGCCGCAAAACCAGTGAGGGTCTTGTGAAGCAGCGATGGAATGTTCTTCTTCATGAGAAAAACACAGGCCGCACCCAGAGTGGTGCCCAGAAATGGAAGAAGTATGCCCAAAATGAGTCCGTTCATGAAATGATAACATCCTGTCGGCCTGATTTGATTGGTCAAGGTTTGAAAAACTTGCTATTGACGGAAATTCTTTCTAACTTTGTCGCATAACAAGATTGACTGAGATATGGCCTGCACACCGGAATTCATATACTTCGTATGCGACAGACTTTCTCCGTTGGGAGAAGTGTCAAGTCGTAAGATGATGGGTGACTATGTAATATATGTCAACGGAAAGTGCGTTATAACCGCTTGTGATAACTGCGCATACATCAAAAAACTTCCGTGTGTCGAGACTATGATGGTCGGCGCTGAATGTGGCTGCCCCTATCCCGGAGCTAAAGAGGCATATATTCTTGATTTTTCAGATGAGCGAAAGGTTATTAAAATTGTAGAAACGCTCTGGGAGCAACTACCTTACCCGAAACCGCGGAAAAAGTAAGTAAAAATCAGAGTTAATTAGTGTTAATGAATTTGGTTTATAAAATAAACCTTACTAACTTTGCAAGCGATAAAGGGCGGAATCGCGCGACCGCTCTTTTTTCAGAAACAAAAGGTTTATAAAATTAACCAAATCTAAAACACTCAAAAAAACTTCATATGGAAGAAAGAAAACTCACTGAAAAAGAGAGCCTCGAAGTGATAACTTCGATGATCGCCCGAACCAAAGTCCGATACCTGGGCAACGGAAAAATCCTGAGCATGTGGGGCTATCTCGTTGTATTCGTAGCTTTACTCGTATGGATATTGCTTGCATCGACACGGCAGAATGTCTGGAACTGGCTTTGGTTTGCCATTCCTGTAGTCGGATTCCCCGTGACCATGATTATGGCACGCCAAGAGCATCATGAAAAAGGAGCCGTAACATACTCCGACCGTATAACTTCCCGTCTGTGGACAATTTTCGGAATATCAGAGATAGTGCTGACACTCGTGTGTCTGGGGTTTGCGATATTCGGCGATGTGAACTGCTGGGCTGCAATGCTGGTTTATTCCATAGTTCTCGCACCGGCGACTGAAATCGCCCAGGGCCTTATAATTAATGAAAAAAGCCTGATTGTCGGGGGCGCCGTCGGTCTGGCCGTGGGGCTTGTCACTCTCTGCTGCGTGGTTGGCGGGATTCCCCTGGTAGCCGTCTGGTATATGCCGCTGTTCATCCTTGCGTTCGTCTCCATGATGATCGTGCCCGGACATATTCTCACTTATAAAGCAAAAAAACAATGAAAGAACTGAATCCGCTTCTTCATTCGCAACTCCGGCTTGCCATAATGTCCATTCTGATGAATGTGGCCGAAGCTGATTTCGTTTATCTCAAAGAGAAAACAGAATCGACGGCCGGAAATCTCAGCGTGCAACTCGATAAGTTGTCATCGGCAGGCTATATCTCCGTAGAGAAAGGAATGTCAGGACGACGCCCTCGTACCGCCTGTTCCATAACCCCGGAGGGCCGCATGGCCTTCGAGGAATATGTCGAAGCCCTGAGAACGTATCTGAATCTTTGAATTGTTGAAATCATGTCCGTGTACTGCTTGAAAAAAAACAGTGCACGGATTTTTTTCATCTCGATATCGTCCGAACCTCGCGCAGAGCGCAGTTGTTTTCATTATAAAACCTTAGAATATGTCCACAGAATTAACATCGGCCGCAAAATCCGACACACTATCGCCCGCACCGAGGCATTATGCCTTGTTTGTTACGTTCATCGCCATCATCGGAGCCTTTTCATCGCTTGTAAACGATATGTATCTTCCCACGATTCCTTCGATGATGAGGGAATTCCATACCACCCCGTCCATGACCCAGATGGGTATTTCGATGGCCATGATAGGCATGGGAATCGGATCGGTGCTGTGGGGTTCGGGAAGCGATCGCTACGGCCGCAAGCCGATGCTGATTATCTCGCTGATAATATTCGTATTGGCTACCGGACTGTCGCTTTTTTCGCGAAGCATTACATTCTTTATCGTGTGCCGATTGTTCCAGGGGCTTGGCGCAGGCGGAGCGATGGTGCTCTCCACGTCCATTCCGGCAGATGTCTATATGGGACGGCAACTTGCCAAGATCATGGCTATCGTGGGCGCTATCAACGGTATCGCACCGGCCCTTGGCCCGGTATTCGGCGGATTTATGGCCGACTGGGTGGGATGGCGCGGAATTTTCGTGGTCCTTCTGGCCATTGGCGTGGTAATGACATTCTGGACCACCAGATACACAGAGACACTTCCGCCGCAACGACGCCTGCAGGCCCGTGGATTCTCCGATTATGTCAAGGCATATCGCTCGCTGTTCACCAACGGACGTTTCATGATTTATGTGACAATCAAGGCAGTGGCCATCGGACTTCTTTATGCCTATATATCTTCGGCTCCGTTCCTGATTCAAACTCATTACGGGTTCAGTGCCATGACGTTCGGTTTGATATTCGGCGGGAATGCCATAGCCATGAGCCTCGGTTCGTCGCTTGCACTCCGCTTCCGAGTGATGAAGCAGGCGATGGTGGCCGGCTGTGTGGGGATGTTTGTGTTCGCCGTGGCCGAAGCTTTCGTGATGTGGAATCACGCGCCTTTTCTGCTCTATGAACTCTTCGCCGTGCCGATGCTGCTGTTTTCAGGTATGATATTCTCAAGCGCCAATACATTGTCGATGGAGGTTGGACGCTCGGAAGCCGGTACGGCATCGGCGATTCTCAGTGTGGTAAAATACGTTTTCGCGGCAGTTGTCTCGCCATTGGTTGGCCTCGGTGACATGTTCCATTCAGCTGCGATCGCTTATGTCGCAGTCACCACCGTCGCACTCTTCCTCGCATGGAAAGCTTACCGCCTTCCGGCCCTTACCGACATGCAGAGGAAATAGGATAGATGCGTCACATTGCACCCGACAGAAGCTTGGTTTAAGGTCGGCTCTGCTCCAACCACTTGCAGGATGGGTTGGCCTAAAGTAAAGTTATGAGCATTTGGTCGCTTTGTTTTTATAACCGGAATTATTTTTGTAACTTTGCGATATCCAATTAAAAATCTGAATCGCTATGCGGAAAATAATCCCATTAATTATAGGTTTTTCCATATTGCTCGGCAGTATTATCGCAAGGGCCCAGACAGATAATCAGACGGCTGAGCCGGCTGAACAGGATTCGACCATTGCTATGATCGGATATTTTCCGAAGGATGTGGGCTTAGTCTACAGTATCAATAAGAGCACGTGGCAATTAATCCCCGGCGATACGGTTCTGAACATGCGTCTGTCTACCATAGGAAGTCTGACAATGGTGGATTCAACCTCTACAGGTTATAAAATGGCTTTCAAATTTATGGAAGTCTACGGGCAGACTCCCGAAAATGATGATCAACCTATCAGCATAATGAAGGTTTTCACGGAAATAATCAGTAAACTGATTGTCGGAAAGACTATAAGCTTCGACACAGACGATTGCGGCCACATCACTCAATTCAATAATCTTGATGATATAAAAGCAGAGATTGACTCTATGCTGCCGGTAGACCTCGGCAAGATTCTTAACACTCCGGCTCTGTCGGTATTGAAAGATAATGATCTTGATTTTTCCGAAAGCGATCTGACAATTGCCAATATTTTGATTGACAGCTATGTGGAAGACATCCAACTGATGTTCATCCGTTATGGAACGATCTATAATATAGGAGAGTTTCATGTTCATGAAGACGCAACCGAAACTGATTACGAACATGACACTTACGCATCGGCTGTGTTAGATCCGTCCGATGGTATGATTGTCCTTACAACAGAAGTTATCCATACGATTCCGGGAGAAGATTTGCGGGAGATGGTAGACGGTTTGATTGATATTCCGGATGATGAGGCTATGGTTGAGTCATATAACCGGGAGATGGAAGCTCTGAAAGGTTGCGACTGGGTGATGGATTCTTATCTGAGGACGAGTTTCCTACCCGAAAGCTGGCCTTTAGGCGTTTTGAGAGAAAAAATAGTGAAGATAGGCGAGAAAGGAAAGATTAAACGGACATATATACTGTTTGAAGGCCTTGAATGAACTCAGGCAGTCGCACTGTTATTCACATGAAAATGTATCGGCTTATCATCTTGCTACTGACGGCGATACTGCCGTCACTGCCCGGGAATGCCAAATCCTATGACAAAGAGCTTGTAAAAGCTATAAACTCAGGAGATTGGTTCGGTCTGGATTCCATCTACAGGTCTATTCCTAAAAATTCAGTCTCTGACTTCCTTGATGTATATTCGCGTTGTCTGATCGGCTACCAGATGAATCGGTCAGATGTTTCGCTGCCGGCGTTTGCAGAGTTGTTCGATAAGCATTCTTCTGAATTGAGCTCCAGGCAGAAGGTCAATTCGGCAAGTATGTTTTCGATGGTTCTTAGCCGGGTAGGGGATAATGCCCGGGCCGCATCGGTTCTGTCATCTGTACTGGAGGCTGAAAAGGAGCAGCTTGAACCCGGTACCGTCAACCGAGTGGAACAGTTTGTCAAGCAGTATAGCTACTTGTCGGATTATAAGCCTTATGCCATTACATTCGGGGGGGAGAGCGGATGTGTGCCGTTCCGCATCGTCCCCGGAGGGCGTCCGGAGCATAATGGGAGGCTTATGTGTTTGGAGAACAGCTATATAAACGGAATCGAAGCTGATATTACGTTCGATACAGGTGCCGGGGTGAATGTGATTTCAGATTCATTGGTGGACGAATATAATCTGATACCGTTTGATGTCGAGACAAGGGTCTCGGGGGCGGCCACTCACGGTGGCACTTATGCTATAGCGCGTGAGTTAAGACTGGGCGATATTACAGTGCGTGATGTGCCGTTCTACGTCATGAATATCACGTCCAATAATGCCGAAGCAGATCAATATATGAAAACTCTGGGAATTATCGTCGGCAGCGAACTGATGCTTCAGTTAAAAGATCTGACAATTGTTTTTGTCGACGGTAAGATAACCGTTCCGGTGGAAGCTCCGCACAAAACCGATGTAGCTCCTAATATGTGTTTCTCTTCCGGGATGAATCTGCTTGCGAGAGGAAGCATAAATGGAACATCCGTGCTCATGAATGTGGATACCGGCGATGTCACCTACGGGACATTAGGCTCGAAGTTCTATAAACAGAATAAAAAATATATAAAGTCGAAGGGTGAAAAGACCACAATCCGCAGAGCAGGCATCGGAGGGGTGAATGTTTCCGATGGTTATAAAGTCACTGGCATGTCGCTCGATTTAGGCGGAAATAACGTCAATGTGCCGGAGTTCACCGTTATGCCAAAAATGGATCCCTTCGGGTATGAATGTAATCTGGGCTTGAAATCGCTGATGCTCTATAAAAAGGTCAGGTTCAATCTTGTCGACTTCGTGCTTACCACCGTTGAATGAGTGAATGTATGGAAAATAACAGGAATAAACCGGAGATACGCCACCGCAGGCTCCATGCTTTCTACCAGAGCAAGGTGCTTAATGCTCTTATGATTGTGGCGATTGTCAGTCTGTTGCTAATGTTTTATACTCGTCTGATGCTGTTACCGGTTATATGCGGCTCGTTGGCGTTGCTGCTCTTTATCGGCTATTCACTTTGGCTTTGGATAAAGAAGCCGAAAAGCATCATGATCAATGAGTGGCTTTCCACCTTCAGTGGTTTGTTCACGCTTTATTTCCTCATAGTCGGGGCTGTTGATTCCGAAAACGAATGGTGGTATATCGTGCCGGTCTCTGTATCTGTCATCGTGCTGTTCATAACATTGATCAACAATAAGGACGAAAGGTTTGATATATAGCACATGGTCTCCGCATCCTGTTGACAAGTCTAAATAGCCAAAGATATTATCAGCAGGACTATACCGGCAATAATTGTCAGCCGACAATAGTTTCTATGAAGAAGCATTGTGGCTTTCTTCTGAGGGAACTTATTCAAATCATCTTTAACCGCCATTATTTTTGACGCTTGCCATGCAAGAGCCAACCATCCGATTACCGTCAAGGCGATTCCTGACCACATTAATATATTAGCCATACTCAAATTGTTTTTAATTAAAACAAAATATACTGACTCAAGGTTTGTGCACGCAGATTAAACAAGCAACGTGCGAAAGCGAAGATGCTACATTCGTTGTGGTAAATTGAATTGACGTTTGCCTATAATTCCCTTTTGGTTTCGATTATGATTGTTGGCAATAAATCTGGATATTGCACGTTCTTATATACAGATATATCGCTATATAAACTAAAATGATCAGATTCCTTGTTGTTATATTGATTTCAGTTGTTGTTTCCTTTTATGCCTGGTCTCAGGAGCCGGAAAGAGGTTATCGCGGATTCCTGGATGCAAATGTGGATCTACAATTTGAACGAGAATATAACGGAAATAATACAACCACTGTCTTTTATGGGATTTCAACTACGCATGGATATCAGTTCAACCACCACTTCTTTTTAGGTGGAGGACTCATGGTTGAACGCAATCATCCTTACCCGTATGATAACAGTTTGATTGACATCCCCTTTTTTGTTCAGGCACGAACTGATTGGACGTTCGGGCAGGTTCCCTTGTACGGTGACTTGCGTGTCGGAGGTATAGTTTTTGGTGAATACAGGATATTTATATCCCCGACAGTGGGCTATCGGCATAAATTAGGAAAGAAAAGCAGTTTCAACTTTGGTATCGGTATGAACTTAAGAGGCTGTAGTTGGAGCGATGAGAAAACATTTCATCCACAACTGGCCCTCAGGGTCGGGATAGACTTCTAAAGCAATATAATTTAAAGGGAAAATCTAAGAGTTACTTAAACTTCGTAATGAAATGTACACGGCATCGTGATTACAAGGCCATAAAGCCTTATTTCGACATTGCCGATAGTTTCAAATTTAATGCAATTAGCCGTTTCGACTGATTCCCTGAATGTTATAGATAGTTTATGAGATTTTTTTGTTAATTTTGCCATATGAACGAAAATACCCCTACACCCCTTGTGCCATCCTCGCAAGACAATGAAATAATACTTTACCAGCCGGATTCAACCGTAAAGCTTGAAGTCCGGCTGGAGAATGAAACTGTGTGGTTGACTCAACAGCAGATGAGAGAATTGTTTCAGACTTCTAAACAGAATATTAGCCTTCATGTCACCAATATCTTTAAAGAAGGCGAACTTGATAGCGATTCAGTTGTCAAGGAATCCTTGACAACTGCTTCCGACGGTAAGAAATATAAGACCAGATATTATAACCTTGATGTCATCATATCCGTTGGGTATAGAGTAAAATCTCTGAGAGGTACGCAGTTCCGCCAATGGGCTAACAGGGTGATCAAGGAGTATCTAATGAAAGGCTATGCCGTTTCCCAACGCTTTGAACGATTGGAATATCGGATGGCAAAAACCGAGGAAAAGATAGATTTCATTCTTAATACATCCTTGCCTCCCAAAGAAGGGATCATCTATGACGGGCAGATATTTGATGCCTATACCCTTATATGCGACCTCATACGAAGTGCCAAGATCCGTATAATCATTGTGGATAATTATATAGACGATTCTGTATTTTGTCAGCTTGATAAACGAGCCTCAGGAGTGTCAGCCACCATCTTTACTCCTTCCATAAGCAGGGCACTGCGTCAGGATCTGGAGCGTCATAATGCTCAATATGCTCCGATTGAAGTAAAGATTTTCCGCAGGGCACACGACCGCTTCCTTATAATAGATGATGTCGTCTATCATGTCGGAGCATCGTTCAAGGATTTAGGGAAGAAACTAACAGCTTTCTCCAAGATGGAGCTAATGACTGCAGATGAATTTATTGCCTATCTTGGGTCGTAAAAGTTGAATTAAGAAAATATCAATGACTGTGTTAATGAGTTCTGCATAAGCATCGCGTCGGCATATATGATTACTTTGCCGACAGTACTGAGTCAGGAACGCGGCCCACACCATGAAGGCGTTTGCACGCCCATTCATTGAAAACCGACGGTTCGACAAAGGCAGCAAAAAGTAGGATCGCCTGATCTCCAATTTCCCTTCTGTCCTGGAGGAAGTGAACCGGGGCAGAGCAGAGGCTTCAGACGGTAAACGCTGCGCGAGCCTCGAAGCCGGGCAGCTTTTCTATGCTTGGAACATAGCGACGTTGTCGGTCGCAACCGAGTTGAAATTGAGGTCGGAAAAAGAGAAGTCCATAACTTGCTGATTTATGCAGAGAAGTTATGGATCTTATGACGGTTGCGAAAAGACGCTTATTCCTTCCTAAATATATTTTTCATTCCGCCCTTAGAAATTAGCCCTTCATTCATAATCTCAATAGCTTTATTAAAATTATAATCGTCTGAAAAAGGAATGGTTGATTGAGCATGAATGGTTATAATAGGGTCTTCCTTTTTAACTTCAGAAAAATATATTTCAGTAAATTGGTTGCCACCTTGTGGATAAAATTCTAACGTAATTCCAGTACCGGCTCCCTTTTTTATAACATAAGCATTGACAATAAGCAAGCTATCTCCTTTAAGGGTATCAATAGAAGTAATGATAAAACCCGCTCTTGAAATACTCGTGTAAATAGAATCGTAGACAATAGATTTTAACGAATCCGGAATGCCTGAATACTCTATTGATAACGAGGCATATTTGAAATCTACCGGATATTCAACTTTTTTATGTGAATAGCTACATGATGAAAGGATTGTCATTATTAGTGAAATAATGACAATACAATACTTATTTAGATATGAATGAAAGCGCGTAAGCATAGCGCAAAGTTACGAATAATCCTCGAGTTATCAAAGGAATACCTCACAATCGTTTACACTGAATTGACGGTAAACGCTGCGCGAGCCTCGAAGCCGGGCAGGTTTTCTATGCGTGAACGCATAGCGACGTTGTCGGTTACAACCGAGTTAAAATTGATGGGCAGTTGCCCATCGAGCTGAAGGTTGAGGTCGGAAAAAGAGAAGTCCATAACTTGCTGAGTTGTTGTTTACAACCAATCTCGGCTGCGTTCGGTATTGTTGGTGCAAACGCCCCTCTGCTCTCACTGGCACGAGAAGTTTCAGCGAAGTTATGGACCTTATGACGGTTGCGAAAAGACGCGGTTATCGGTGTTTCGAGAAAAGTAAGTCCAGATTTTCTTCTGTAAAAGATTTATCACATGCTTTCTTGTGGTCTGCATCATATATTGGCACTATTGTAGCATCGGCACCGGAGGATTGCAGTTTTCCTACTAACTCATTAATTCTTGAATAGGAATTTTCTTGAGTACCAACAGTACATACAACAGGTGTTTTCAATAATGGTGCTATATTCTTGCCTCGATAACCTCCGGAAGAAATAAGAGCAGCTTGAAAATAGTCAGGATTTTTAGCAATGAGAAGCCACGTACCGGCAGCTCCCATAGAACGCCCAATGATAAAAATCTTGGATTTACTGATTGGGTGTTCTGAAACATATTTTTCTAAAAAGGGCATTAAATGCTCTATATATGGTGTGTTATCTTTAAGATTTTCAACACCGCCCTCGAATGGTGAACGATGTGGCCTCATTCCATTGCCACGAGATCTGTTATCACGCGAATTTTCACCGTTCCACGATGCAGTTTCAGGACATTGGGGCGCGATGAAATATGCGTGGATATTCTTGCGTTGCAGATAATTATAAATATCACAAACAGCATTACCGGTAAGCTGAGATAAATTATCCTTTCCTCTACCACTTGCACCGTGTAGAAAAATAATCAAAGCGGCAGAATCGGAGGCTTCGGGAGATATTAGTGTTTCCCGAAATTGTATCACTTGAGCGTTTACTGTGTCGGTTCTTGCCTTAAATGCTTCTTTAATTTCCTTAGCCACGGTTTGGTTACGCTGTGCATAACAATAATTGCCAATAGAAGCAATTAGAATGGCAAATAGAATTAGTGATAATTTTTTCATAATGTTGTTGGTCTGTATAAATTTTGACGTTTCAATTATGAAAAAGTTTAATAGGCTTTTTATAGGAATACTTCAAGGTCGTTGACTTTGAAGATACAGCAGTCGCGGATTTCTTTGCAAGCAAAGCGCTAAAGCGATAATGCGGCACTCGGCGGAGAGAAGTAACTTGACGTTGCGCGAATCTCCGTATAAGTTGTATCGCAGAGAGATACAATTACGGAGTTCGAGGATGGTACCGTCATACTTCCAACTCGTGAAGATGCCTTGACCTTGGTTGCTTTTATCAATTCTTTCCCTTCTGTCCACGGTCTGGAATCAGGAATAATAGACTTGGTTCTGAAAGTGCCAACGGAGCGCATGTAGTTTTTTTAAAGTTTGTATGCCGACTTAGACAGAATAGTATAGAGCTGATTGAATCACCGTAAATAAACTGTCCCAGACATAATTTTTGCAATGAAAGTGCCGGACTTATTGCGAAAGGGCTTGTTTCATTTCATTGGAGGTGATGACGCCCTGCAAAACGGCAGTATTGTCGAATAACATATATGGAATAAGGTCAAAATCCTTGCGCTGATCCACTTCCTCCTCTTCCGCTTTCACTTGAGCGGCATACTCGTCGCTTTCGAGGACTGCCTTGATCGCTGAGGAATCCAAACCGCATTTCTTCGCTATCGATATAAGGACATTATGGTCTGACAGCCTGAGGTTTTCCGTAAAGTTGGCATGGATGAGTGCAAAATTGAATTTAATCGCTATGGCTTGCGATGATGTTGCCTGCACATATTCCATCAATTTATGAGCATCGAACGTGCTGCACACCTGAGTCGTCGCAAGATGATAGTCGAGCCCTACACGGGCAGCCATTCTTGTAATCTTTTCCATAAGATGCTGAGTCTGCTCGGCCGTGTAAGCATGACCATCCATAAAATGTTGAGTCATAGTCTCCGTTGGAATCACGGGGGCGTTCAGATCAAGCTGATACGACAGAAATTGAATCTTTACCTTGTCAGAAAGATCAAGTTGTTCTATTATGTCCATCAATTGTTTTTCACCCATATAAGAGTAAGGGCAAGCGTAGTCGGCCCATATTTTTATATTCATAGTCCAAATCAAATAAGATATGTTATAAACTCTTGAATGTCATAGTTATAACAATCTCAACTTTCGAATGTTCGTGCCCACACACATCAAAGGGAACATCCGATCTCACGTCCAAAACCGGGTGTAAAATTGAGTGTAAATACAACAAAAGCCCTGAAAAATCAGGGCTTTAGCGGAGAGAGAGGGATTCGAACCCCCGGAGGTGTTACCCTCAACGGTTTTCAAGA
>CAMWNG010000031.1 GCA_947175575.1 uncultured Bacteroidales bacterium | reverse complement strand
GTACCTGATCTACAAGACCAGTTACGAGATCTACACCGATATGGGTCACACCGAAAAAGCCGGACTGCAAATCAAGGACATGCTCAATTATGCCGCCAAATCCGGCAACAAGGACTATGCCACGGAGGCACTGGTGCTCGCCGCACAGTATTATTTCCTCACGAACCAGACCAAAAAGGGAGACGAGTGTATCTCGAAACTGGTGCGGTACTATGATTCCGGCAAGGATTTCGAAGCTACGGATTCGGCATTCCATATCGTGATAGACCGCGGTGTGGACGTGAACAGCGCCGGAATGGTTAAACGGGCATTCGAGAAGTATAACGTGTGGAGCGATTCAGTCGACGCCGCCACAGCCGACTCCCAGCTGGCCAAAGTGCGCCGCGACCTCGACCAGAGCAACCAGACCATAGCCGAACGGGACAGCACCATCACGGCTAAAAACGCAATAATGATCACCATGGGAGTGCTTTTGCTCTGCGCCATAGCCGCCGTGGTGGTATGTCTGCTGCTCTATCTGCGCATCTTGCGCCGCAACCGCCGCCTCAACCAGAGCGTCAAAGCCGCCAACGACCAGAGCGCAGCCAAGAGTGCCATCCTTCACAACATGTCGGCCAAAATGGCTCCCACACTCAACAGCCTTGACTCTTCAAATCCATCGGTCAAGAACCTTCTCAGCTATGTGAACCGCGTAGGCGAGCTAAGCGATGTGGGCGACACAGCCCCCCGCGATGCCGACCTTCTCGAGGACGTCTCGCTCCAGCCTTTCTGCGAACAGATCGCCGAACGCATCCGACCCATGCTCAAGAAGGATGTCAAACTGAGTGTCGACGTGCCGCGCGTATCTGCGAAAATCGATGCCACTGAAGTAGAAAAGATACTTGAATATCTGCTCACCAAGGCAGCCAAATACACGCCCGAAGGTGGCAAGATATTCCTTTCATACAAGAAACGCGGCATACATGTGCATCAGTTCGTGGTGTCGGACAACGGACCCGGCATTCCCGCCGAACTACGCGAAACCATTTTCACGCCGTTCAGCACTGCGAGCGACAATACAGAAGGCACCGGGCTGGGTCTGCCGATCTGTGCCCTGCGCGCCGAGAAACTCGGCGGAACACTCGAACTCGACACCGACCACTCGCGCGGAGCTACGTTCGTACTCACACTGCGTTAAACCTCCCCTATAACAATGCGACAGCGCCCGCAGGAACATTCAACCTGCGGGCGCTGTCGTTTAGACAATTCTCCGATTAATTACTTTTGCGTGTATTTGGATGCCATTCTTGACAAACAGTTGCGGAGTCCATATTATTTTCGTAACTTTGCATTTTGAAACCCGAACGATTTTAGGCGGGTGTGTCTATTTTATTCATTATCCCCCGGTTCCTATATGGAATTTACCGCGAGACAGATAGCCGCCCTTGTGGGCGGGAAAGTTGACGGCAACCCTGATGTGGCTGTGTCGTCTTTTGCCAAGATTGAGGAGGCCACGCCCGGCGATCTGACTTTTCTGGCAAACCCTAAGTACACACATTATATATATAATACAAAGGCCGGAATCGTACTCGTGCGCGAAGATTTTGAGCCCACCGAGTCCGTAGGGGCCACAATGATACGCGTATCAGATCCTTATGCGGTGCTTTCGGTGCTGATGGAAAATGTATCCATGGCCTTGAATCCGCAGCCGTCGGGAGTTGAACAGCCGTCCTATGTGGCAGAAGGCGTGAAACTGCCGGAAGGAGTCTACATAGGCGCGTTCGCTTATGTGGGATCCGGAGCTGTCTTAGGACGGAATGTAAAAATCTATCCCCAGGCTTATGTAGGTCCGGGGGTCACCGTAGGCGATGACTCGATAATTTATCCCGGCGTCAAGATATATCAGGGCTGCCGGATAGGCCGGCGTTGCATACTTCAGGCCGGCGCGGTGATAGGGTCGGACGGATTCGGATTCGCCCCGATGCCCGACGGCTCTTATAACAAAATCCCCCAGATGGGTATAGTTGAGCTTGAGGATGACGTGGAAGTGGGAGCCAACACCACCATCGACCGCGCCACAATGGGTCGCACGCTCATACGCCGCGGCACCAAGCTCGATAATCTCATTCAGGCGGCGCATAACTCCACTGTGGGCGAACACACGGTCATAGCGGCGCAGACCGGGATAGCGGGCTCGACAAGCATAGGAAGCCACTGCATGATAGGCGGCCAGGTGGGATTCGCCGGACACATCCGTGTGGGCGACCGGGTGTCGATCGGCGCCCAGAGCGGCATACCCAACAATGTGCCCGACGGGGCTCGGCTGATGGGATACCCGGCCGTGAGCGACCGCGACTTCGCCCGTCACACTGTCTATATAAAACGTCTCGCCGACCTTTTCTCGCGGGTCGACCGGATAGAAAAGTCCAATAAATCAGAAAAATAAACCACACATCACATAATGAAGCAGCTAACTCTCGCCAATTCGTTTACCCTCTGCGGTAAAGGCCTGCATACCGGCAATATGCTCAAAGCCGTGTTCAATCCGGCTCCCGACAATCACGGTTACAAAATCAAACGTACAGATCTGGATGATCAGCCCGTTATCGACTGTCTCGCCGACTATGTAGTGTCAACCGACCGCGGCACAGTGCTCGGACGCGGCGATGTGACCGTCAGCACAGTCGAACATGCCCTCGCAGCACTCTACGCCATGGGAGTAGATAACTGTCTGATAGAAGTCGACGGACCCGAACTCCCCATCCTTGACGGATCGGCAGTGCCTTATGTCAACGCAATCGAGGCTGTCGGCACAGTGGAACAGAAAAACGACAAGGACTTCTATGTGGTGAAGCATAAACTCGAAGTCGCTGACCCCGAGACAGGTTCCAAAATAATGGTTCTCCCCGACGATGAATTCAGCGTTGAAGTGAAGATCAATTTCAATTCACCGGTGCTCAACAACCAGTATGCCTCGATGGAGCATGTAAGCGAATTCGCCAAAGAAATAGCTCCGGCGCGCACCTTCGTGTTCGTGCGCGAAATCGAACCGTTGCTGGCCAAAGGCCTCATCAAGGGCGGCGACCTTGACAACGCCATCGTGATACACGATTCGCCTGCCGACTCTGACAGCCTGCACAAACTTGCAGCCCTCGTAGGAGCCCCTGACATGGAACTCGAGTCCGAAACTTACGGCTATCTCAACCCCAAACCCCTGGCTTTCGAGAACGAACCGGCACGCCATAAGCTTCTCGATGTTGTGGGCGACATGGCTCTCATCGGCCGTCCGCTCAAGGGCAAGGTAATAGCCACCAAACCTGGTCATGCCATCAACACGACTCTTGCCAAGGACATCCGCCGCCAGATCAAACGTCAGGACGTGCAGGCTCCTGTCTACGACCCCAACAAGGAGCCCCTGATGGACAATAACCACATCCGCCGCCTGCTTCCGCACCGTTATCCCTTCCTGCTCGTCGACAAAATCATAGAGAAAGGCGACCAGTACATCGTGGGCGTGAAGAACGTCACCACCAACGAACCTTTCTTCATGGGCCACTTCCCGCAGGAACCCGTGATGCCCGGCGTACTCATGGTGGAAGCTATGGCTCAGACCGGCGGCCTGCTCGTGCTCGGCTCTGTGGAAGAACCCGAACGCTATTCCACCTACTTCATGAAGATCGACAACGTGAAATTCCGCCAGAAAGTGGTGCCGGGTGACACACTCATCTTCATGGTATCCTTCCTCACCGAAATGCGCCGCGGCATGGCCGTCATGAAAGGTCTGGCCTTCGTAGGCGAGAAGGTGGTGTGCGAATGCGAGTTCATGGCTCAGATAATCAAGAACAAATAAATTCAGAGGCGGAAGCCTCCCTTTCCTCTCACCTCACATTTCACAGACATGAGACAACCGTTAGCTTTCGTAAATCCGGCTGCCAAAATAGCTCCGGGTGTGGTCATCGACCCTTTCGTCACCATCGACGCCAATGTCGAGATAGGCGAAGGCACCCGAATCCTCTCCGGAGCCACAATTCTTGAAGGTACCCGCATCGGTCGCAACTGCACCATCTTCCCGAACGCCGTGATAGGAGCCGTGCCGCAGGACCTCAAATTCCGCGGTGAGGACACCCTGGCCATCATAGGCGACAATACCACCATCCGCGAATGTGTGACCGTAAACCGCGGAACCGCCGCACGCGGCCGCACAACCATAGGCTCCAACTGCCTTATAATGGCCTACGCACATGTGGCGCATGACTGTGCCGTGGGAGACAACGTGATTCTGGCAAACGCCACACAGCTTGCCGGTGAAGTAGTAGTAGACGATTTCGCAATACTCGGCGGCGGCACTCTGGTTCATCAGTTCTGCCATCTGGGCGCACACATCATGGTGCAGGGCGGCGCGCTCATCAACAAGGACATTCCGCCCTTCGTGAAGGCAGCCCGCGAGCCCATATCATATACCGGAATAAACTCCGTGGGGCTTCGGCGCCGCGGATTCTCAAGCGAGACCATCCGGGAGATTCAGGAGGTTTACCGCTATATCTACATGTCAGGTCTGAATGTCACCGACGCCATCGAACGCATCGAAGCCGAACTGCCCGCCACTCCCGAACGCGACGAGATAGTGCAGTTCATCCGCAACAGCAAACGTGGCATCATTCGCGGATATTTTTCCTGATGAAATAAACAGTCGTGGAGCCACGGCACAGGGCCGACGGTCCGTCGCGTGCACTTCCTGTAGAGTGCATGAGGAAAGTCCGGGCAACACAGAGCACCACACTCCCCTCGGGGAGGCCGCAGAAATGTGGCAGCAGTGTGACAGAAAATAACCACCGCCCCTCAGAGGTGCGGCAAGGGTGAAAAGGCGGTGTAAGAGACCACCGGGCCGGATGGCGACATTCGGTGCCGCACACCTTGTGGGTTGCAAGGTCAAGTATACCGGCATTCAAGGGCTGCTCGTCCATTGCCGGGGGGTAGACTGCGCAAGATAAATGACGGACGGTAAGGGACCGGTCAGCCCTCGGGCTGAAACCCTCCCCCCACATAACCTGGCTTACACTCGGCTCTCCCTGCCGGCTCCGCGACTGATTCTCAAAATCAATTCCATACACGTCACACATGACAGAAAACGAAAACTGGTGGACCGCACCGGCCGAAGCAGAAAACGGTTCCCTCATTATGGTTACCGGCCGCAGCGATGTCCGTAAATTCCGAGATAATCCACGTTTTTCCATACGTGTGGAAGTCACATGGCCATACGGCCAGGGCATGCCCGACGAGGACCAAAGCGAGATGATGGGTACAGCCACCGACCGTTTCGCCGAAATTCTCGCAAAAGATCCTGTAGCGGTAATGACCGGAATATTCACCGGCGACGGCACCCGCACCTGGGTATTCTACACCCTATCGACAAATATATTCACGAAGAAGCTGAACGAGGCCTTCGAACCTCTTCCCACACTTCCACTTGAAATCATAGCAGAAAACGACCCCGACTGGGAGGCTTACGACGAGATGTCGACCTTCGAAGTGAGATAGATATCAACAAATGCCGAACGCGGAGTTTGACAAATCGTCAGACTCCGCGTTCGGCATTTGTAGTCTTACCAGGATTCGAACCTGGACAGACAGAACCAAAACCTGTAGTGCTACCATTACACCATAAGACTATCCGGTGGAAAAACCACGGGGCAAAGTTACGCGTATTTTCTGTAACGGCCAAATTTTAAGATCAGTTTTTCCCAATGTCTGCCAAAATGTCGCATTTTTACAAGGTTTGGACCACGCCGGACGCCACTTTTGGCAGACCTCCGGCTTTTTAAGGCATGGCAAAACCTTTTTGGCATCAACTTTGTTTTATGATTGACGGACAATGATACTGACACAGTATCTCTCCATCATAAAAACGCAAATATAAACATTCAAGAAACATATAAAATTCAACTATTATGGGAAAAATTATAGGCATTGACCTTGGAACTACCAACTCCTGCGTAGCAGTACTCGAGGGTAACGAACCCATCGTTATTCCTAACAGCGAAGGCCGCAACACCACACCATCCGTCGTAGCATTCGTTGACGGCGGCGAACGCAAAGTGGGCGACCCCGCCAAACGTCAGGCAATTACCAACCCGAAGCGCACGATTTATTCTATCAAACGCTTTATGGGCGAAACTTACGATCAGGTCGAGAAGGAAATCGAACGCGTACCTTACAAAGTGGTGCGCGGCGACAACAACACTCCCCGCATCGACATCGACGGTCGTGAATATACACCTCAGGAAATCTCCGCGATGATTCTTCAGAAGATGAAGAAGACCGCCGAAGATTATCTCGGTCAGGAAGTAACCGAAGCCGTGATCACCGTGCCCGCTTACTTCAACGACTCTCAGCGTCAGGCAACCAAAGAAGCAGGCGAAATCGCCGGCCTGACCGTTAAACGTATCGTGAATGAACCTACCGCAGCAGCGCTTGCCTACGGTCTCGACAAGACCAACCAGGACAAGAAGATCGCCGTATTCGACCTCGGCGGCGGTACATTTGATATCTCAATCCTCGAACTCGGCGACGGTGTATTCGAAGTTAAGTCAACCAACGGTGACACTCACCTCGGCGGTGATGACTTCGACCACGTGATTATCGACTGGCTCGCCGATGAATTCCTCAAGGACGAAGGTGTTGACCTGCGTCAGGACCCCATGGCCCTCCAGCGTCTGAAAGAAGCTGCCGAAAAAGCCAAAATCGAGCTTTCGTCGACCACTTCCACCGAAATCAACCTTCCCTACATCATGCCTGTGAACGGTATACCCAAACACCTGGTAAAGACCCTCACACGTGCAAAATTCGAGCAGCTTGCCGACAAGCTCATCAACGCTACCCTCAAACCCTGTGAGGATGCCCTCCGCGATGCCGGCCTGCAGGCCAAGGACATCGACGAAGTGATTCTGGTAGGCGGTTCGACCCGTATCCCCGCCATCCAGGCCATTGTAGAAAAATTCTTCGGCAAAGCGCCTTCGAAAGGTGTCAACCCCGACGAAGTGGTAGCCGTGGGCGCCGCAATCCAGGGCGGTGTGCTCTCAGGCGATGTTAAGGATGTGCTTCTTCTTGACGTTGTGCCTCTGTCAGTCGGCATCGAGACCCTCGGCGGCGTGATGACCAAGCTCATCGAAGCAAACACCACCATTCCTACCCGTAAGAGCGAGACTTTCTCGACCGCGGCTGACAATCAGCCTTCTGTAGAAATCAACGTCCTCCAGGGTGAACGCCCCATGGCTAAGGACGACAAGCTCCTCGGCAAGTTCCACCTCGACGGAATCGCACCTGCTCCCCGCGGAATTCCTCAGATCGAAGTGACTTTCGAAATCGATGCCAACGGTATTCTGAACGTATCCGCCAAGGATAAGGCTACCGGCAAGGAACAGAGCATCCGCATCGAGGCATCGAGCGGCCTCACCGAAGCTGAAATCAAACGGATGAAGGACGAAGCTGCCGCCAACGCAGCAGCCGACGCCAAAGAAAAAGAACGCATCGACACCCTCAACAAGGCCGACGCCGTTATCTTCCAGACCGAAAAACAGCTCAATGAACTCGGTGACAAACTGCCCGCCGACCGCAAGGCCGCCATTCAGGCAGCTGTCGAGAAGCTGAAAGAAGCTCACAAGAATCAGGATGTAGCAGCCGTCGAACCTGCCATCAAGGAAATCGAGACCATCTTCGGTCAGGCTCAGCAGGACATCCTCAACGCTCAGGCTCAGGCCCAGCAGGCCGGACAGCAGGCAGGCCCCGACTTCAACGCCGGAGCATCCGCAGGCTCTCAGGGCGGTGACGACCACGTGAGCGATGTCGACTTCGAAGAAATCAAATAATCACTCCTGAAAAGAGATAATTACAGAATCAGGTGTGTTACCGACCGGTGACACACCTGATTTTTTAGCCCTCGTTTACCGGCGATATAATTGCCGGTTAGCGAGGGCTATTCAATCAATACGTAAGACTGTCACTCGGGTTGTCTGCCGATTGATGCAAGGATACCGCCGTCTACGTAGAGAATCTGACCGTTCACGAAATCGGATGCGGCTGATGCCAGAAACACTGCCGGCCCGACGAGGTCAGCCGGGGTTCCCCATCTTCCGGCAGGCGTTTTTGCTATGATGAAATTATCGAACGGGTTATGTGAACCGTCAGGATTCCGCTGACGTAACGGGGCGGTCTGTTCTGTTGCGATATACCCGGGACCAATGCCGTTACACTGAATATTTCGGCCGCCGAACTCAGCGCATATATTTCGGGTAAGCATTTTCAAACCTCCTTTGGCAGCGGCATATGCACTGACAGTGTCACGCCCGAGTTCGCTCATCATCGAGCATATATTTATGATCTTTCCATGTCCCTTCTCAATCATGCCGGGTATCACCGCCTTAGAGCATATGAACGGACCCACGAGATCAACGTCGACCACCTGTCTGAAATCATCGACAGACATATTTTCCATGGGCTCGCGCTTGATTATTCCGGCATTGTTCACCAAGATATCGACCGTGCCGAGCTTACGCTCTATATCTCCGACCATATCTTGCACCGACTTTTCTTCAGTCACATCACAGAGATAACCTTCGACTTCGATTCCTTCGTTTCTATACGCTGTTAAACCGCGTGAGAGTGTCTCGGGACGGGAACAATTGAATGCAATCCGGGCACCTGCCTTTGCCAAAGCCTGCGCCATTGCAAACCCGATGCCGTATGCACCGCCGGTTACGAGTGCCACCCGGCCTTTGAGTGAAAAAAGATCATCCATATTCATATGTTTGTGTTTTATTAAAGCTACTCTTGATAGTTACTTATATAAGGTTCAGGGTTGTAAATAGTTCAATGGTTCTACTCACGAAATCGCAGTCAGCCCAAAAAATACATATTTGCGTATTTTCGGGAATTTTCGTAACTTTGTACTTTCCCGGACTAAGGGAATTTAATATGAATTATAAGGACAAGTTAAAGAATAAGGTGTTCGGACTGGTAGGCGGAGCAGCCGATGCTCTCGGCCGGGAATGTTATGTGGTGGGCGGTTATGTTCGCGACCTCATCATCGGGCGCCACTCCAAGGATATCGACTTTGTGACCGTAGGGTCCGGCATCGAACTCGCCCGCGAGGTTGCCGAACGCATTGGTCCGAAGACTCATCTGGCCGTCTACCGCACCTATGGCACCGCTCAGGTGCACCACGGGCAGCTGGAACTTGAATTCGTCGGTGCCCGCAAGGAATCGTACCATCGGGAAAGCCGTAATCCGATCGTAGAGGACGGAACTCTGGATGATGACCTCTCACGCCGCGATTTCACCATCAACGCCATGGCCATATCGGTCAATAAAGACAACTTCGGTGAACTTATCGACAAATTCGACGGACTGAGCGATATAGAGAAGCGTGTGATCCGCACCCCGCTTGATCCCGACATCACTTTCAGCGACGACCCTCTGCGCATGATGCGCGCCATCCGCTTCGCCACCCAACTCGATTTCACAATCGCACCCGAGACTCTCGACGCCATAACCCGCAATGCCGAGCGTATAACCATCATAACTCAGGAACGCATCACCACGGAACTTTCAAAGATAATGCGTTCCCCCAAACCCTCTATAGGCTGGGAGCTTCTCAGTGACACAGGTCTGCTGAAGATAATTTTTCCGGAACTGGAAGCCCTGCGGGGCATTCAGGTGGTGAACGGACGCGGCCACAAAGACAATTTCTATCACACGTTGCAGGTGCTCGACACCGTGGCCGAGGGGTCGGACAACGAATGGCTTCGCTGGGGAGCTCTGCTCCACGACATTGCCAAGCCTGTGACACGCCGCTACGATGCCGAAACCGGTTGGACTTTCCATAACCACAATTTCGTGGGCGGTAAGATGGTTCCGCGCATTTTCACCCGCATGAAACTCCCGCTGGGAGCCGAGATGCGCTATGTACAGAAACTTGTGGAACTGCACATGCGTCCCATAGCCCTTGTCGAGGACACCGTGACCGACAGCGCCGTGCGGCGGTTGCTCAACTATGCCGAGGGAGACATCCACGACCTCATGCTGCTCGCCCGCGCCGACATCACGTCCAAAAACGAGGCTAAAAAAATACGTTTCCTGAAGAATTTCGATCTGGTGGAAGAAAAATTCCGCGACATTACCGCCAAGGATCTCGAACGAAACCGCAAACCGCCGGTCGACGGTAATGAAATCATGCATATCTTCGGACTTCATCAAAGTCCGCTCGTGGGCTATTTCACCAAAAACCTCAAACAAGCCATAAAAGACTGCGACATAGAGGACAACCGCGACGCAGCTCTTGCCTATCTTATGGAACTCGCCGAAAAGGCCGGTGTGCCGGTGGTAAATCCTCCGCATACCGATCAACCTCGGGCTCCCGAGTCAGATTCTCAACATCCGGAATGAGTATGTATTACGTAACCAAGACTCTTGAAATATCCGCGGCACACCGTCTTCAGCTCGATTATGAGAGCAAGTGTACCAACCTGCACGGACACAACTGGATAGTGACCGTGCATTGCCGCGCCCGTTCACTCGACTCCAACGGAATGGTGACCGACTTCACGCACATAAAAAAGGCCGTGTCCGATGTGCTCGACCATGCATGCCTCAACGACGTGCTCCCTTTCAACCCCACGGCCGAAAACATCGCGCGATGGATCTGCGATTCCGTAAAGAACTGCTACCGTGTAGATGTCCGCGAAAGCGAAGGCAATACGGCTTCATACGAACGTGACGACAATGACTGAACCCGTCTACCGCGTAAACGAAATTTTCTACTCGCTGCAAGGCGAAGGATTCTATACCGGCACTCCGGCTGTGTTTCTGCGCTTCAGCGGATGCAACCGCCTGTGTCCTTTCTGCGACACCGACCATCATGCTTTCCGCGAGATGACAGCCGCCGAGATTGCCGCAGAAGTGAGTTCTTTTCCCTCGCGACATCTCGTGGCCACCGGGGGCGAGCCGTTGCTGCAGCTCGACAGCTACCTGCTGAGGGCTCTTAAAGCCCGGGGATTCTACGTGCAGGTGGAGACCAATGGCTCTCGGCCGGTGCCTCCCGAAGTCGACTGGGTGACATGCTCGCCGAAAGAGGGTCCATGGGATATCGGACGCATCGACGAGCTGAAAGTGGTGTATCAGAATTCCCCCGACCACTTGCTGCGACTCGCGGAACTCCTGCCCGCAACCCATCATTTCGCACAGCCGCTTTCCGGCGGTAATGTCCCGGAGACCATCCGGTTCTGTCTCGACCATCCGCGTTGGCGTCTATCGCTCCAGACTCATAAACTTATCGACATAAGATGAGATTCATGCGCATAATAGCCTTCATACTCTGTGTACTGTTCTCGTTGCAGGGACTCCGCGGCGCCGACTCCGTGAGCGTATCGCTGGTTACGTGCTATCCCGGAAGCGACATATACGAACTTGAAGGTCACTCGGCCCTGGTAATCTCGCAGCCGGGACAGCCGGATGTGGCCATCACATACGGCATGTTCGATTTCAACGCCCCGAATTTCGTCTACCGCTTCGTAAAGGGGGAGACCGACTATATGGTGGGGGCCGTTGACTGGCGCAGGTTCGCCGAATCATACCGCCGCGCAGGGCGGAGGGTTGTCAGCCAGCGTCTTTCACTCACTCCGGAGCAGACCGACCGCCTGCTCTCCCGGGTGAACCGCGATCTTCTGCCTGAGAACAGCACATATCGTTACAACTACGTTTACGACAATTGTGCCACAAGGCCGCTTGAAGCTATCCGCGAGGCCTTCGGCTCCGACTCAATCCGGTTCGGCCCAACGTCCTGGAGCGTATCGGGCAAGACTTTCACTTTCCGCGACGTCATGCGCCATTATCATGCCAATTATCCCTGGTATCAGTTCGGCATTGACCTCGCACTCGGCAGTGGGATCGACTATCCGCTCCACCCTTCCGAACTCGCGTTCTGCCCCATGGAACTTATGACCATGATGGAAGGCGCCACCGTTGACGGTCATTCCGTGGCCGCCCCGGCCGAAGTGATCATAGATCTCCCCGCCGGCGCGCCCGTTGCGTCACCTACACCCTGGCCGCTCACACCGATGGCTGTTTGCTGGGCGGTGTGCGTGGCCGTGGCGGCAATCTGCGTGTGGGACATTCGTAGGGGACGTATCAGCCGCTGGGCCGACACTATCTATTATACCGTGGCCGGTCTTGCAGGGTGTCTGCTTGCATTTCTGGTGTTCATCTCGGTGCATGAAGCCACATCTCCCAACGTACTGCTGTGGTGGCTAAATCCGCTGTGTCTCGTACCGCCCGTTTTTATATGGTTAAAAAAGTTCAAGACCTTCGTTTTTTCATACCAAATCGTTAACTTTGCAGTGGTATTGTGTCTTATTGCAGCCTCTCCATGGCTCACGCAACGATTCAATCCCGCGTTTTATCCGCTCATGCTGGCGGACCTCATGTTGGCCGCACGCTTTATATTCCTGACTTATAAACAATTATCGCATCATTAGGATGACCGACCTTTACCGTTGCCGTATTCCCGGAATATTTCTGGCCCTCATCACATCTGTGGTGGGGATGGCTCTGCCCGCATCCGCGGCAGAGGGTCCGCGCATGGTGGTCAGCATAATGATCGACGGTCTCGATGACCAATATGTGGAACTTCTGCGCAGTAAGTTCGGTCCTGACGGATTTAACCGACTGTTGCGCGACGGCGTAATAATCGCCAATGCCGACTACGGCACCAATGTCGACCCCACAGCCGCCGCGGCCATGGTGATGACAGGTGCTTCACCAAACATTACCGGTGTATCCGGTGCGGAGGTCTACGACCGTCCCACGGGCCGCATCCGTTCCGTGATGTTCGACGCCGACGCCATGGGCAATTTCACGTCCCAGACCTTCTCGCCGAAAGCGTTGTCTGTCAGCACTCTCTCCGACGAAGTACGCATTGCCGGCGGCGGAGTGAACCGTGTATTCTCCATTGCCGCCGACCCGTCCATGGCGATAGTCACAGCCGGTCATTCGGCCGGAGCAGCCCTATGGATAAACGACGAGACAGGCAATTGGGCCACATCGACCTACTATAAGGATCTGCCTTCGTCTGTGACATACCGCAACCGTCTGCGCCCGCTGGCCGCACGGCTCGACACGCTGCAATGGACGCCCGTGGCCCCGGAAAGTTCCTACCCCGGACTGCCCGAACATCTCACACATTACAAATTCCGCTACACATTCCCGCGCGCCAACTCAGACCGCTACGCCATGTTCGCCGCCTCACCGATGGTGAACACAGAAGTGACCGATCTCGCGACCGAACTTATCGACGACCTCAAGCTTGGCACTGCCGAAGCCGGCGCGCCGGACATGATCAACGTGACCTACTCGTTACGGCCATACGATTACACTCGCAACAGCGACAATCGTTACGAGCTGATGGACTCCTATCTGCGGCTCGATCGCGATCTGTCGCGGCTGATGACCAAAGCCGACAATGCCGCAGGTAAGGACGGAGCAGTGTATATTGTTGCCGCCCTACCCCCCTCGGGGCGCACCCGCCGCGATGACGAACGATGGAACATTCCGTTCGGGGAATTCTCAACCAAACGAGCCAAGAGCCTTCTCAACATGTATCTGATGGCCAAGTTCGGCAATGGAGAGTGGGTGACATCATTCTATGAAGGGCAGTTTTTCCTAAACCATAAACTGGTTGAAAGCGCCGGCGTATCGGCTCATGATATACGCCGTGAGGCGGCCGATTTCCTTGAACGGATGACGGGCGTGAGCCGCGTTATCACCATCGACGAGATTCTTTCAGGACGTGGGGACTCGCGACTCGAGGCCATGCAACGCAATGTAAACCCGGCCGGCTCCGGCGACCTTTTTGTGGAGGTGGCTCCGGGTTGGGAGACTGTCGATGACATCGTTACACCGGCCGACCCCTCGCGTCCGGTGTATGTGAGCCGCATGACTCCGCCACTCGCCCCCGTATTCATTCTTGCTCCTGATCTTGATGCACGCACGATCGACACTCCGGTCGATATCCGCGTGATCGCTCCTACGGTAGCCCGGATTTTGCGAATACGGTCGCCGAACGCGGCCGCGATGCCGCCTCTGTCGCTGAAATAAAGCGTTTTTTTTGGCGGTAACGTAGTGGAAATCTATGGATTTTCACTATCTTTGCATGCATTTTCAAAACTTCCGATAACAAATAACACTTCAATATAATGTCTTTAGAATCAATTCTCAAAAGCATTTTCGGATCAAAGGCCGAACGCGACCGCAAGAAGTACCTCGACTATGTAGCTAAAAATATCACTCCGCTGCGCGAGGAAATGGCCGCTCTGACCAACGACCAACTCCGCGAACGCGTGGCTGATGTACGTGCCGATATCCATAACTCGATAAAAGAGGACGAGGACCGCATCGCATCGCTCAAAGAGGAAATCGAAACCCTTCCGCTTGACGAACGTCAACCGCTCTGGGAGGAAATCGACTCACGCGAAAAACACATCAAGGAAATCCTTGAGGAAAAACTTGACGAACATCTTCCGGTGGTGTTTGCCGCCATGCGCGATGCCGCACGCCGTTTCGCTCAGAACGAGACCATAGAAGTCACAGCGACAGATCTCGACCGCGACCTCGCCGGACGCGGAGCCGACTTCGTGTCAATCGACGGGGACAAAGCGATATACAAGAACCGTTGGATGGCCGGCGGCAACGAAGTGACCTGGGACATGGAGCACTACGATGTGCAGATGGTGGGCGGCAAGGTGCTCAACGAAGGCAAGATAGCCGAAATGGCCACCGGTGAGGGTAAAACCCTCGTGGCCACGCTGCCCGTGTTCCTCCGCTCACTCACCGGCCGTGGTGTCCATGTCGTGACAGTCAATGACTATCTGGCCAAGCGTGACTCAGAATGGATGGGTCCGCTCTACCAGTTCCTCGGCTCCACAGTAGACTGCATCGACAAACACCAGCCCAACACGGCCGAACGCCGCGCCGCATATAACTGCGACATAACATACGGCACCAACAACGAATTCGGTTTCGACTATCTGCGCGACAACATGGCCATGGCTCCCGAAGACATGGTGCAGCGTTCACACTATTACGCCATTGTCGACGAGGTCGACTCCGTGCTTATCGACGACGCGCGCACACCGCTCATCATATCGGGTCCCGTGCCTCGCGGCGAGGAGCAGTATTTCAACGACTACAAACACAATGTCGAGAAAGTCGTGGACGCACAGCGCCGTCTGGTCAATCAGATCCTCACCGAGGCCAAAGCCAAAATCGCCTCTGACGATAAGAACGAGCAGAAAGAAGGCGCCCTGCTGCTCTTCCGCGCATACAAAGGTCTGCCCAAACATGGCGCGCTGATCAAGTTCCTCAGTCAGGAAGGCATGAAAACCCTCCTGCTCGAGACCGAAGCACACTATCTGCAGGACAATGCCCGCGAAATGCCAGTGGTGACAGATCCCCTCTACTTCGTAATCGACGAAAAGAACCGTTCGGTCGAGCTCACCGACAAAGGTCATGACGAACTCACCAAGACCGTATCGGATCCCAATTTCTTCGTGCTCCCCGACATCGCCTCACAGCTTTCGGAACTGGAACACGAGCCCGACACCGAGGAACGCCAGCAGCGCAAGGACGAACTGATGAACGATTACGCCATAAAGAGCGAACGCGTCCACACCGTCACTCAGCTTCTAAAGGCATACACCCTGTTCGAACGCGAAGTTGAATATGTCATAGATGACAACAAGGTCAAGATCGTCGATGAACAGACAGGCCGTATCATGGAAGGCCGCCGCTACTCCGATGGTCTCCACCAGGCAATCGAGGCCAAGGAGGGAGTCAAAGTCGAGGCTGCCACACAGACTTTCGCGACCATCACTCTCCAGAACTACTTCCGCATGTACCACAAGCTCGCCGGTATGACCGGTACGGCTGAAACCGAGGCCGGAGAATTCTGGGATGTCTACAAACTCGAAATCGTGACCATCCCCACCAACCGCCCCGTGGCGCGTGTGGATATGAACGACCGCGTCTATAAGACCAAACGAGAAAAATATAATGCCGTAATCGACGAAATCGAACGCCTCCACGCCATCGGACGTCCCGTCCTTGTTGGTACAACATCGGTTGAAATATCCGAACTCCTGAGCCGAATGCTGCAGCTGCGCAAAATCCAGCATCAGGTCCTGAACGCCAAGCTGCACCAGCGCGAGGCCGAGATTGTGGCACTCGCAGGCCGCCCCGGAGCCGTTACTATCGCCACCAACATGGCCGGACGCGGTACCGACATCAAGCTCACCCAGGAGGTCAAAGACATGCAGGATCCGGCTATTGTCAAGGACAAGGGCATCGGTGGCCTGGCCATCATCGGCACAGAACGTCACGAAAGCCGCCGTGTCGACCGACAGCTGCGAGGCCGCTCCGGCCGTCAGGGCGACCCCGGTTCCTCCGTCTTCTTCGTGTCATTCGAAGACCAGCTCATGCGCCTCTTCGCCACCGACCGTGTCATGAAACTTCTCGATACGCTCGGATACAAGGAAGGCGAGGTTATCGAACATAAGATGGTAAACAACGCGATCGAAAAAGCCCAGCGTCGCGTCGAGGAAAATAACTTCGGCATCCGTAAGCGTCTCGTGGAATACGACGACGTGATGAACAAGCAGCGTAACTATATCTATACCCGCCGTCAGCACGCACTGAAGGGCGAACGTCTCGGCATAGATATCGCAAACATGCTGTACGACTCGGTCGAAAACCTCATCAACATGGCCGAGGGAATGGACTTCGACACCCTCAAGCATGAGATCTTCCGTATCTTCGCCATCGAACCGCCGTTCGATCAGGCCCAATACAACGCCATGTCAGTGCAAGAACGTGTCGACGCACTTCACGAAGCAGCTCTAAAAGCACTCGACCGCAAGAACGACCGCATCCGCGAGATCGCCCTTCCCGTGATCAACGGCATCCTGCAGAATCAGGACTACCGCGGCAAGATCATCGTGCCCATTACTGACGGCAAACGCCAGTTCAACCTGCGTATCGACCTCGAAGAAGCCTCGGCTACCGAAGGCCGCAACATCATCAAGGAATGGCAGAAGGCTCTCTCACTGGTCACCATCGATGAATTGTGGATGACCCATCTCCGCGAACTCGACCAACTTCGCCAGAGCGTGCAGAACGCATCCTACGAACAGAAGGATCCTCTCGTGATATACAAAGTCGAGGCCTTCCATCTCTTCCAGGACATGCTCTCGCGCCTCAACGCCAAAATGGTGGCAGCACTTATGCGTGCCCAGATTCCGGTGCGCGAAGCTCCCGCTCCCACCCAGGCTCCCGCTCCCGCCGAAGAACAGAAAGCCCCTGCTCCCAAAGCGGCTCCCGAACTGAAACAGGCTGCTCCTGAAATGCCACGCAACTACAACTACACCACCTCCAAGGCCACACTTCCGGGCGAGGAGGCACAGCGCCAAGCAGCTGCGGCACCCCGCGGTGAGCAGCAGAAGCCGATGCCCGCGAAAGCGCAGCCACGCGTCGGACGCAATGATCCCTGTCCCTGCGGTTCAGGCAAAAAATACAAGAACTGCCACGGCAGATAAAAGCATAATAATCTTTCACGGAACACCGCGCGACTCATCGCGCGGTGTTTTTTATAATATATATACGCCAACTCACTTTGGTAAAGATTCATCCGGATTTTTTTCGTAACTTTGCACCATTGAACACCGCTGTCTTATGGCATTTGATATTCTGATATTCGTTGTGGCCGGTGTCGGTTGCATCACCGGTTTCGTGAAGGGCATTCTCGGTCAGTTCGGACAACTCGCCGGGCTTGCCGCAGGTGTGATATTCGCGCGCCTGACCGGAGGAATTGTCGGCGGATGGCTCGCATCCTCGCCCGATGGGCCTACGGCATTTGAATCAGTGTGCGGCTACACCATAGCATTCTTCGTGGCGTATCTTTCCGTATGGCTGGCCGTGCGGGCTCTGCGTGCCGTGGTCCGAGCGCTCCATCTCGGGATTATCGACAGACTTGCCGGAGCCGTTTTCACTACGCTTTTATGGAGTCTGATGCTCAGTCTCGCCGTGAATCTGTACGCTGTGGCAACCGATGACGCAGCTCTGCTCGACGGCGACGCCCGCAAGCCCTGGCGTACCGTAGTGGTGCGTCTCGCTCCCGTTACCCTCGGATATCTCGGCCGTGAGACATTAAACAATATTTCCGACAAAGACGTTTTCAACTATATCAGACAACAGTCCGATAACGACAATAATGAATAATTCCGAATCCACCATAAAATCAGCTACTTCAGGCGAATATAAATACGGTTTCACAAGCGATGTCGACACCGACATCCTGGCCGCCGGCCTCTCGGAGGAGGTAATCCGGTTCATCTCCGAGCGCAAAGGCGAGCCGCAGTGGCTTCTCGATTTTCGCCTTGAAGCATATCGCTACTGGCTTACGCTCGAAATGCCGCGTTGGGCTCATCTCGACATTCCCGACATCGACTTTCAGGCCATCAGCTACTATGCCGAACCTCGAAAAAAAGAGGGACCCAAGAGCCTCGATGAGGTCGACCCCAAGGTGCTTGACACATTCAATCGCCTTGGAATTCCCCTCGAGGAGCAGAAACAACTGTCCGGGATGGCGGTCGACGCCGTGATGGACTCCGTTTCCGTAAAAACCACCCACCGCGAGGCGCTGGCCAAGCAGGGCATCATATTCTGCTCGATTTCAGAAGCCGTAAGGGAGCATCCCGACCTCGTGCGACGCTATCTCGGAAGTGTCGTGAGCTACCGCGACAACTTCTTCGCGGCTCTGAATTCAGCTGTCTTTTCCGACGGTTCGTTTGTCTACATTCCCAAAGGTGTGCGCTGCCCGATGGAGCTGTCGACCTATTTCCGCATCAACGCATCCGGAACCGGACAGTTTGAACGCACGCTGATCGTGGCTGACGATGACTCCTATGTCAGCTATCTTGAAGGTTGCACCGCCCCGATGCGCGACGAGAATCAGCTGCATGCCGCAATCGTCGAGATCGTGGTGGAGCACCGTGCGGAGGTGAAATACTCCACCGTGCAGAACTGGTATGCCGGAGATGAGCAGGGCCGCGGCGGCGTTTACAATTTCGTGACCAAACGCGGATTGTGTCGCGGCGACTATTCGAAACTGTCATGGACCCAGGTCGAAACCGGCTCGGCCATCACATGGAAATATCCGTCCTGTGTGCTCAAGGGCGAAGGCTCCGTAGGCGAGTTTTACTCTGTGGCCGTGACCACCAACCGCCAGCAGGCCGACACCGGTACAAAAATGATACATGTCGGAGCAAATACACGCTCCACCATAGTGTCCAAAGGCATTTCAGCCGGCCACAGCGAAAATGCTTACCGCGGACTGGTAAAAGTGGTGCCGGCGGCTCAGAACGCGAGAAATTATACACAATGTGACTCGCTGCTGCTCTCCTCCACATGCGGCGCACACACATTCCCTTACATCGACGTGCAGAACGACACAGCCATCGTGGAGCACGAAGCCACGACCTCAAAAATCTCCGAGGACCAGCTTTTCTACTGTAATCAGCGTGGAATCCCCACCGAGGAAGCTGTCGGCCTGATAGTCAACGGCTACGCTAAGGAGGTGATGAACAAACTGCCGATGGAATTCGCCGTCGAAGCCCAGAAATTATTGCAGATAACCCTTGAAAACAGTGTGGGCTGACGCCCGCCATATATTAGGTAAATATGTCAAACAACGATATTCTTCTCAAAGTCGACAACCTCCACGCCGGAATCGACGGCAAGGAAATACTCCGGGGAATCGATCTTACGATCCGGCCCGGCGAGGTCCACGCTATCATGGGTCCCAACGGATCCGGCAAAAGTACCCTCTCAGGTGTTCTGGCCGGTAATCCCCGCTACACACTTCTGGGCGGATCCGCCACCTTTCACGGACTCGACCTTCTGAGTCTCACGCCCGAAGACCGCAGCCACGAGGGGTTGTTCCTATCCTTCCAGTATCCGGTGGAGATTCCCGGTGTTTCGATGGTGAACTTCATGCGCGCCGCCGTGAACGCCAAACGCAAATACTTCGGCGAAGCTCCTATGTCGGCAGCCGACTTCCTGAAACTCATGCGCCAGAAACGAGCTGTGGTCGACCTTGACAACAAACTTGCCAACCGCTCAGTGAACGAAGGATTCTCCGGAGGCGAGAAAAAGCGTAACGAGATTTTCCAGATGGCGGTGCTTGAACCGCGCCTGTCCATTCTCGACGAAACCGACTCGGGTCTGGACATCGATGCGCTCAGAGTGGTGGCCGAAGGTGTCAACAAACTCAAGACTCCTGAAAACTCTACCATAGTCATAACCCATTACCAACGTCTGCTCGACTATATAAAACCCGACTTCGTTCACATCCTGTACAAAGGTCGCATCGTATATTCCGGCGGACCCGAACTCGCACTCGAGCTCGAAGAGAAAGGTTACGACTGGATTAAAGAGCAGGTAGACAGCAAGGAGGGCCTATGAACGCGCTGACCCAATATCTCGACCTCTACCGCAGCCACCGCGACATGATATGCGCCGGCTCGCCCGAGGCACTAAACCGCCATCGCGACGCGGCCCTGCACATGCTCACGCACATCGGCCGCCTGCCTCATTTCGGCGATGAAGGTTTCGTGAAAGTGTCGCTAAACGACATGTTCGCACCCGACTACGGTCTAAACCTCACCCGTCGGCGTTTCGATGCCGACGCAGAGGGTGCTTTCGGCTGCGAGACTCCCGTAGCGGCCGGCCCGAGTGCTCTCGTGGTCAACGATGCCTTTGTACCGGGGCCGCGCATGGCCGCAGCCCTTCCCGAAGGTGTCGAAGTGATGTCCCTGGCCGAGGCAGCCCGACTCTACCCCGACGATGTGGCACGTGAAATCGCCCCGGCCGACAATCCCGTGGCTGCCCTGAACACACTGTTTGTTCAGGATGGAGTGTTCATACGCGTGCGCGCGGGCGTAAAATTCGACCGTCCCATACAGGTTCTGGCCATTTTCAACACTTCCGAACCCCTCATGGCCGTACGACGTGTGAAAATATTCGTGGAAGAGGGCGCGGCAGCGCGCGTCCTGCTTTGCGACCATCCGCGGGTTAATGATGTCGACTATCTCAACTGCCGCGTGGTCGAGGCGTCACTGAGTCGTGGTTCACGTCTCGAAATCTTCGATCTGGAGGAAGCCACGCCCCGCACATCGCGCGCTTCGGTCACCGCATCCGAACAGGCTGAAGGCTCTACACTCGAACTGACCAACCTGTATCTCCACGGCGGCATCACACGCAACGAATTCATTCCGCATCATCTCGGCGAGCATTGCACCACTACTGTAAACGGCCTGGTGATCGGCTCCGGCAAACAGGTGATCGACAATGCCGTGCGACTGGTGCACACTCAACCCCGCTGCGCCTCGCACCAGCTGTTCAAATACGCGTTGTTCGACTCCGCCCAAGGCTCTTTCCAGGGCACGGTGACCATCCGGCCGGATGCACCCTTCACAGAAGCCCATCAGACCGACCGGAATCTGCTCGCCTCGCCCGAAGCACGCATGTACGCCATGCCTCGTCTCATAATCAATTGCGACGAGGTGAAAGCCTCGCACGGCGCGGCCACCGGCCAGCTCGACTCCAACGCACTGTTCTACATGCAGTCGCGCGGCATCCCGGAAGCCGAGGCACGCATGATGCTCATAAACGCATTCATGACCGACGTCCTGGCAAAAATTTCATATACTCCCCTTCACGACCGCCTCACGCATCTGGTAGAAAAGCGGCTGCACGGCTGCGAGACCACCTGCGCCGGCTGCTCTTTAGACTGAACCACGGCCATGGATATCCAAGAAATAAGAAGTCAGTTTCCCATTCTGACATCCACTGTCTATGGCAAACCGTTGATCTACCTCGACAACGCCGCAACATCGCAGGCTCCGGAGAGTGTGGTGGAATCAATCCGGGAAGCATACACCACCCGGCGCGCCAATGTGCACCGCGGCGTGCACTGCCTGTCGCAGAAAGCCACCGACGCCATGGAAGCCGGACGCCACGCTGCCGCAAGGTTCATCAACGCGCCTTCCGACGATGAAGTCATCTTCACCCGAGGCACCACCGAGAGCATCAATCTCGTAGCCGCGTCATACGGGCAGTTGCTTTCCGAGGGCGACGAGGTTATCCTCACCGTGATGGAACACCACTCCAACATCGTGCCATGGCAACTCCTGCGCTCGCGCCGGGGAATAGTGATAAAGGTGGTGCCGATGCTCCCTGACGGCACCCTTGACCTTGACGCCTACCGCGGATTGTTCACTCCCCGCACCCGAATGGTGAGCGTGTGCCACGCCTCGAATGTGCTCGGCACGGTCAATCCCATACGGGAGATGGCCGACATAGCTCACAGCCACGGCGCCGTGATCTGTGTGGATGGAGCTCAGGGCGTGCCCCACACACGTGTCGACGTGCAGCAGCTTGGATGCGACTTCTACTCATTCTCGGCCCACAAGATGTACGGCCCCACGGGCATCGGAATCCTATGGGGGCGGCGCGACCTTCTCGAAGCCATGCCCCCCTATCAGGGCGGCGGCGAGATGATCGGACACGTCACTTTCGAAAACACCACATGGGCTGAACTACCATTCAAATTCGAGGCCGGAACACCCGACTATGTCGGAGCCGCAGCATTCTCGCAGGCTGTCGAATTCATGGAACACACCGGCATCGAAGCCATCGCCGACCATGAACATCGTTTGCTGGAATATGCCACCGGCCGCATGCTTGACGAAATCCCTGACATGCGCATCTTCGGAACCGCCCCCAATAAGTGCGCCGTGATCTCATTCCTGATCGGCAATGCACATCATTATGACACCGGTATGCTGCTCGACAAACTCGGCATCGCCGTTCGCACAGGCCACCACTGCGCCCAACCCCTGATGGCAGCACTCGGAATCGAGGGAACAGTGCGGGTTTCCTTCGCGGCATACAACACTGTGGAAGAAGTGGATGCGTTCATGAAGGCACTTCATCGCATCGCGCCGATGCTAAATTAAGTTAAAGAGTTGCATACTTCGCCGCAAAGCACTAACTTTGCAATCCTTACAAAAAACCACGGGGCTGACTGGCTTTGACAGCGTGTAGAAGTGGTGTGTAAGCGTGCAGAGGCATGATGGTTGCCTCTATAAAAACAACATCAGAGAATTTAATTGGCGAAAACAACTTCGCTCTCGCTGCTTGATTGAAGCACAGTAGATCAGCTTAATCTCTGCAACAGTTGCGGAGACGAGACATCACCCGATTGTCCCCGTCCTGAGACTAATCGATACGGTGGTGTAGCAATTCAGGAATAGGCTGCCGACAGCCTCGAGCCGGCAGCCGAAATTCAAGAGGATAAGGGCGTGGTTGGCTGTCTTTGGCCTGCCCCGCCACGAAAACCAATCAAAGACTACGCACGTAGAAAGCTCATTGGTTCCACGTTTGGACGAGGGTTCAATCCCCTCCAGCTCCACTTGGCGGGTCGGACAGAATCCGGACCACGCAAGACAAAATTAAGACAAACCGCAGACTATCAATTAGTTCTGC
>CAMWNG010000030.1 GCA_947175575.1 uncultured Bacteroidales bacterium | reverse complement strand
ACGCGTGGTGCTCATTAAAATGGCCGACCGTCTGCACAACATGCGCACGCTCGGCTCCATGGCACCCAACAAGCAGTACAAGATTGCAGGCGAGACCCTTTATATCTATGCTCCCCTCGCCCACCGTCTCGGACTCTTTGAAATAAAGACCGAACTCGAAGATCTCGCCTTCAAATACGAGCATCCCGCCACCTACGAGACCATATCGAAAAAGATTGCCGAGAGTGAAGCTCGCCGCACAGCCGTCTACACCGATTTTTCCCAACCAATCAAGGAGCGGCTTGACGCAATGGGACTGAAATACGAAGCAAAGGCGCGCCTTAAGAGCGTGTACAGCATTTCACGCAAGATGGAGACCAAACAGGTGCCCTTCGAGGAAGTGTACGACCTTTACGCCATGCGCATCGTGTTCGACTGCGACGATCCCTCACAGGAGAAAGCAATATGCTGGAGCATATACTCGGCTATAACCGACCTCTACCGTCTTCACCCCGAACGCACGCGCGACTGGATATCCGTGCCCAAGGCAAACGGTTATCAGGCACTGCATCTGACCGTCATGGGTCCTGACGGCAACTGGATCGAGGTACAGATCCGCAGCCGACGCATGGACGAGATTGCTGAAAAAGGCTTTGCCGCCCATTGGAAATATAAAATAGGCGAAAGCGATGAAGAAAGCGAACTGAACGCATGGCTCCGCACCATCAAGGACATTCTTGACAACCCCGAACCGTCGGCCATCGACTTCCTCGACACCGTCAAACTCAATCTTTTCAGCTCCGAGATAGTGGTGTTCACCCCCAAGGGCGAGCTGATCACGCTTCCGGCCGGCTCCACAGTGCTCGACGTAGCGTTCCATCTCCACACGGAACTCGGCACCCACTGCATAGCCGGCAAGGTGAACCATAAGCTCGTGCCGTTAAGCGCACGCCTGTCGTCAGGCGATCAGGTCGAGATACTCACCTCTCAGTCGCAGACTCCTCAGCCTGAATGGGCCGACTTCCTCGTTACGGCACATGCCAAGACACGCCTCCGCGTGGCCCTGCGCAAAGTCCGTCAGCCACTCATAGCCAAAGGACGCGAGATGCTGCGCGAATGGCTCGCCGAACACAACATCCCCGACACCAACCCCGTGATTTCGAAAATCCTCGGCACTTACCATATCGACACCCGCGACGAACTCTGTTACCAGCTTGGAAACGAGGAGATCATGCTGGGAGAATTTCTTGTCAAGGCCCTGCGCAAGCCTGCCGAAGCCGATTCGAAAGGGTCGAGAAACATTTTCAGCAAGATTTGGCGCATGGGTATGGGTAAATCCGATGCCGAAGCCGCACCTCAGGCCATCAATCCTAAAGAAATATACACCCTGCGCTGCGATGACGCCGGTAACGCCAACTTCATCACCTGCGACTGCTGCTCTCCGATTCCCGGAGATGACACCCTCGGTTTCATCACTGACGACGGCCGTGTGGCAATCCACAGTGTCGACTGCCCGCGCGCTCAGGTGCTCAAAGCCGGCTACGGCCCCCGTATCCTGGCCACACGCTGGGACTCCAACGGTGCTCGCTTCGAGGCGCGCGTCCACATCGAAGGAATTGACCGCCACGGCATTCTTCAGGAACTCATAGCCATGATCTCCACCCATCTGGGCATCGACATCCGCAAACTCAACATCGAGGCCAGCGGTGAGGTTTTCTCGGCCGATCTTTCCGTCAAGGTCGTAAGTGCCGACGCCATCGCCGATCTCATTGAAAAATCCTTAAACATCTCCGGCGTTAAATCTGCCGCACGCGTACACTGAAACCGATGAAATTTCCCGATAATCCTCTGCTTAAACGCCTGCTGACGGCCCTCGCCGCCACTATAATAATGGTGTGGTTCTACCCGCATGCGCGCCTGCATCAGTATCTTTACGAACAGGACCGTCCGTGGAACTATAACCAACTCATCGCTCCCTTCGATATCCCCATCCACCCCGACTCGCTCACAGTGCAGTCGATACGCGACACTCTCCAGAAACGCTTCATTCCCATTTATAGCGTCTATCCTGCCGTGGTAGACTCCATCGTCAACGAACTGCCGGCCGGGCACTACCGGAATCAAGTCGCTGCCATCATACGAGCCGAATATGCCAAAGGAGTGGTGGACCCGACCGTCATGGCTGAAATACGCGACGGCAAGTTGCCGAAAATTAGAATATTGCGTCGCAATATCCTGTCTGAAAGTTCCACCGCGAGCCTGATATCACCGCGAGAAGTCTATCTCGCACTGGATCACGGAGCCTCCGACCAGGCCATGCGGCAGTATATCGCCGATGCCAAACTACAGCAGATTCTGCGTCCGTCGCTGATATTCAACGAACTGGAATGCAAGCGATATTACGACAACGAATTCCAGACCCTCACAGCCGACCGCGGCGTCATAATGCAGGGACAGGCCATAATCAACAAGGGGGACATCATATCGGCGCAGGACTATACCAACTTGCGCACCTACGAAGCCATGCTGGCCGCACGTGCTTCGCGAACCTCGCACACAGACCTTCTCACCCTGCTCGGTCAATTCCTCTATGTCGGAATCCTCGTCGCTGTCATGATGGGCTATCTGGCGTTCATCGTCCCCAAGGTGTACCGTAACTTCAAGGCCGTGCTGTTCATCAACCTTCTGCTGGTTGTGTTCTTCTTGTTCAGCGCCGGCCTAAACGCCTTCCTCATAGGCGGCGTCTACATTGTGCCGCTGGTGATTGTACCGATTATGGTCGGTGTGTTCTTCGACGGCCGGACGGCTCTGTTCACTGCCACGGTACTCACCCTCATAATCGCTCCCATCGTGTCCTTTGCCATGGAATTCATATTCCTGGAATTCATAGCCGTGGGCGTGGCGATCTACTCCCTGCGCCAGCTCTCCACCCGCTCCGAACTGTTGCGCACCGCTGTCCTGGTTTCACTAGCATATGTACTCGGTTATCTGGCTGTCGAGCTTCTGATGAACGGCTCTCTCAGCGGCTTCTCGTGGCGCATGGTGGTCTATCTCGGTGCCAACGCCGTGATGGTGTCCATGGCTTACATCCTCATGTTCCCCATTGAGAAATATTTCGGGTTCCTCTCACCGGTCACGCTTGTTGAACTCTCCGATACCAACCAGCCGCTGTTGCGCGAGCTGTCTGACAAATGCCCCGGCACTTTCCAGCATGCCATGAGTGTCAGCAATCTGGCCAGCGATGCCGCCCGCGCCATGGGTGCCAACGAACAGCTCGTGCGTGCCGGAGCACTATACCATGACATCGGCAAGATTGACAATCCGGCGTTCTTCACCGAAAACCAGCACGGTGTCAATCCCCACGACACCCTCACTCCCGAACAGAGCGCACGTATCGTCATCGGACATGTCACCGACGGGCTCCGCCGCGCCGACCGTGCAGGTCTGCCCGCCGCCATATCCGACTTCATCCGCGAGCATCACGGAGCCGGTAAGGCGAAATATTTCTATTTCCAGGCAGCCAAGTCCTCGCCGGACGGTGTGTGTCCGAATCCCGAAGCATTCACCTACCCCGGTCCTAACCCCCGTAGCCGTGAAACGTCCCTGCTCATGATGGCCGATGCTGTCGAGGCTGCATCACGCTCTCTCAAGACGTACACAAAGGAGTCAATCACCGATCTGGTCAACAAGATAGTTGACGGACAGATAGCCGATCATCTCCATGACAATTCCACCCTTGAATTCCGCGACATCCGCCTCATCAAACAGGCCTTTATCAAGCGACTCATGACCATTTACCACACACGCATCTCATATCCCGACGGTAAATAAGACCCGGTTCCGCAATATTTGTTAATGCTGAGGACGCATATCGCCGAGAGATTTTTGTCTTGTGATGAAGGAGCGTAGCCGTAGCTACGTGACTGAAGAACAAGGCAAAAAGCGCCGGTGAGATGCGGTGGTAAGTGGGTAACTTTCTGCCCCGGCACACAATTACAAGCACCTAAATTCGGTTATATGATTTTAAACAGAAACTACGAACAATTCCTTCACACTTCAAAAGGAATTGCGATGGCGGCACGCGCAATGTCTATGTTGCGGTTTGTATAATCCAACTCTACCCCGAAATCCTTACATATACATCATTATTCTTACTTATCCGTGGCATAAGTTTCCATTGCCACGGCCAATCGTCATGCATCTGTGTCCGCTTGTTTCGGTCACAATGCAACCGCATTGCTCCCTCACTGCGCGAACACATCTGCATAACGCTTGACCGCCTCAGCGTTAACAAATATTGGGGAACCGGGTCTGAAAGAATAAAACAGAAAATCGCCGCCCCGTTGCGCTATGGGGCGGCGATTTTCTGTCGAGAGAAGAGAGGAAATGCCTTTTCAATCAATGTCGTTCCTCTTGTTCGGGCGGTCAACAGCACTTTCAGCCATTGCTTGAAGATTTCGATCTTTCCATCCCGACCGGCATTGGTCGTATTGTACTAAATAAACACCCGGTCTCTGCGAATGGTTCACCCGTCAGTGTTTTTTCATGATTTATAAGGTCCTATTTCTTTCTCAAAATTTCACGCTTACAAAAAACTTTCGTATTTTTGCACTTGCAAAATCAAATCTTGCCATGACAAAGTATAATTTCGACCGCCTCATTGACCGGCATGGCACATGCGCTGTCAAGTACGAAGGCCTCGACCAGATGTTCGGGCGCCATGATGTCACGCCCCTATGGATTGCGGACCTCGACTTCGCTGTGTGCCCGGATATTACTGCCGCACTGTTGCACAGGCTCGAACATCCCGTATTGGGATATTCGGCCGCGCCGGATTCTTATTGGGACTCCATAATCGACTGGCAGAATCGCCGTCACGGCATGAAGGTCGCCCGGGAGGAGCTTGCTTTTATCCCCGGTGTGGTGAAAGGAATCGCGCTTGCCGTGAATTATTTCACATCGCGTGGCGATGCGGTGGCCATACAGCCCCCGGTCTATCACCCTTTCCGTGCCGTAATCGAGGGTAACGGACGTGTCGTTGCCGAGAATCCTCTTCTGTTTGACGGCAAGAATTATACGATGGACATCGACGGGCTTCGCCGTGTTATCGCCGAGACAAAACCCAAACTCATGATTCTCTGCAATCCCCATAACCCGATCGGACTGCAGTGGTCACGGGAAACGCTCGCCGAGGTGGGCCGGATCTGCTCAGAGGCCGGAGTGACCGTAGTGAGCGATGAAATTCACGGTGACCTCATGCTCGGCGGCCGGAAGCACATTCCTTTCTGCGATGCGTCGGATGACTGCCGTCGCTGCGGGGTGATGCTCGGCGCACCGTCAAAGACCTTCAACATCCCCGGTCTTGTAAGTTCGTGGATGGTGATAAAAAATCCCGAATTACGACGCGACTTCTACCATTGGCTCGAGGTCAACGAATTCAGTGCGCCGGTGCTGATAAGCACCATAGGAGCCGAAGCGGCCTACACCCATGGTGAGGCATGGCTTAACGAGATGTTGGCCTACATAGAGAGCAACATTGAGTTCACGGAACAATTCCTCGAGCGCGAACTTCCGCAGGTGCGAATGGTGCGTCCGGAGGCCAGCTTCCTCGTTTGGCTTGATTTTACCGACCTGCACCTCGATCAGCCCCGCCTGATGGATATGCTCATCTCTGAAGCACATGTAGCGCTTAACGACGGTGCGATGTTCGGCCGTCAAGGCAGCGGGTTCGCGCGCCTGAATGTAGGCACGCCACGAGCCGTTCTCGCAGATGCGCTCGCACATATCGCCGATGCAGTGCGTCATCATGTAACCCCCACAGCCTTATGACTTACGCAGTTTATCCTCCGGAAGATATTTTAGAGACCACCGTGGCGCGACTCCCGCTAAGCAAGAGTATCGCCGCCCGCGCTCTCGTATTGGCAGCACTCACTCCGGGTGCAAATCCAATTCCTGTGGATCGCCTCCCGGTGTGTGATGACATCGAGGCACTGTGCCGGTGTCTTCACCAACGCTCCGGCACGGCCGACTGCGGCCTTAGCGGCACCGCTCTGCGATTCCTTACCGCCTACTTCGCCTCAGTTTCCGGCACGGATATAGTGGTGACGGGTGATGAAGGATTGAAACAGCGTCCGGTTGGCCCGCTTGTCGACGCACTCAGAAAGATGGGTGCCGACATCTCCTATCTGGAGAAAGACGGCTTCGCGCCCCTGCACATACGAGGCACCCAACTTATGTCGCCCGGAACCATTCATCTTGATGCCTCGATCAGCAGCCAGTTCGCATCCGCACTCTGCATGATAGCGCCCGGATGCGGCGGTCTTACATTGGATTTCGGAGGCGAATATCCCTCGAAGCCATACGTGGACATGACCCTGCGAATGCTTGAAGCCCGCGGAATAGAAACGGCTGTCGAAGGCTATACGGTGAGAGTAGGGGACGGCACGCTGCAACCGGTAGAGCCCGAAGCCGAGGCCGATTGGTCGGCAGCGTCATACTGGTATGAAATTGTGGCTGTGACGGCCGGATTCGCCACCCTGCCCCGGCTGCGGTTGCCGTCCATTCAAGGTGATTCCGTGCTTGCCACGCTTGGTGAGCGTATCGGAGTGACGACGGATGCCGACTCGTCAGCCGGTGCGATTGAATTGAGCGCTTCACCGGAGATGCACTCGCGCCTTGATCTCGACCTTAGGGCCTACCCGGATCTTGTGCCGGCGCTTGCCGTGGCAGCGGTGACAGTCGGCATGCCGTTCTCATTTATAAATATAGGGCATTTACGCCATAAAGAATCAGACCGCATAGGCGCTCTGGAGGAATGTTTGCGAAAACTCGGTGTGCAAGCCGAGATTTCTCCCACGTCCATTTCATGGGACGGTGAGTTGATTCCGGTGTCAGAGATGCCTCATATCGCGCCGCGCGAAGATCACCGGATCGCGATGGCTTTTGCTGCAGCCTCGATGGCAGTTCCCGGCATAATGATAGACGATCCTGAATGTGTCGCCAAGTCATATCCCGGATTCTGGGATGATCTGCGTGACGCGGGATTCACCATAACTGAATGTTAACGTGATTGTAGCTCTGTACATATTGCTGGCTCTGGTGGTCGTGGGGACCGTGCTTCGCCTGACGCACAAGCCCGGCGACGAATCCGTAACCGAGAACAACGAAGCGGCCGAGGGATGTTGCGGCCGGCATGCCGTATGCGAGAAATTCGCTGATGCCGCCCTTGCCGACGAACCCGTTTATTTCGATGACGAGGAACTTGACAGCTATGCCGGACGTTCGTCAGAAAGCTATACACAGGAAGAACTTGAGACCTTCCGTGACGTCCTCTTTACACTTCTGCCTCATGATCTGGCTCCATGGGCTCACTCTCTTGAGATGCGCGGAATAGCGATGCCCGACGAGCTGCGCGACGAGTTTCTGATGCTGTTTGCCGATGCAGGTGCCACCCAACTGACCCCCGCTTCCGATGCTTGAACTCCTGAGATATAATTTCTTTGTGTACGCTCTGGCAGGACTGGTGCTTATCAGCATATCATCGGCTGTGATAGGTACGTACGTCATTACGCGACGACTTGTGGCAATTTCCGGCGGCGTCACTCACGCGTGTTTCGGTGGATTGGGGCTGGGATATTTTCTGGGCTGGAACCCCATACTGATGGCCGGTGTATTCGCTATTGCCTCATCGGTAGGAGTGGAATGGGCGTCGGCCCGATGGAGGCTGAGAGAGGATTCCGCAATCGCCGTCATCTGGGCGCTCGGAATGGCCATAGGCGTGCTGTTCGTATTCCTCACTCCGGGTTATGTGCCGGAACTGAATTCTTTCCTTTTCGGCAATGTACTCACGATTTCAGAGCGGGATTTATGGGCATTCGGCATCTATACCGTGCTTTTGGGGGCGTTTTTCGCGTGGAAATACCGGCAGATAGTGGCTTGTGCCTTCGACCGCGATTTCGCTCGCGTCATAGGCCTTCCCACGCGTTTTATCTCCTATACGATGACGGTATTTATCGCCGTGGGGATTGTCCTCACAATCCGTCTGGTGGGCGTCATGCTGCTTATGGCCATGCTGTCGCTTCCGATGATGGCTGCCGAGGCATTCTGCCGCAGTTTCGGACGAATAATGATTGTGTCGGTAGCGATCAGTATCTGTTGCTCACTGGGCGGTCTGATGATAGGAGCCACGGCCGATGTTCCTTGCTCGGCTTTCATAGTGCTGTGCGGTGTGGGGGTGTTTTTCCTATCACGCGTGTATTCCTTCCTCAAATCGCGCAAGGAAGCATAATCGTTCATTTCATTTGCCTAAGGAATTCCGTTCCCAGAACACGCCGTCGAGATAGCCCTGGATCGTCTTATTCGTGCCGGCGTTAAGTAGTCTTTTAGAGGCCCATAGACAAAATTCTCTGTTGATTTCGATTCCACAGAATCGTCGTCCGAGTTTCCGTGCCACAACCGACGCGGTTCCGCTGCCTGAGAACGGTTCGAATATTCGGTCGCCCGGTTTTGAGGATGCAAGTATAAGTTTTGCATAAAGTTTTTCGGGCTTTTGTGTGGGATGGTCGGTGTTTTCCGGCATTGACCAGAACGGAATGCTGATATCGTCCCAAAAATTTGAAGGGTAGGTGACTCTGAAATTTCCGGCCTCAGTCTCTTCCCAATCTTTAGGTTGACCTGCAACCTTGTAGGGTGCAAGAACCTTGCGTTTCATCTTTACTGAGTCGACGTCAAAGTAATAATCAGCAGGATTCTTGACGGCGAACCAGATGTCCTCCATCCCGTTTTTCCAGTTGGATTTCGCGCCACGGCCTTTTTCTCTCTGCCATGTTATGCGGTTGATTACAGTGAGCCGTTCTTCGATTACACGTTGCATAGAAGAAGAGCATTTCCAGTCGCCGCACATATAAAGAGAGCCGTTTTTCTTCAGCTTGTCACACACCTTGAAGAACCAGCTTCTGAGATAATCCTCGTAAGCGTCAGATTTCATGGCCGTGAATTTCTTGCCGTTGAAATCCTTGTCAAGATTGTATGGCGGATCAATTATTATCAAGTCGAAATACTCATCAGGAATCAAATCAAGACATTCGGAAATATCCGCATTGATGATCATGTCGTCGCGAAACTCGGATCTGAGATCAGCGATGCTGCTTATGGAACTTTCGAGTGAAGGAATCTCGTGATCGCATACAGTAAGTGTTCTGTTCCTTCCGGCTCGTTGTCTTTTCATTTCCACCATATCTCATTGATGTTATCCTGTACCGACTGCGAAATGCGCGTTGTCAGCCGGATCATTACCGACAGCAAATTTAGATAATTTCATGCATGTATCCAAATGTAAATTGACATTGTGAGGCACTATGTGTTCACCAATTGCCGCCGCTGTATTGTGATTCTGCGGGTTACCGTGAACTCGTGATGGACTGCCTGAATCATGTGAGCCCAGAAATCATTCTCATCTTTATGGCGCACCGGACCTCCCGGCGAAAGCGGATTCTGCCAACTGTTGAGAATTGCCCGCGCAGTAGCAATGAACGTGTCTCGGTCTATCTTGTATTCTTCGCAGCAGCGACGCGCGCAGTCTTCAGTGAAGGTACGGAAGTATTCGAGTTCTTGCGCCGGTGGAGCCGGAATGTTAGAGGTAAGAGATTTATGGGTATCTTGTCCGGGTGAGCTAACTGTGTCGGTGGTGCCTTCTCCTTTTTCGGCTTCGATGAGGTCGATAATTATACCGAGATGCGGCAAGAGCTTTTCCGGTACGGGAGTGCCGTTGCGCAGATATGAGATAAGCGCGGCATAGAGCCGAGGGCGCAAACGGTCGGAGTAGCGCTCGATATGGTTGAGCCAAAGAGGACGGAGAGTGATGGAATCGTTTTTCATAATGGTTGATTTTTGGATGATGAATTTTGCTGCAAAGATACAAACATATTAGGGGGAGGCGACGACAATCGGTCCGATTGTGGGATTTTTACAGACGTTAACATTTAGCGCATTTCTTCCCTGAATTTACCATTTTAGAGTCGAAAAAATACCTATGTCGGTGCGAGTCATTCGAATTTTTTGATTCTAAAGCAGTTATAATTTTAATAACATCCAGTAAATCAGTGTGTTAGCACACTTTTGAGTGTCGGCAAAAATATTTCAACCTGATAAGATTCCCGGCTTCCGCATCCTCAAAATCCGGCATGTTGTATTTTTGAGTTTTTTTTCGTAACTTCGCGTGTTAAAACCGAATGTTCCGATCATGCTCAATTCTTTCTCCTGGTACAACCATGACGTACTTATGCCTGCGCTCGATTTTGAGCGTGTGGAGCGTTGGTTGCAAGAAGTGGCGGCAACGTACGAAAAAAAAATCGGACAGCTATCTTATATCTTTTGTAACGATGAAGAAATATTGCGTGTCAACCGACAGTTTCTTCAGCATGATTATTACACAGACATCATAACCTTCGATAACACTCACGGACGAGTGGTCAGCGGCGATATGTTCATATCGCTCGATACGGTGTCATCCAATGCGACAGATGTATCGCATGAAGATTATAATCGCGAATTGTTACGGGTGGTTGTTCACGGACTTCTCCATCTTTGCGGAATCAACGACAAAGGTCCCGGAGAACGAGAGATAATGGAGGAATGCGAGAATCGCGCGCTCACCCTTTATAATGCCATAAAGCAATGAAATTCGATTACGATGTAATAGTTGTAGGTGCAGGTCATGCCGGTTGTGAGGCGGCTCATTCAGCTGCCAAATTGGGTGTATCCACGCTGCTGGTCACACTTGATATGCACAATATAGCGCAGATGAGCTGCAATCCCGCCATCGGAGGCATAGCCAAGGGGCAGATAGTACGCGAAATCGACGCACTCGGCGGCATGACCGGCATCATCACTGACCGTACGGCCATACAGTTCCGTATGCTCAATCGGTCAAAGGGACCCGCAATGTGGAGCCCGCGTGCCCAGAGCGACCGTAACCGTTACTCTCAGCTTTGGCGTCACACTCTTGAAAACACACCGAACCTCAATATTTGGCAAGGCTGTGCGAATCAGCTCATAATTAATGAAGACGGATCAGTCGGTGGCGTGATAACACGCGAAGGTGCGCGCTTCACGGCGCGAGCCGTTGTGCTTACAAACGGTACGTTTCTTAACGGACTCATGCACATCGGGCGTACGATGGTAGAAGGTGGCCGTGTGGCAGAGCCGTCGGTTCATGGCCTGACAGAGCAGTTGCGCGAACTCGGATTCCGTACAGACCGCATGAAAACCGGTACTCCGGTGCGCATAGACGGCCGTTCGGTAAAATGGGAATATACGGTGCCGCAAGGCGGTGAAGAAGATGGCCGGTATAAGTTCTCCTATCTCCCTGAAGTGCGTAGGGAACTGCCCCAGCGTGAATGTTATATTGTATATACATCAGAGGCAACTCACGATGTCCTGCGTCGCGGCCTGCCCGACTCGCCCCTCTACAACGGACAAATCCGGAGTATTGGCCCGCGATATTGTCCTTCGATTGAAACCAAGATAGTGACCTTTGCGGAAAAGACGGAGCATCAGCTGTTCATCGAACCCGAAGGGGCAGACACAACCGAATTCTATCTTAATGGTTTCTCGTCATCGCTTCCGCTTGACATTCAGATCGAAGCGCTGCAGACCATTCCCGCATTCAGCGAAGTGCAGATTTTCCGCCCCGGTTATGCTATTGAATATGATTTCTTTGATCCTACACAGCTGCATCATACGCTCGAAACCCGCATTGTGCCCGGACTGTTCTTCGCTGGCCAGATCAATGGCACCACAGGATATGAGGAAGCAGCCGGACAAGGATTGCTTGCAGGTGTAAACGCCGCATTGAAAGTAAAGGGAGAACCGGAGTTCGTGCTTGGGCGTGACGAAGCATATATAGGAGTGCTGGTTGACGATCTCGTTACCAAAGGCGTTGACGAACCCTACCGCATGTTCACCTCCAGGGCGGAATACAGAATATTGCTCCGGCAAGATGATGCCGACATGCGTCTGACCCCCCGCGGACATGCCGTCGGACTGGCAGACGACAGGCGTTACGAACTCATGCTCGAGAAGCGCGAACTGCGGGATTCGCTTATATCTTTTATGGAGCAGCGGACGGTTCGTCCGGCCGAAGTCTCCGACCTGCTGCGGAGTGTGGACAGTGCGCCGCTGCAGCAGGGCGTAAAGCTCGTTGATATCGTGTCGCGGCCTCAGCTGTCGATAGAACTGTTGGCACAGGTATTATGCGACTTGAGAGAACGAATTGACTCACTTCCGGCAGAGCGCCGCGATGAGATCGTCGAGGCCGCTGAGATTCTTATAAAATACCGAGGGTACATTGAGCGTGAGCGCGCGAATGTCGAGAAGCTGCACCGCCTCGAAGAAGTCAAAATTCCGGTCGATTATGATTATCTGAGTGTTCATGCGCTCAGCACGGAAGCCCGGCAGAAGCTCGAGCGGCACCGCCCCCGAACACTTGGACAGGCTTCCCGAATCCCCGGAATTTCCCCGGCCGACGTCAATATCCTCATGCTCCTAATTGGCCGGTGATAAATTGTTTCACGTGAAACAATTTGCATTTAACTCCCTGATTTCCCAATCACTGCGTAAATTCCAAAGACAACATATAATAGATAAACAATATGGAATACATCAAGTCAAAAATCCGTGACGTCTATGATTTCCCGTCGAAAGGAATCGTGTTCAAGGACCTCACCACCGCATTCAAAGACCCCCGCTGTCTGCACATCATCGGTTGGGATCTGTCACAGATCTACCGCGACAAGGGCGTCACAAAAGTGGTCGGAATCGAAAGCCGCGGTTTCATCGGCGGTTCGATACTCGCTTTCGAACTCGGCGCCGGTTTCGTTCCTGCCCGTAAACCCGGCAAACTGCCCGCCGATACTGTCAGCGAGACTTATCAGAAAGAGTACGGCACTGACACAATCGAGATGCATCGCGACGCGATAACTCCGGACGACATTGTGGTGCTTCACGACGACGTGCTCGCTACCGGTGGCACTATGGCTGCCGCATATAATCTGGTAAAATCCATGAATCCTAAAAAAATCTACATAAATTTCATCATTGAGATCACCGCGCTCAACGGTCGGGCAAATCTGCCTGCCGACGCCGAAGTGACCTCGCTGATCAAATATTGATATAATCTGTGTGCGTCCGTCGGATGCGGGCGCGCACAGAAACAAACACCCGCGCCGGATGCTTTCAGGGTGCGGTCTCACTCTCTCCCTCCATTTTCAAGTATGTCCAGACATCAGAAGTCAGAAGCGTTGCGCGAGAAAATTTCATTTCTGCCCGACACCCCCGGAGTCTATACCTATTATGACGCCGCGGGGAATGTCATCTATGTAGGCAAGGCGAAAAATCTCAAGCGGCGAGTGTCATCATACTTCAACCGCACTCACGATGTTCTGCGTACGAATCTGTTGGTGCGGAACATCGCCGACATGTCCTACATTGTGGTGCCGACCGAACAGGATGCGCTGAATCTCGAAAACTCCATGATCAAGGAGTATAAGCCCCGGTACAATGTCCTGCTCAAAGATGATAAATCTTATCCCTGGATAGCCGTGACCAATGAGCTATATCCGCGCGTCTTTCTCACCCGCCACCGCATCAAGGACGGATCGCGGTATTACGGCCCGTATACCAATGTAGGTGTGGCGCGCACCGTCATTGAGCTCATCCGGGAAATCTACCCTCTGCGCACATGCCGATTGCCTATCACCCCCGAATATCTGGCCAAGGATTCGGGGCGTCTCTGTCTGCAATACCATATACACCGCTGTTGCGGATGCTGCAAGGGCCTTGTGTCTCCGGAAACATATCAGGAATATATCGAACACGTCAAACAGATACTGCGTGGTGATACGGCCGAACTGCTCCACTACCTGCGAGACGAAATGAACCGGCTTGCCGCCGAACTGCGTTTCGAGGAGGCGCAGGAACTTAAGGAGCGGTACAAACTGATAGAGAATTACCGTTCGCGGAGTGCCATTGTTTCGCAGACCATCGAGGATGTCGATGTGTTCGGCTTCGATGAGGCCGAGGGTGATGCCGATGTCTACATAAATTATATGCATGTGAGGCGCGGCGCGGTGGTACGTTCGGTGACGCTGCGTTACAAACGCTCGCTCGACGAGTCGCAAGGCGAACTTCTGGCCTATGCTATGGCCGAGATATCCGAGACACTCGGCGTGAAATACGACGAAGTGGTGGTGGAGTCGGCTCCGGAGGTTGAAATGCCCGATGTGACATTTACCGTGCCGCGACGTGGTGACAAGATAAAGCTGCTTGATGTATCGCGCCGAAACGCGCGGCAACGGCGCGTGGACGACCTCAAACACATGGCAAAACATAATCCGGAACAGCGGCTGGAAAAGACACTCGAACGCATCAAGACTGATTTTCATCTCACCGAGCTGCCGCGGCACATCGAGTGTTTCGACAATTCTAACATTCAGGGCACGAATCCGGTGGCGTCCTGTGTGGTGTTCAAAAACGCGCGTCCGAGCAAGCGGGACTATCGTCATTTCAATATCAAGACTGTGGTCGGACCTGACGATTTCGCGTCGATGCGCGAAGTGATAACACGCCGTTATTCACGTCTGATGGCGGAAGGCGAACCCCTCCCGCAACTCATCGTGGTCGACGGCGGCAAGGGACAGCTGTCCTCCGCGGTTGAGGCTCTTGAGGATATCGGTCTGCGAGGAAAAATAGCCGTGGTCGGCATTGCAAAACGTCTTGAAGAAATATATTTTCCCGGCGATTCCGTACCTCTTTATATCGACAAAGGCAGCGAGACGCTGCGTGTGGTCCAGCATCTGCGCGACGAGGCTCACCGCTTCGGCATCACACACCACCGCAACCGCCGTTCGAAGAGTGCGATTGTCAGCGAACTCGACGCTATCAAAGGCATAGGAGAAAAAACAAAAACCTCTGTATTACAGCATTTTAAGAGTGTTAAGAAGCTTCGTGAGGCGTCCATGGAATCAATCGCCGAAGTGGTCGGAAAAGCAAAAGCCAAGCTGCTGCATGATGCATTACACTCCCAAGATATTGACACACAATTATCTGACAACCAATAATATACACTAAATCGACATTATGAAATTCTTACGCATAATTCTTATCTTTCTTCCGTTGATGGCGGTCTGTTGTACGAATCTTGACGAAATCAATAACAGGCTTGACGCACTCGAGACACGTGTCGACCGCGTGGAAGAAGCCATTGCTTCGCTTCGGGCGGCTTACGACGCCGGAAAGATAGTGACCGCCGTCACTCCCCTCGCCGACGGGTGGACAATCGTGTTTTCCGACGGTTCGTCTATCAATGTTTATAACGGAAAGGATGGTCAAGACGGCGCCGATGGCAAAGACGGTCAGAATGGCACTGACGGTAAGGACGGACAGGACGGAGCTGACGGAAAGGATGGTCTGACCCCGCCGGTTCCCCTGTTGCAGGTGACTCCGGACGGTTTCTGGACTGTGTCGTATGATAATGGCATCACCTACGAGCCGCTGTTGGGCGCTGACGGAGAACCTGTCAGAGCTATCGGACGCGACGGTCAGGATGGCATTCAGGGTTTCCCCGGCGAACCCGGCTGGCCCGGTGAACCCGGTGCCGACGGCAAAGACGGCGAAGATGGCAAAGACGGTCGCGACGGCAACGACGGACTCTGTGTCCGGGTAGTGGAGCGCGAAGGCAAATACGTCTTCGAACTATATGACCCCGCCGATCCCGCTGCGGTGATCGAGACCGTTACCACGCCGTTGCCTTCCGATCCTTCCGCCGTGATCATAGGCATTAGCAAGAATCCTGTGAACGGTGAGGTGACCATAACGCTTGCCGACGGCAGTGTGTTTACGTTCGGGACTTTCACCGTGGCTCCCACTTCGATTGTGCTTCTCGGAGCCGGATCACGCGGGCTGAGATTTCAGACCGTATCTCCCGAAGTGACTTTTGATTTCCGTGTGAATCCATCCAATGCCAATCTGAACCTGTCCGTAGGGTCGGAGGGATGCCAGGCCTCGCTTGACCTCGTGGGGTCATACGCCTCACGCGCTATAATCGAGCCTGAGAACTTCGCACTCAAATCCATCGCGCCGGTGTATGAGAACGGCGAACGCCGCGAGGGCCAGTACCGCGCCACGATCGCACGCACACAGCGGGTGGATGCGTTCGAAGACGACGTGGTGCTCGTGATCTCGTACACTGACGCGAACGGCGACCCGGCATCGCTTTCATCCGAGCCCGTCACGGTGTCGTGGGACGGTCACGACTATTCGGCAGCCTTCACCACCGGATTGCCCGTTGTGAACATCACTCTGCCTGACTATGCCCCCATCGTGACGAAAGATCCGTGGAATCCCGGTGCGAAGATGACCATAACGATGCCCGACGGTTCGGAAGCTTATTCAGGAACTCTCAGTGTGAAAGGCCGCGGTAATTCGACATGGAACATGCCGAAACGCCCGTACGCCTTGAAACTTGACAAAAAAGCCGAAATTCTGGGTATGCCCGCCCACAAACGCTGGTGCCTGCTGGCCAACTGGATGGACCGCACGTTGCTGCGCAACGATGCGGCATTCGCCATCTCGCGTGCCACCGGGCTCGCCTACACGCCGCGGGGACAGTTCGTCGAGCTGGTGCTTAACGGAGTCCATATCGGCAACTATTATCTGTGCGAGCAGATCAAGGTGGATGAGAATCGCGTGAACATCACCAAACTGAAAGCGGATGAACTCACCGGCGGCTATCTTTTCGAACTCGACACAAATTACGACGAGGAATTCAAATTCACTACCGACCGTTTCAAGCATCCCTGGATGTTCAAGGATCCCGACGAAGACATCACACCCGAGCAGATGGAATATGTGCAGAATTATGCGAATTCTCTCGAAGAGATACTGATGACCACTTTACGTGTCCGTTCACACGACTATGAGGAATATATAGATCCTGATACGTTCATCGACTGGTGGTTCGTGTACGAATTAGGCGGAAACAGCGAGCCTTACCATCCCAAGAGTGTCTATATGTACAAAGACCGTGGTGGGTTGCTGTGCGCCGGTCCGGTATGGGATTTCGACTGGGGTACGTTCCTGCCTGAGAACAGCAGCCGGTATGTGGCGCGCTATCTTATGTATATGTCGCGCCTGTTCATGGACACCAAGTTCGTGCAACGCGTCAAGGAGCGCTGGGCCGAGTGCAAGCCGCGTCTCGAAGAAGTGGCCGCATATATTTCCGATCAGGCGGCCCTAATCGCGGCAAGCGATGCGTTGAATCATGAACTGTGGCCTATCAGACCCGAACTGAACCAGCTGGCTTACGAAGTGAACGGTGACGCCGACCTGTCGTTCGATGACGCCGTGGCCCGTCTTATAAAGGCGTACAGCGAAAAGCTGGTGTGGCTCGACACCCGCATCTCGGCTATGTGAGCCGGCTAAATGAGTTTTTAGGCTGAATGTTTGTCAGTTGACTCAAAATGTAGTACCTTTGTGCGATTTTAGGAGCTGACGCACTCCCGCGAATTACGTATATGAAACCTCAGAAACACAACAGGGTATCCGCGCTCGGATCACAGATTACGGCCATCATCAGTGTGGCCATGGTGCTTGTCATCCTTGGGTTGCTGGCCATGTCGCTGGCGGCGTCGCACGCCGTTTCGGCCGATATACGTTCCAACGTGGGTTTCGTGGTCAAGATGGACCCTACGGCTCCGGATGTCGAAATCAACCGTTTCAAGTCGAAAATTTCCGGCCATCCCGCAATCGCGTCGTTCACTTTCGCCTCGGCCGAAAATATTCTGGCCGACGAGAGCGCGCTGATGGGCGAGGATATCTCAGAACTGCTTGACCGCAATCCTTTCGGCGCGGAATTCGATGTCCGGATGCGTCCGGCCTACGCCTCTACTGATAGCATTCAGGAAGTGTGCGCGGCGCTGCTCCTCGACCCCGCCGTTGATGACATAGTCACAGAAACAGCGGTGGTTGACGCCATCAATCGCACGCTCGGACGCCTCACGCTCGTGTTGCTGTGTGTCGCGGCCGCGTTGCTCGTCATTTCTTTCGTTCTGATAAACAATACGGTATCGCTGGCGGTGTACTCCCGTCGATTCATCATCCACACGATGAAACTTGTGGGAGCCACCGGCGCGTTCATACGCCGGCCGTTCATCCTTGCCGGTCTGGGCACGGGTGCTTTGGCCGCCATCGGGGCCTCGGCAGTGCTCGCGGGCTTGCGCAGCTACGGCGCGGGATTCGACTCCGCTGTCGACCTCCTGCTTCCCTGGTCGCTGATGTGGCTGATATTCGGCGGTCTGCTTCTGACCGGCCTCATGATCTGCGCTCTGGCAGCCTGTGTCGCCACCAACCGTTATCTTCGCGCTGACTACGACGATATGTTCCGTTAATCCCCTCAATTCAATATGGCAACTTACAACTCCCCCCGAAAATCCGAAGATCCGATCTTACACGAAGATTTCAATAACCTCCCGCTCGCACGAAACAATTTTATACTGATGGCCGTCGCGGGAGTGATGATTGTGGTCGGCTTTCTGCTGATGTTGGGTTCCGGAAGCACTACCGAAGAGTTTAATCCCGATATTTTCAGCACTCGTCGCATAGTGATCGGTCCTATGATCTGTTTTCTCGGCTTTGTAGCGATGGCTGTTGCCGTGTGTCTCAAGCCGCGGAAATAAAACTGCATTGAAAAAGATATAAAACGCCCGCTTCTGCGGGCGTTTTGCGTTTTTTGCGCTAAATGTTTGTCAGATGGCGCAAATTGTCGTAACTTTGTGCGAATTTTGGGGGAGTCGTATCTTCCCGTCCGTCACACAATATCCACACAGACAACAAATGGATACTTTACAAGCATTGATAATGGGCATAGTGCAAGGTCTGGCCGAGTATCTGCCCATAAGTTCGTCGGGACATCTGGAAATCTGCGGAAAGCTTCTGGGTATGGATCTTGATCCGGAACAAAGCCTGACATTCGATGTGGCTCTCCATGTCGCTACGGTTCTGAGTACAATCGTGATACTCTGGAAGGAATTCCTGCCGCTGTGCACATCGTTCTTCACTTTCAAGCGAGACAAAAACACGTCCACGGTGCTCAAGATTCTGGTGTCATGCATCCCGGTGGGTATCGTCGGTCTGTGTTTCAAGGAATATATCGAAGGATTTTTCGACAAGAACCTCACAGTGGTGGGTGTGTGCCTTCTGGTGACCGCCGCACTTTTGTGTTTCTCATATTATTTCCGCACCCGTCCCCTCGAGGAATCGTCGAAGGCCTATCAGCCGCGCGACATCACTTTCCTCGACGCGTTCATCATAGGGTGCTCGCAAGCCGTTGCCGTGCTACCGGGCCTTTCCCGCTCCGGCACGACAATCGCTACGGGCATACTGATCGGAGACCGTCGCGAACAGGTGGCGAAATTCTCGTTCCTTATGGTGATCATCCCGATTCTCGGACAAGCCTTGCTTGACCTTAAGGATGCCCTGACGATGGGCGCCGACTCCACTATGGCCGAACTGGGTTGGTTACCCCTCGCCGTCGGCTTCCTGTCTTCATTCCTTGTAGGCTGCGCCGCCTGCAAATGGATGCTGGAGATCGTGAAACGCGGTAAACTGGTTTGGTTCGCGCTCTATTGTCTGGTGGTAGGCGTGCTGTGCATCGTGTTCGGATAAACGCATGGATCTGGTTAGTGGAGAAATAATATGTGTTGACAAGCCGCTGGGCTGGACATCGTTCGATGTGGTCAAGCGGGTGCGTGGTGCTGTGCTCCGCCGGCTGAAAGTCAAAAAGTTTAAGGTCGGTCATGCCGGTACTCTCGATCCTCTCGCCACGGGCGTGATGATCGTCACCACAGGACGTGCCACCCGGCGCATCGAGGAACTTCAGGCCGGCGTGAAGGAATATGTGGCCACGATTGCCCTCGGAGCCACAACTCCGTCCTTCGACCTCGAGACCGAAATAGACGCCACCTATCCCACCGGGCATATAACCCGGGAACTGGTGCTTGAAACTCTTGAGCGGTTCCGCGGAGCGATAGAGCAGGTTCCTCCGGCATTCTCGGCCTGCAAGGTCGACGGCAAGAGGGCATACGACCTCGCCCGTAAAGGCCGTGAGGTAAATCTCGCTCCGAAAATGCTTGTCATCGATGAGATAGAGCTTCTGGAGTTCTCGCCCCGAAGCATAACTATCAGAGTGGTGTGCTCCAAAGGGACTTATATACGTGCGCTCGCGCGCGACATAGGCGAGGCACTCGGGTCAGGAGGCCATCTCACGGCCCTGAGACGCACACGGGTTGGCGATGTCACTATAGCAGACTGCATGACTGTGCAGGGCGCGGCCGACGTCATAGCAGCGGCGCCCCTGGAGTTTCCCGAAGATTGTCCGCCCGAAATTCTCGAATCAGCCAACAAACAGTTGCACTGAAGCATTATTTAACTTAGAGTAAATCAACGAAGAATAGAAAATATACGATGAAGCTGTCACAATTCAAATTCCGTCTACCGGAAGAACTCATTGCCCAGGACCCTCCGAAAGAACGCGACGTATGCCGCATGATGGTGCTCGACCACCGCACCGGTCAGATCGAACATAAAGAATTCAAGGACATCCTTGAATATTACGGTGAGGGCGATGTGATGGTGTTCAACGACACCCGTGTGTTTCCCGCGCTGCTTTACGGAAGCAAGGAAAAGACAGGCGCCCGTATAGAGGTGTTCCTGCTCCGGGAACTCAACGCCGAAAACAAGCTTTGGGACGTCCTGGTCGAACCGGCACGCAAAATCCGTATCGGCAACAAGCTTTATTTCGGTGATGACAACGGTCTGGTGGCCGAAGTTATTGACAACACCACCTCGCGCGGACGCACGCTCCGATTCCTGTATGACGGTCCGCACGACGAGTTCAAACGCGACCTCTACGCGCTGGGCCACACCCCGCTGCCTCATTACATTCACCGCGAGCCGAACGAGGAGGATGTGGAGGCATATCAGACCCTTTACGCCCGTAACGAGGGCGCGGTAGTGGCTCCCGGTGTCGGATTGCATTTCTCGCGCGAGCTTCTCAAGCGTCTTGAAATCAAAGGTGTGGAACAGGCATTCATCACTGTCCACAGCGGTCTCGGGACGTTCCGTGAGATTGATGTGGAAGATCTTACCAAACACCGCATGGACTCCGAACAGATGCTCGCCGGCCCCGAACTCGTCGCTACCGTGAACGCGGCCAAGGACGCTGACAAGCAGGTGTGCGCTGTGGGCACATCGGTGCTACGTGGAATATCGTCGGCCGTAAGCATGGGCGGACACATGAAGGAATATGACGGATGGACCAACAAGTTCATCTTCCCGCCGTATGACTTCACAGTGTGCACTTCGCTGCTCACCGACTTCCATCTGCCTTATTCCACCATGCTGATGATGGTAGCGGCTTTCGGCGGCTACGAGAATGTCATGAAGGCATACGATGAGGCCGTGCGCGAGGGATACCGGTTCGGTTGCTACGGCGATGCGCTTCTCATCCGTTAATCTGTAAAATTCAATTTGTATATCGCGATGTCAATAGACAATATAATAGCCTCGGCCGTGTGCAAGGCCGTCAAGGAATTGTACGGAATAGACGCCGCTCCGGCGGATGTAGTCATTCAGGCCACACGCAAGGACTTCGAGGGCGACCTCTCGGTGGTGGTGTTTCCGTGGGTAAAAGCCGCACGCAAGGCTCCCGCCGCTGTCGGTGAGGAAATCGGTCGCTGGCTCGTTGACAACGAACCGGCGGTCGCCCGATTCAACGCCGTGAACGGTTTCCTCAATATAATTATCGAGCCGCGTTTCTGGAACGGCGTGTTGCAGTCGATCGCCGCCGAAGAGAAATACGGTTTTACTCCCGTCACCGACAAATCGCCTCTGGTGATGGTGGAATATTCGTCTCCCAACACGAACAAGCCCCTGCATCTCGGTCATGTGCGCAACAATCTGCTTGGATTCTCTCTGGCACAGATTCTGAGCGCATGTGGCAACCGTGTTGTCAAGACCAACATAGTGAACGACCGCGGCATACATATCTGCAAGTCGATGCTGGCATGGCAGAAATGGGGCGACGGCGCCACTCCGGAATCGACCGGACTCAAGGGCGACCATCTCATCGGCGACTATTATGTGGAATTCGACAAACACTACCGCGCCGAACTCAAAAAACTTCAGGAAGAGCAGGGCATGACCAAAGAAGAGGCAGAAGCTGCCTCGACTCTGATGGCGGAAGCCCGCGAGATGCTCCGCAAATGGGAGGCCGGCGATCCTGAAGTGCGCGCACTCTGGGAGAAGATGAACTCTTGGGTATATGCCGGATTCGACGAGACATACAAACGTATGGGTGTCGATTTCGACAAAATATATTATGAGTCGCAGACCTATCTGCAGGGGCGCGACAAGGTGCTCGAGGGCCTCGAGAAAGGCATCATGTACCGCAAGGAGGACGGCAGCGTGTGGGCCGACCTCACGGCCGACGGACTCGACCACAAACTACTGCTACGCTCTGACGGAACATCTGTCTATATGACTCAGGATATCGGAACAGCCAAGATGCGTTTCGACGATTATCCCATCGACAAGATGATCTATGTAGTGGGGAATGAGCAGAACTATCATTTTCAGGTACTCTCCATTCTGCTTGACAAGCTGGGATTCGCCTGGGGCAAGGATCTGGTGCATTTCTCCTACGGTATGGTGGAACTTCCTTCCGGCAAGATGAAAAGCCGCGAAGGCACCGTGGTCGATGCCGACGACCTCATGCAGACCATGGTGGACGATGCGCGCCGCATAGCCGAGGAGCAGGGCAAGGCTGCCGACCTCACTGATGCCGAACGCGCTGAAATAGCCGAAATCGTAGGATTGGGCGCGCTTAAATATTTCCTGCTCAAGGTTGACCCGCGCAAGAACATGATGTTCAACCCCGAAGAATCCATTGATTTCAACGGCAACACGGGACCGTTCATCCAGTACACCTACGCACGCATGGCTTCGGTGATGCGCCGCGCCGCCGAGGCCGGGCACTCCGTAGGGGATTATGCGGCCGTAGTTCCCAATCAGCGCGAGATTACCCTCATTCAGCGTCTGGCCGACTTCCCGGCTACGGTGGCCAAGGCCGGAGCTGCCTATGCCCCGTCCGTAATAGCGCAGTATGCCTATGACCTGGCCAAGGAATACAATCAGTTCTACCATGATTGTCCCATCCTGCGCGAGAATGATCCCGCAGTGTTGAGTCTGCGTCTGCAACTTACAGCGGTGACCGCGCGTACAATCGCGGCCGCCATGAGTCTGCTCGGTATCCGTGTTCCCGAACGTATGTAAACCTCCAACCTATAAAAATATCAAGAATATGAGTTACAATAACGATTTCAACATTTATCCCGATGCCACTGGTGGAGCTACCACTCAATCGCTCGTGAGCATGGCCATGAAGAAGGTGTATCTTAAGATGACCGTTGGTCTGCTGATCACCGCATTCATTTCGCTGTTCTGTTCCTCGTCGCTCGAGTACATGAAGTTCTGCGTGACCAACCGCTGGTACATGTGGGTGCTCATCATCGCGGAATTCGGTCTGGTAATCGGCATCGGCGCCGGCATCCGCAAGCTCTCGGCTGCCACCGCTACCATTCTGTTTTACCTTTTCTCTGTGGTGAACGGGCTTTATTTAACGTGAGTTCGATATAAAGAATTAGAATAACGTCAGCTGCTTGTCTGTTACA
>CAMWNG010000029.1 GCA_947175575.1 uncultured Bacteroidales bacterium | reverse complement strand
CTCGGCGATATGCGTCCTCAGCATTAACAAATATTGGGGAACCGGGTCTTAGTCGGGTTGGACGCCCGCCGGAAAATCTGCGAGTCATCGCCCGAAGGCGGTGACCGGGTTTAGTACGTGAAAATTTGTGAACGTCGTGAAATTTATGTAATTTTGCACCGCAGTCCCGTTGGACTGTCCAGTCATTATTCTTTTTTACGTATGAAACGACTTTTTTCGGTAATCGCGGTGCTCCTGCTGGCACAGACTCTGGTCTTTGCAGCGGGAGGCCGGTTCAACTGCAAGGGTCTGGTAGTCGACGAACAGGATGAGCCTGTGATCGGCGCCAGCATCGTCATCACAGGCGGCGCGCCCTTAGGTACAACTGACTTTGACGGCGCGTTCAACCTCTCGGTGCCTGACGACACAAAGTCAATCACAATCTCTTATATCGGCTATGTACCGGCTGTAGTGAGCGCGAAGCCTGAAATGGGCACTATCCGCCTCACACCCTCGAACGTGATGCTAAACGACGTGGTGGTTACCCAATCGCTGGCCCGCACACGTCAGACCCCCGTGGCTGTGACGCAGGTCAACCGCGCTGAAATCGATGTAAAACTCGGAAATCAGGAACTGCCCGAGGTGCTCAACACCACCCCCGGCGTATGGGCCACCAAGGACGGCGGCGGCTTCGGCGACGCCAAGATCAACATGCGCGGCTTCAAGAGCGAGAACGTGGCCGTGCTGGTCAACGGTATCCCCGTCAACGACATGGAATGGGGCGGCGTCTACTGGAGTAACTGGGCCGGTCTGGGCGATGTGGCATCAAACATCCAGACCCAGCGCGGCCTCGGCGCGGCAATCCTTTCGACTCCCTCGATCGGCGGCACCATCAACATCACCACCCAGAGCCTAGACGCCGAGAAAGGCGGCCGCGTATGGTACGGCATGGGTAACGACGGCCTCAACGACATGGGCATAAAGGTGTCCACCGGCCTGATGAACAACGGCTGGGCCGTGACCGTACTCGGGAGCCATAAATGGGGCGACGGATACATCCAGGGCACTCCCTTCAAGGCCTACAACTACTTCGTGAACGTATCGAAACGCATCAACGACAATCATCAACTGTCGCTCACCGCATTCGGCGCTCCCCAGTGGCACCAGAAGCGTTCAAGCCAGGACGGTCTCACCATCATGAACTATCAGACTCTCGCCCGCAACTACATGGACGGCGATAGCCCCTACAAGTATAATCCCACCTACGGCTTCGACCTCCAGGGTCAGACCCGCACATCGAACCTCAACACCTACCACAAGCCACAGATTTCGCTGGCACACATGTGGAAGATAAACGACCGTTCGAGCCTGTCGACAACCATCTACACCTCGCTGGCCAAAGGTGGCGGTCAGAGCGGCCAGGGACGCGGCACCTACAACGGCACCAGCCTCAGCAACGCATCGTGGTACGGCGCGTCGAACGGCCGTCCCAACACCCTGTTCCGCAACCCCGACGGAACTTTCGGCTACAACCTCATCCAGCTGATGAACCGCGCCAGCACCACCGGTTCGAACATGGTGATGAGCGAATCGAACAACTCTCACAACTGGTACGGCCTGGTATCTACATATCAGAACAAATTCCTCGACGGCGCACTGAACTTCCTGGCCGGTATCGACGTGCGCTACTACGTGGGCTTCCACAACAACAAGATCACCGACCTCTACGACGGTGACTATTACATGGACGATTCGTCGCGTAAGAACGTGAAAGTGGAAAACAACGCAGCCGCTGCCGATCCCAACTGGAAATACCAGAAGCTCGGTGTGGGCGACGTGGTTTACCGCGACTTCGAAGGCCGCACCCATCAGGAAGGCGTGTACGCGCAGGCCGAATACACCCTGCTCAACAAGCAGATGAACATCGTGCTGGCCGGCTCTCTGAGCAACACCTCATATCAGCGCATCGACCACTTCTATTATGATGAAGAGCACTCGAAGAGTGATGTCTACAGCTTCCTCGGCGGCACAATCAAGGGCGGTATCAACTACAACATCGACCGTCATAACAACGTGTTCGCCAACGCCGGTTTCATCAGCCGCGCACCTTTCTTCAGCAAAGGCGTATTCCTGAGCCAGGCTACCTCCAACGCAGCGAACCCCAATCCGCTCAATGAAAAGACATGGTCGGTCGAAGTGGGCTACGGCTACCATTCGCACACCTTCTCGGCCATGGTGAACGGCTACTACACCATGTGGCTCGACAAGACCACCACCCGCGGCGGCGACATCACCTCCGGCGAGCACGCAGGCGAACGCTACTATCTGAACATGAGCGGCGTGAACGCCCGCCACATGGGTGTCGAAGTCAACTTCACCTATATCCCCGTGAAATGGTTCGAACTCACAGGCATGCTCTCGCTTGCCGACTACCAGTGGATGAATAACGCCAAAGGTTATTTCTACAACCAGACCGGCGAACCTCTGGCTGACCTCGCCGGCAACCTTGCCGAAGGCATCCTCGCGCCCGACCACGCGTGGGCAGTGCTCAATCAGGACGGCGTGAAAGTGGGCGGCTCGGCCATGACCACCGCAGCTGTAGGTGTCGCATTCCGCCCCTTCAAAGGATTCCGCATCGGCGCAGACTGGAAAGTGGCCGCACGCAACTACTCCGACTACACTCTGAGCAGCTCCGCCTTCAGCGCCAATAAGGAAATCACACTCGCCAACCCCTGGAAGATGCCCTGGGGCAATCTGTTCGACCTCAACGCATCATACAAGTTCAGCATCGGCGGCGTGGAAGCCACCCTGTTCGGCAACGTCCACAACCTGTTCAACTACTTCTACATGGTGGACGCCACCACACCCTCCGACGCCGACGGCACATGGGAGAACGCATACGGCTTCTACTCCTTCGGCCGCACCTACTCGGTCAAACTCCGTGTATCCTTCTAAATCGACGGCTGTCTAACACATAATTCAGAATCAAAATGAAAAGCTATAAATACAGTAAAGTTGCAATCGCGGTGCTGACAGCCGGCGCTCTGGCATCCTGCTCCGAGAACGCTTGGAACAACCGTCTGCCCGGCTTTGAGGAAGAGAATGACAAACCTATCGCCGACGTGCAGCGTCTCGACTATACCCTCACAGCAGCCGACTACAAAGCGATAGCCGACAATTCGGCCAACAAAGCTCTGGCAGGCGACGAGTTTGCCTCGCAGCTGGCCGCTGTCGGCACAGCCGGATGCTTCTCGGCCGAGATCACCCCGGCGAAGTACGCCCCCGCGTTCATGAACTCGACATCGTTCAAATACTTCACCCTCAGCACCGGTTCGGCCATCAATCTCACATACAACATCCAAAAATCGGCACCCGAGGCTGTGACCGCAGCCATCGGCGCCCAGCGCTACACAGTCTCGAAAGACGACTACTCATCCGAAGTGTGGGAATCGAGCGACGACTATATCACAGCCTTCGCACCATCACACCCCGCTGCCGATTATATTCCCACGCTGCTTGAAGATCATCTTGACCCGGATGCCAATCCCTACGCCGTAGTCACTTATAATCAGGTTGACATGGATCCTGTATTCGGAACCATCGGTGCCGGCGGCGATGAAGAAGGTCCTGCCGGGCCTCAGGATGTCCTGGCTTCGACCTTCGGCGACGGAACCCTCGACCCCTGGACCGTAGAGACCATTCTTAAACCCGAAGCCATCGCCGCGGTGTGGACCGCCGACTCATACGGCTACGCCAAGGCCAATTCGTACAAGGACGGCGCACTTGCCGCCGACGCATGGCTCATATCCCCCGTGGTGGACCTCACCTCGTTCACTGACGCCAGCCTCTCGTTCGACCACGTCTACAACAAGTTCCCCTCAGTCGAATTCGCCAAGGAACACTGCACCCTCAACGTGCGTGTGGCAGGACAGACAGAATGGACCACCCTCGAGATTCCGGTAATCACCGACAACACAAGCTGGACCATGGTAAATTCGGGCAGCGTCGATCTCGCAGCCTTCGAAGGCAAGAAAATCCAGGTAGGCTTCCACTACACCGCCCTCGACGGCGAATCCGGCACATGGGAAGTCAAGAACTTCGTGCTCACCGCCACCAAGGCTGCACCCAAGGCTCCGGCACGCGCGGCTGCATTCGAGGTGCCCGCCAAGGCTGTCAACGCCGTCTACTACTACAACGGCTCCGACTGGGCTCCCGCTCCTTCGGACTACATCGTGCTCAACCCCGGCGAATACGCCAACATGGGCCAGACCTACGCGAACCTCTCCACCAACGAGCCTTACCTGTCGATCTATCTCAACGGCCTCTATCCCTACGCCGCTGAGGGAGCCAAGAAATACGTGCTCTGGCTCCACTACGCAGGCGGCACCACAGCCTACGACTGCTCTGAATACGTCTTCGGCGCCGACGGATGGAAATACAACAACTATGTCGAGACCGAGACATCTCAGTTCGTAAACATCAACGGCGGATGGGTCTATGATCCCTCGATCACCCTCACCCTGCCCGCCGGACGTGGCCAGGAACTCAGCACACAGTACTTCCAGGCATGCGTAGACTGGGTTTACGAGAACATTTGCGTGCCCCTGGGCGACACCTCAATCAAGAGCGGCAAATTCTATGTCACCAGCTATGGCAACAACGAATACTACTCCGGCACATCGGCCTATCAGGGCAACCTTGACCTGCGCCCCGACAAAGCCCGCGAACAGTATCCCGCCGGCTACGAAGGTATGACCGACGACGAGATCGTGGCTCTCGAAAAAGAACGCTTCCTCAACGAAGTCATGCCCGGCGCACTGGCCAAACTTCACCCCAATATCAAGCCCGAGGAAGGCATCGATGTGACTGTCACAATCAACTTCGCGGTCTACACCGGCACCACCTCCGAATACACCGCCGTTTGGAAAGTGACCGGCCCCGCCACCTTCGAACCCGTCAGCTGCACCTGGGATTAATTCCCCACACGCATAATTTAATGAAAAAACGCCCCTCCCGGGGCGTTTTTTTGTGCTGCATTTTTCGGCAAGGTGCGGAGGCGTTTTGCATTTTTTTTGTTACCTTTGCAGTTAAATTCACACACTATATACGATAATGAAAAAGGTAGAACAACTCCTGGCCGAAAAGCTTCTGAAAATCAGCGCAATAATCCTCCAACTCGATAATCCTTTCACCTGGGCTTCGGGCTGGAATTCCCCGATCTATACCGATAACCGCAAGACTCTGTCCTACCCGGACATACGTTCGTTCATCAAGGTCGAGCTGACACGCATCATCATGGAGCAGTTCCGCGACGCCGAAGTCATAGCCGGCGTGGCTACCGGAGCCATCGCGCAGGGCGCGCTCGTGGCCGACCTTCTCGGGCTCCCCTATGTCTACATCCGTTCTACCCCCAAGGATCACGGTCTTGAAAACCTCATCGAGGGCAATCTCAAGCCGGGTCAGAAAGTAGTGGTGATCGAGGACCTCATTTCCACGGGTAAATCGTCGCTCAAGGCTGTCGAGGCCGTGCGTAACGCAGGCGGCAAGGTGATCGGCATGGCCGCTCTCTTCACCTACGGCTTCCCTGTGGCAGAGAAGAATTTCCGCGATGCGGACGTCAAGCTGGTTACCCTCAGCAATTACAACGCCATGATACATGCCGCGCTCGCTTCGGGTTACATCAAGGAATCGGACGTCGAGACCCTTCAGGAATGGCGCAAAGACCCCGCTACATGGTCGCCAAATTACAAGAAAAACATAGAATAACGCACGCAGACACACGCCAATGAGACGATGGAGAGTGGAAGACAGCGCCGAGCTGTATAACATCAACGGCTGGGGCCGCAATTACTTTTCGATCAACGAGCGCGGACATGTGTGCGTGACTCCCCGCGCGGGATATGCTTCGGTAGATCTGCGCGAGGTGATGGACGAGCTGAAAGTAAAGGACATCTCGGCTCCGGTGCTGCTGCGGTTTCCCGATATTCTCGACAACCGTATCGAGAAAATCTCCAACTGTTTCAAAAAGGCGGCCGAGACTTACGGCTACACCGCGCGCAACTACATGATCTATCCCATCAAGGTGAATCAGATGCGCCCGGTGGTGGAGGAAATTGTAACCTACGGCAAGAAGTTCAACATCGGACTCGAAGCCGGTTCGAAACCCGAACTCCACGCCGTACTCGCCACAAACATAGCTTCCAACGCCCTGATAATCTGCAACGGATATAAGGATGCCAACTATGTGGAACTGGCTTTGCTGGCGCAAAAGATGGGACGCCGTATCTACCTCGTGGTGGAAAAACTGAACGAGCTGCGCCTCATAGCCGACATTTCCAAGCGTCTGGGCATACGGCCCAACATCGGCATCCGCATCAAGCTTTCGTCTACCGGGTCAGGAAAATGGAGCGAGAGCGGCGGCGATTCATCAAAATTCGGACTCAACTCGTCCGAACTGCTCGAAGCCATAGATTTCATGCGCAAAAAAGGTCTGGAAAACTGCCTCAAGCTCATCCACTTCCACATCGGAAGCCAGATCAACAAGATACGCGTGATTAAAAACGCGCTGCGCGAGGCCACTCAGTTCTACGTGCAGCTCTCCAAGATGGGTTTTGCCATCGAATTCATGGACATCGGCGGCGGACTCGGCGTAGACTACGACGGCACACGCTCGTCGGCGTCGGAGAGCTCGATGAACTACTCGATACAGGAATATGCCAACGACGCCGTGTCGGCAATCGTGGAAGCGTGCACCAAAAACGATCTGCCCCAGCCTAACGTCATCACGGAGAGCGGACGGTCGCTGACGGCGCACCACTCCATCCTCATACTCGAAGTGCTCGAGACCACCGAGCTCCCCCACTGGCCCGACAACAAGGAAATAGGACCCGATTCGCACGAGTTGGCACGCGAGCTGTTCAACATCTGGGACAATCTTGACCAGCGCAACCTCTTCGAAAGCTGGCACGATGCTTTACAGATACGCGAGGAGGCTCTTGACCTGTTCTCGCTCGGGATGCTTGACCTCACCACCCGTGCCCAGATCGAGAAACTGTTCTGGAGCGTGGCACGCGAAGTGGGCGAGATAGCCGGTTCGATGAAGCATGTGCCCGAAGAACTGCGGAAGATCGCCAAAATGATTCCCGACAAGTATTTCTGCAATTTCTCGCTCTTCCAGTCGCTGCCCGACGCATGGGCCGTCGACCAGATTTTCCCGATAATCCCCCTCGGACGCCTCGATGAGAAGCCGACCCGTACCTGCACCCTCCAGGACATGACCTGCGACTCGGACGGCAAGATCGCCAATTTCATCACCTCGAACGGAAACTCCGGAGCCCTTCCGGTGCATAACCTTCGCCCCGGCGAGCCTTACTATCTGGGAGTGTTCCTCGTAGGTGCATATCAGGAAATCCTGGGTGATATGCACAATCTTTTCGGCGATACAAACGCCGTGCACATAAGCGTCTACAAGGACCGTTACGAAATCGATCAGGTGATCGAGGGCGAGACGGTAGACGAAGTGCTCGACTACGTTCAGTTCAATCCCAAGAAACTTGTGCGCAACGTGGAAGCATGGGTGACTGCCTCGATGAAAGCCGGCATCATAACCCCCGAGGAAGGCCGTAATTTCGTGTCCACCTACCGCGCCGGACTGTTCGGCTACACATATCTGGAACGCGACTGATGCGCTACTTCCTCCATCTGGCCTACAACGGCACGCCCTTTCACGGATGGCAGATACAGCCCCATGACGTGTCGGTACAGAGCACCATCGAGGATGCTCTGAGACGTCTGACCGGCACATACATACCTGTAACCGGAGCCGGCCGTACCGATGCCGGGGTCAACGCCAGACACATGGTGGCGCACCTCGACCTCCCCGACTCCGTTACTCCTGACGAGCGCTGGATGCGATCGCTCGGAGCCATGGTTGGCCGAAACATAGCCCTGAAAGGCATAGAACCCGTGGCTCCGGACGCCCACGCACGCTTCGACGCCACTTCGCGCACATACCGTTATTTCGTGCATACCTCCCCCGACCCCTTCACGGGCGGTTTCTCGTGGCAGGCTCCTCCGAAATTCGACTTCGACGCCATGAACCACGCTGCATCGCTTATCCTTGGCACGCGCGACTTCACCTCATTCTCGAAACTGCACACGGATGTAAAGACAAACATCTGCACGGTAACAGCGGCCGGGTGGCATCTCAACGACGCTCCACTGGCCCCGGTGGACGGAAGCAGCCGATATTTTGAAATCACAGCCGACCGCTTCCTGCGCAACATGGTGCGAGCCATTGTCGGCACACTTGCCGACATCGGCCGCGGAAAGATGGCTCCGGAAAGCATCCTTGCGATTCTCGAGGCCAAGGACCGATGCGCCGCCGGAACATCAATGCCCGCCTCCCCCCTGTTTCTGTGGGACGTGACCTACGGCGGATAAATCCTGCCATCCAGATTATATAACTCCAAAAAACTCTCCATCCTCCCCTCCAATGCCTTCAGACGATCTCCGTTCAGCACCGCAATCACCGACACCGGCCGAGCCCCGCAAGCCGGCGCGCCGTTTCAGCCGATTCATCGCAGTCCCGGCTCTCGTGGCCATAGGTATTCTGATCTATCTCACCTTCTTCAGTGAGAAATCGGTGTCGCACCGCCTCGAATACCAACGCATAATCGACAGCCTCGAGATCGCGCTTCAACAGGAACGCGACACCCTGAATTATTACCGCGACCTGAACGAACGACTCAATACCGACCCTGTGCTTATGGAACGGGTGGTGCGCGAGCAATACAATATGAAACGCGAAAACGAAGACGTCTTTGTCTTTGAACGATAAAAATCCGGAATAACTATTATGACCGAAACATCCTCAAGCCGTAACGCCGCCATGACCCTGCTCGGGTCACTCGGCCTGCTCATCGTGGCTGCGGGCACATGCATTCCGCTGATAAACGGAGGCTTCCCCACCTCGCCGGCATATAAGATTATATATACGGCAGGGGCAGTGATATGCCTGATCGCGAGCCTTTTCAACCCTGCGCCTAAATCGGTTCCACTGCGGCAGCGCCGTTGGAAACGCATCGAGAACTGGAGTTCCATATTTTTCTGTGTGGCATGCTTCTTCCTTTGGTATCCGCACGGCACGCCCCGCGATTGGCTGGCGTTCACGATGGCCGGTGCCATCATCAGGGTTATTGTCTATTTCGCGTCGTTCAAGAAAGCCAAGTGAGAATCCCGGAACTTCTATCCGTGCTTCTATGCGTTCTATGTGCCGGAATGGCTCCGGCCCGGGGTCTTGACGCTCATCTGCGAATCGAGCCAAAGCGCGGCACATTGGCAGGATGGGAGTCCGCGGACGGCACCGCTCTCACGGTGAAATTCGAGAACGCCCGTCCGGACAACGATTGGACCGGCCTTACGATGCTGATACGCAATGCAGGCTCCTCCATGACAGTCCAGACTCTGCCGGGTGTGTCCACCGAATCAATCTCGCTGCTACTCAAGGCCCGACCCGATTCGACCATACTTGAAATCGCACATGCCCGCGACCGCCGGCGAATCGTGCTCCCCACCGTGCTCAGCCTCTCGGAACGCCCCGCCACCGTGGCCGAAAAATGCAAGGTGCTTCGTGATGAATGTTCAGTACTGCCTGAAGACTGCGGGCCGGCGAGGGTCGACCGTTTCGAGGACGTAAGTATGCTGACAGAGTATTTGCGTGCCTCAACCGATCCGGCCGAAGGATTGTGGCGTCACTACGACCATAAGACCCATCCGCTGAAGGCCGTGCCCGGAGGGCATTACACTCTGGCCACCGTACGCAGGCCCGACTCGGACGTTTACGACATAATCTACATACATGGCGCGGAGAATTCCGGACACTGGAATCCGCTCGACCTCAAGGGACGCCTTATCCCTTCGCCCATACCGGGAATGTTCGACCTGGAATGGATCACAGACGACCGCATAACGGTAAGCCATAACTCCTGGGCTACAGCCGACGCCCTGCTAACACTATCGTTTCCGCAATGGGAGGCCACGCTGCGGCTCGCAAGAATCGAACCCTGAAACAAATGCGCACCCTGCTTTATATCTTAATCCTGTTGGCAGCCACTGCCTGCGGCTTCTCGGGTTCCCAACCCGAGGCACTTGACGAGGCTCAGAGACTCATGCACAGCGATCCGGCCTCCGCACTGTCAAAGCTCAACGGAGTGGACGTATCGGAGTTTCACGACTCGGCCACGATGGCCCGGTGGGCTTTGCTTTACAGTGAAGCCATGGTGATAAACCGTCTGGCGGCTCCCACAGACACCATTGTGAACATAGCGATAGACTACTACGGACGCCATAACATTAAGGATGAATTCCATAAAGCATCGAGTCTGAAAGCGCTTATGCACTCGCCACAGGATGCGGATGCGCTCGCCACAGCCTTATACCTGCAGAAAGAAAAAGAATTCTTCCTCTACAAAGAACGCACGAGACGTGAGATGTACACCGTCATCGCAATAATAATCCTTCTGATAGCAGGCGGAATAATCGTGTGGATGTACCAGCGTATTAAGCTTAAATCAATTCAGAACGATGTGTTGATAGCCGAAGCGTCCGGACTGAAGAATCAGCTCGCCGTCGACCGTGGCGACATAGGCCGCCTTGAATCCAAACTTCACGGATTGCTCGACAACCGCTTCGCGCTTATCGACTCACTGTGCCAGACATATTACGAGACTCAAGGGACAAAAACCGAACGCAAGGCAATCGTTGATAAAGTAAAAAGTGAAATAGACGCAGTCCGCTCCGATTCGTACTCCGAAATGGAGCACGCCGTGAACGCCTGCCGCGACAATCTTCTTGTCAGAGTCAAAGAGAACTATCCGGGCATCAAAACGGAAGATTACCAATTGCTGATCTATATAGCGAGCGGACTTTCGGCACGTACCATAAGCCTTCTCATCGGAGAATCGGTCGACGTGGTCTACAAGCGGAAATCAAGGCTGAAATCAAAACTAAGGGAAAACCTCGGCCATACATGTCCCGATATCGCCGACATTTTCTGACCTCCCGATCCATCGAGACCCCGTAAAAAACAAATGGAGGCAACTTATAAGGTCACCTCCATCATATGATATTGATCTCGATTTTAATTTTGTGTGAAAGTCATTTCATCAACAACGAGAGTCTGCTTGCCAAAAGTATAGAATCCTATACCTGAGAAATCAAGAGGCATATAACGGACTTTCAAGATTTCCATATCATCTACGTAGAAGGAGAGAACATCGCCATCGCAAACAAGTTTCCATACTTGCTCCAGTTTTTTCTTACTGGACCACTTTATTCCCTGCGAAATACTACCGACAACCCTATTGTCTACATAGCGGGTGAAGTTCACCATTTCATCATTAAAGGTGAAACAATAGAAATTACCACCATCCTTGTAATTGAAGACAAATCCACACACGCGGTCATTAGCCAGTTTATCTACTTTTACGTTGGCTATTACCTCAAAAGGTTTCTTTACATCAAGAGGTGCATAACAATGTGTTTCGAAGAAAGTATTTTCTCCTACTTTTGTAGCAACGCCGCTCATTGCTGTCAAGATTGCTCCGGCGGCCTTGTTCTCTCCTTTTGACTTAATAGTCAAAACTCCTTTGTCTATTATAGCAGAGCCTTTGTTGCTTTCAAAAGCACATTCGGTCCAGCCAAGTGAGTTTGCGTCAAATGTATCGACGAAACTCTGCGCATATGCGATGGTCGATATAACGGCCATCATGCACAATGAAAGAACTGTTCTTTTCATCTTTTAGATTGTTGATGTTAGGTTATTATATACTACTTGCTTTTCCAATACGAGTTTGAAGTTCCTCTACCATAGGCTCCAATTCCTTCGGGAGGCGATCAACCTCATCAAACTCCCCATGTCGTGCTTGCAAAGCACCGGCAACTTCTGAAGATATTTTTATCTGGAACGCTACACGCTCAGGTGTAGTCACATCTCTGACCGTGACACGGTTGCGGAGTTGTTTTTCGGACATGTTAAAGGATTTATATTTCCATGGGGTCTGAAGATAGCCACCATGAAAATCTGTGGTCTCAATTTCAGGAAAATAATTCAGAAGAATCTGATGAAGCAGTTTCCATGCGGCTTCGCTATTCACTTTACCTTCACTATCAATAGTATAATACTGAGGATCTAAAGTAATAGTCAGGTATTTATTTACAAGTCCCGAGGTCGCAGAGCCTCTATAGAACCCATCTTGCATGAGATTAAAGGATAGAGAATTCCGTTCATCTCCTCCATAGAATTTCGAGTTTGCCGTGGAATATTCATCGCATTCAACTCTTATAATCGCGACTTGATTCTTTTTCGAAGGACGCGTGAACTCTCCATAACCATAACCAATTAGGTTATTGTCAACATAGATTGCCGCCTCTTTTGGCTGAACTGTGATTTTGATAACTTTAGCTTTTGATCCGGCTGATACGGACATACAACAAACTAAAGCCATCAATAGAAATATCAATTTCTTCATGATACCTTATATTAATATGGTTTGCTTGAATATTTATAGTTCTTGGGAATTTGAAGTTCTACAAGGTTTCCCTTCCGATCTTTGACATTAATTCTACGGTGATAAACTTCAACTCCATTCTCTCTGCATGACACTTCAATATATTCTCTGCCCTTTGGTACTGCATAATAGACCAAATCTCTGCCAAGATATTCATCATCAACATAAATCTCGATTTGTCTTTCTTGACATGTGAGGGTTATTGTTTTAGCTGACGAGCAAGATGAGAGAATTGCACAACTTCCGGTGGAAGTTATCCATATTCCTACGATAAGAAGTATCTTGCGAATAACTGAGGTAAAACAAGGGAGTTTCACTTATAATTATGATACTAAAATGCCAGTGCTCCTCCTTTTGGCTATACTACAAAAAAAGCGTGAGAGCTATACTGTTGCTCATCCCGCTTGTAGAGGCCTTCGCATTGCCCATCGTAGTTGAATGAGCAAACTTGCAGAAGCCTCACGCAGAATATGTGTTAATACACCGACTGGCGACGCTCACGCGCATGCTGTCAGTGGAATATACATATCCACAAGGCATCTACTGTTTGCTACATTCCTGACTACGATTGAAAGTTGCGAAGTTTCTACAAGCCAAGAAAGAGCGTCAAGTAAACGCTTTTCAAAATGTCTGCCGACCCTATCGCGTTGCCCATGACCGGACTTTTACGATACTGTCTGCGACGGCAAAATTAGTAAAATTCCTTCAATTAAACAATAACTGATGAAAAAAACGGTAGCAGATTTATTCGGGACAAGATGTCCTGCAATTACCAAACATCTCTCCAATATATTTAAATCCGGAGAATTGGAAGATGATCCCGGTCTAAACGTCCGGGCGGTACGAATATTTTCTGACATCTCGGAGCACCGGTCAGACTTTTTCCGGACTACCATTCTCAACACCCTGTTTATAAGCACCTTACAAAAGATGCGGTCAGACCGATATTTTGGCATGAGGGGGCTTTTGTGAGTATTTTTGCACAGTCAAATCTCACTCACATGAAAGCAAAAATATCTATCGCAATTCTCATCTCGCTCGCGGTGACACAATCTGGCATCGCACAGCACTCCGATGACATCGACAGCCTCACACAACAATTACAGGAAATCGTCGTCACGGCGAAACAACCCGCGACCAAACTTGTCGGTTCTACACTCGTATCGACCATCGCAGGATCAAATCTTGCGGATCTTGGCACGGCTCTCGACGTGCTCGCCCAATTGCCGATGCTCAAGGTGGATGACAGCACCGTGGCCGTCATCGGCAAGAGTAACGTGGAAATATATATAGACGGACGTCCGATGCGCGACGATCAAGAGCTCCGTCAGATGTTGTCCTCCGACATCAGGAAGGTCGAACTGCTGATGGCCCCCGGCGCGGCTTATGAAAGCACAACCGGGGCGGTCCTAAAAATAACCACCAAACGTAACTTCGCACAGGGCGTATCGCTGACCGATCAGCTTGAAATCCTACGCAGACGGAAGTGGTCGGTTACCGAATACCTCGGACTGACTTACCGTACAGGCAATTTCGAATTCTTTCTTAACGGATCGATCAACCGCAATAATTCGGTGATAAAAGGCACCACCATCAACTCCACCGTTTACGAAGGCAATGAAACTGTCATCGGGAGCAGTCAGCATAATTCGTATCCCACCACGACAGGGACCGTTAAAGCCGGTTTCAGCTATTCGACAGGCACAGAATCGTTCGGAGCATACTACCGCTATAACCCCGAGCGTGGAAATTTCAGCAATATCGGTACAGAGTGGCTCAACAACGGTCCGACACTCAACCGTGAGATTGACAATGTAATCAAGTCGCATGGACATCTCGCGTCGGTCTATTATGAAAAACTCTTCGCCGACAGATACATGCTGCATTTCGACGGTGATTACATACATTCGACTAACCGGAACAACATGTCAACCGTATATCCCGATTCAGAGAATCCGGACGTAAATTCCACCGACAAACGGGTGTCAACCCTATGGGCCGGTAAACTCTACCTTAATCTCCCGCTGGCGGAGGGCAATCTGACAATAGGCACCCAGGACAGCTACACCCATACTTCGCTTGACTACCGGATGCTCAACGATCGTGTGGGCGAATACATCCCTTCATCGCTGACCGACGCGAGACAGACTTCCGCGGCTCTGTTCGCGTCATGGGTGCGTATGTTCGGGAAGTTCTCGCTTTCGGCCGGCGCAAGATATGAATATGTGGATTATGATTTCAAGACTGACGGCAAACGTGACGCCACCGTAAGCCGGCGTGACCACCTGCTCACGCCCGACCTTTCGTTAGGATATTCCTTCAACGACGATGCCCGGTTAAGCCTGAGCTATAAGATGGCGACCATCCGACCGCCTTATTCCCGTCTCACAGGCGCGCTGAACTATGTAGGGCTACATGAAATAGAAGGCGGAAATCCGGCGCTTCGCGACGAACGGATGCATGACCTGCAACTCTTCGGCATGTGGAACGGATTCATGCTCCAGGGCGATTTCACCCGCAGCATAGACACTTACGCATACGTCAAACAGCTCTATCCCGCCGACAATCTCCAGATTCTGATGCACCCGGTGAACATAAATGTGTCGGCCATGAGTCTTTATCTCGTATGGAACAAACCGATAGGCCGATGGACTCCGAACATCACCGTCGGGATGTACCACCAATGGCTTACCCTCGGCAATACATCCTATAACCGGCCTATATTCTCCTACTACTTCGACAACTCCTTCACACTCCCTCACGGTTGGAACCTCACGGCCGACATGAGCGGATCGACACAAGGCGACATGCATACCAACCGTTTCGGAGCCACGTGGTTTACGATGAATGTATCAGCTTGCAAGACCTTTCTCCGCAAGGCTCTGACTGTGAAACTCTCGGCGACCGATATCTTTAACACCGCCAACAACAACTGGACGATGAACACTTTCGGAGTGTCTGTGGACAAGCGTCAAAGCTACGACCGCCGCGGAATTTCGTTGCACCTAATCTACACCCTCAACCCTTCCAAGAGCAAATACAAGGGCTCTTCCGCCTCCGAATCCGAACTGCGCAGATTGTGACATCTTTCGATGGATCAAATTCCAAGTCACCACAAAAAAACAGCACCGTTGACGGTATTATCGTCAATGGTGCTGATTTTTTTGTTGTGGAGAGGGATTATTCCTCTTCTTCGCGCATGTTATGGAACACGTTCTGCACGTCCTCGTCCTCTTCGAGTTTTTCGAGGAGCTTGTTGAGGGTCTCGCGCTGTTCGGGGGTCACGTCCTTGAGATCATTGGGAATGCGTTCGAATTCTGACGAAACAATTTCGAAGCCGTTTTCCTCAAGATATTTCTGAATGTGGGCGTAATCTTCGAATCCGCCGTAAAGCACGATGATGGGTTCTTCATTGTCATCAACGTCCTCCTCAAGTTCCTCGACACCGTAGTCGATAAGTTCGAGTTCGAGATCTTCGAGACCCACACCGTCCTTGGGGCGGATTTTGAACACCGACTTATGGTCGAAGAGGAAAGTCAGCGAACCCTGTGTGCCGAGCGAACCGCCATGCTTTGTGAAGTATGAACGCACATTGGCCACCGTACGGGTATTGTTGTCTGTGGCAGCCTCGACGAAGATAGCGATACCGAAGGGGCCGTATCCTTCGTAGGTGATCATCTTGTAGTCACCGGCATCCTTGTCGGTGGCTTTCTTGATGGCACGTTCTACGGTGTCTTTAGGCATATTCGCGGCCTTCGCGTTCTGCATGAGCGCGCGGAGGCGGGGGTTGGTGTCGGGGTCGGGACCGCCGGCCTTTGCGGCTATGGTGATTTCCTTACCGATGCGTGTGAAAGTACGAGACATATTGCCCCAGCGTTTGAGCTTACGGGCTTTACGATATTCAAATGCTCTTCCCATTGTTAGTGAAGTATATTTAGATGTTTGTTTTTAGTTTATCGGAGTTCTGCGCCAAGTTGTTTCCGGAGGTTGGCTATCACTTTTGACATCACGGCATCGACAGCCTTGTCGTTGAGTGTCTTTTCGTCGTCGCGCAGTGTGATGGTGATGGCATACGACTTTTTATCCTCGGGGAGTCCCTTGCCTTCGTAGACGTCGAAGAGGGCTACGGAACGCAGCAGTTTACGGTCGCTACGACGTACGACGTCATCGATCTGCGCCATGGTGACATCCTTGTCAAGGAGCAACGAGAGGTCGCGCTTGACGGACATTGCCTTGGGCAGCGGAGTGAATGTCGTGCCGCGACGGGCGGTCATGGCTGCAAGGGCATTCCAGTCGAGTTCGGCGAAATAAACGGGAACCTTGATGTCTACGCGACGCAGGATATCGGGACTCAGGACTCCGGCTGTGCCAAGGAGTTTGCCGTTGCGGGTCTCGATTGCGATGGCTGACGAATAGATGTCGGGGATATCGGTGGCTTTGACCGTCACTTCGGCCGGATTGAGACCGATACGGCTGAGAATCATGGCGACAGTGGCCTTCAGGTCGAAGAATGAAGATTCCTCGGCGGGGCGGAGCCACGAGGGCTGCCGCAGATCGCCGGTGAGCCATAGGGCGAGTCGCGCGCCTTCGGTATAGGGCTTCAGGGGTGCCTCGGCTGTGGGAGCGTCTGTCGAGCGCAACGAATATACGTTGCCGAATTCGTAGAAAGCGAGGTCGGGCGAGCGGCGGTTAATGTTATGCGCGAGTGATTCGAGGCCGCCGAACAGGAGTGACTGCCGGAGCACGTTGAGGTCCTGGCTCAGAGGATTGAGCAAGGTGATCGCCTTCTCAGCGGGGAAAGTGGCAAGGCCGTCGTAATAGGCCTTGGCTGTGAGCGAGTTATTGAGAATCTCCATCCATCCGGCGCCGGAAAGATTGTCGGCCACGATGTGCCGGAGGTCATCTGCTGCGTCGGTGTCGCTCTTATAGGAAAGCGATGCGTGGACAGAGGTCGGAATGTCAATATTGTTGTAACCGTAGATGCGGAGAATGTCCTCGATTACATCGCACGGACGGCGCACGTCGACACGATAGGTGGGAACTGCGAGCTGCATTGTGCCGCCGTCGGCTTCTGTACGCGATATCACGTCAATCTCGAGCGACTTCAGAATTGTGTCGACCGAGGCCGAGGGAATCTCCTGACCCAAAAGGCGTGTGATCTGGCCATAGCTGAGGTTAACGGGATATGGCGCTACCGGTTGAGGATAATAGTCGACGACTTCACCTGAAACACGACCTCCTGCGATCTGCTGGATCATCAGTGCCGCAAGCTTCATGGCATAGAGACATCCGTTGGGATCCACACCGCGCTCGTAGCGGAAAGAAGCGTCGGTCGAAAGGCCGTGACGGCGTGCCGTACGACGCACGGATGTGGCGTTGAAACATGCGCTTTCAATAAACACGGAGGTTGTAGATTCGGTCACACCGGAATCAAGGCCGCCGAACACACCGGCGATGCACATGGGCTGCTCAGCGTTGCAGATCATGAGATCGGCAGGGTCGAGCGTGCGTTCTACTCCGTCAAGGGTGACGAACTTGGATGGTGTGGCTTTGCGCACCACCACTTTATCGCCGGCGATACGGTTTCGGTCGAATGCGTGGAGAGGCTGGCCCACCGCGTGAAGTATATAATTGGTGATATCCACCACATTATTGATAGGACGGATACCGACGGTGGTGAGCAGAGTGCGGAGCCATTCAGGACTTTCGGTCACATTGACGCCTTCAATCGTCACACCACAGTATCTTGTCACCACATCTTCGGCTTCGACTTCAACTTTAACGGACGAAGCTTCGGGAGCGTCGACATGGAATTCGTCGACCGAAGGTTTGTGGAGCACAGGAGGCTCGGTCGTGAGATGGCAGTCAAGATAGGCGGCAAGGTCGCGCGCCACTCCGTAATGCGATGCGGCGTCGATGCGGTTGGGGGTGAGGTCGACTTCAAGCACGAAGTCGTCGGAAAGCTTATAGTATTCGGCGGCCGGTGTACCGGGAGCGGCGGCTCCGTCGGGCAAGACGATAATACCGTCGTGCGAAGTGCCGACACCGATCTCGTCCTCGGCGCAAATCATGCCGAGAGATTCCACTCCGCGGATTTTGCCGCGTTTGATCTTGAATTCCTTGTCACCGTCGTAGAGAGTTGTGCCGATGGTGGCGACAACAACGGTCTGACCGGCGGCCACGTTTGGCGCACCGCATACGATCTGTACGGGTTCGCCATCGCCGAGATCCACTGTCGTGACATGCAGATGATCGCTGTCGGGATGCTCGACACAGGTGAGCACTTTGCCAATCACCAGCCCGCGCAGACCGCCGCGGATGGATTCGACCCGCTCAACCGAGCCGGTCTCGAGGCCGACCGATGTGAGGGTGTCGGCCAGCTCCTGAGGAGTGAGATTGAAGTCAAGGTAGCTTTTGAGCCACTTATAAGAGACATTCATTAGAGTAAGGTTTCTTGCATTTTGAATGACTCCGCGCCGTCCCTTGCCGGGGACAGGCGCGGAGATAATGGGGTTCAGAGGGAGGTGCGGGCCACTTCGACTTCTTCGAAGCTTTCAATCATGTCGCCCACCTTTATGTCGTTGTAGCCTGCGATGGACAGACCGCAATCGTAGCCGGAGGTCACTTCGCGCACATCGTCCTTGAAACGCTTGAGCGAACCGAGATCGCCGGTGTAGCGCACGATACCGTCGCGGATCAGGCGGACGCGGTTGCCGCGTTTGATCTTGCCGTCGCGCACGATGGCGCCGGCGATCGTACCCACCTTGGAGATGTGGTAGGTCTCGAGCACTTCGGCCGTACCGGTGATCTCTTCCTTGATTTCGGGAGCGAGCATGCCGGCCATAGCGTCCTTGACTTCCTCAATGGCCTGATATATGACGGAATAGAGGCGAATCTGGATGCCTTTGCTCTCGGCGGCGCGGCGCGCGGCCAGAGAAGGACGTACCTGGAAGCCTACGATGATGGTGTGATCGTCGGCGGAAGCCAGGGTAACATCGCTTTCGGAGATTTCACCCACGGCCTTGTGAATCACATTCACCTGAATTTCCTCTGTGGAGAGTTTGATGAGCGAGTCGCTGAGAGCTTCGATAGAGCCGTCCACGTCGCCCTTGACGATCACGTTGAGTTCGTGGAAGTTACCGAGAGCTTTGCGTCGTGCGAGTTCTTCGAGCGTGAGGCCGACCTGAGTGCGGAGTCCCTGCTCGCGCTGGAGCTGTTCGCGCTTTGAAGCGATTTCGCGGGCTTCCTGCTCGGTCTCCATCACATTGAATGTATCGCCTGCCTGCGGAGCTCCGTTGAGGCCGAGTATAAGGGCCGGGGTGGCCGGACCGGCTTCACGGATGCGCTGATTGCGCTCGTTGAACATTGCCTTGACGCGGCCGAAATGATTGCCGGCAAGCACGATGTCGCCGATGCGGAGGGTGCCGTTCTGCACAAGCACATTGGCCACATATCCACGACCCTTGTCGAGGGTGGATTCGATGATCGTACCTGTGGCGCGGCGTTCGGGGTTCGCTTTCAGTTCAAGCAGTTCTGCTTCGAGAAGCACTTTCTCCATGAGTTCCTCGACACCGATACCCTTCTTGGCGGAGATGTCCTGACTCTGGTATTTACCGCCCCAGTCCTCGACGAGATAGTTCATCGCGGCAAGTTCCTCCTTGATCTTGTCCGGATTGGCGTGGGGCTTGTCTATCTTGTTGATGGCGAAGATAATGGGCACACCTGCTGCCGAGGCGTGATTGATGGCCTCGACCGTCTGGGGCATCACATTATCGTCGGCGGCCACGATGATGATACACAGGTCGGTGACCTTGGCGCCGCGGGCACGCATGGCCGTGAACGCTTCGTGACCCGGTGTGTCAAGGAAGGTGATATGTCGGCCGTCGGGGAGCGTGACTGAGTAAGATCCGATGTGCTGTGTGATGCCACCGGCCTCGCCGGCGATAACATTCGCCTTGCGGATATAGTCGAGCAACGATGTCTTACCGTGGTCGACGTGACCCATCACGGTCACGATGGGCGGACGCGCCACGAGATCTTCCTCGGCGTCTTCCTCCTGCTGAATGGCGTCGGCCACTTCTGCGGACACATATTCGGTCTTGAAGCCGAATTCATCGGCCACGATATTGATTGTCTCGGCATCGAGACGCTGGTTGATCGACACCATCACGCCCAGATTCATACAGGTGGCGATGACCTGATTGATCGGCACGTTCATCATGATGGCGAGGTCGTTGGCAGTCACGAATTCCGTGAGCTGAAGGGTGCGGCTCTCGGCTGCTTCGGCCTCTACGGCCTCACGCATGCGTTCGCTGGCGGCCTCGCGCTTTTCCTTACGCCACTTCGCGCCTTTCTTAAGGCCCTTGTCCTTGGCGGTCAGGCGGGCAAGTGTTTCCTTAACCTGCTTGGAAACATCTTCTTCGGTGACTTCGGGAGCAGGAGCGGCCTTGCGCTGCCCGCGCTGGTCCTTTCGTGAGGGCTGCTGACCGCCACGGGCGTTGCCCTGGTTCTGCTGGCGACCGTTGCCCTGGCCGCGACCGGCAGCGTTGTCGGCGGCGGTACGTCCGGCCTTCTCGATGTCGACCTTATCTTTGCCGATACGGTTGCGTTTTTTTCGTTGTCCGCCTTCGGAAGGTGTGCCGGGCGTGCCGGATTTCTGACCGCGACGGTCGGGCTGGCCTTTCTTTTTGGGCCGGGTGGTCTGATTGAGCGCGTCAAGGTCTATCTTACCCACGATGTTGAGGCTTACGGCAGGGCGTGGAGTCTCGGGGGTAAAGACCTCTTCCGTTTCCGCAGGAGCTTCACCGGCGGTGTCGGGCTGTTCTTTTTCAGTCCGTGGTTCGGGAGCGGGGGTATCGGCTTTTACCGCAGCGGTTTCGGCTGTCGCGGGAGCCTGGGTCGCGGGCTTGTTGTTTTCGGCCTTCACTTCGGGTTTGGATTGTTCGGGTTTGGGTTCTGATTCGGCGGGAGCCTTCTCGGGAGCCGGCTTCTGCTCTTTAATTTCAACAGGTTCGGCAGGTTCGGGCTCGGTTTTTGCATCAGGTGCAGGTTTGGGTTCTTCGGATTTCTTGATCACGGGTTTGCCCTTGCTGTCGATCTCGAGAGTGCCGAGTATGCGCGGCTGAGAAGCGGGAGAGGCGGGTTCGGGACTCGGCACTTCGGCAGGTTTGGGCGCTTCGGCAGCGGGGGCCGGGGATTCTTTCGGAGTTGCAGGTTTGCGACGGTCGGCTGATGCGCGGTCGGGCTGAAATTTGGCCACCAGGAGGTCGACCACATCGTCCTCGACGCGTGTGTTCGGAGATTCCTCGAAGGTGACGCCTTTTTCGCTCAGAAAACTGTAGACAGTGGGGAGTGCCACATTCAGTTCCTTTGCGATAGTGCTGAGTTTTGTTTTCGCCATATATTAAGTTCAGGATTTTCGTGAATAAATTTACAAGGGAGAGAGTCTTGAGGGAGTTTCGGACTCCGGGAACCGGTGTGCGAGGAATCAATCCTCGAACTCGGCGCGGAGCACGTTGATCACCTGATCAACAGTGGATTCCTCGAGGTCGGCCTGCTCGATGAGCATCTCGCGGGGAGCGTTGAGCACATTCTTGGCGGTGATGCAGCCGATGTTCTTGAGAGCTTCGATCACCCATTCGTCGATTTCGTCCTTGAATTCGTCGAGATAGATATCCTCCTCGATGTCGGCCGTATCGGCTGTGTCGCGGTAAACGTCGATCACATAGCCCGTGAGCATGGATGCAAGCTTGATGTTCGAACCGTTCTTACCGATGGCGAGCGAGACTTCTTCCGGCTTGAGGATCACCTCTGCCTTCTTTTCGTCCTCATCAAGGCGGATCGATGTGATCTTCGCGGGCGAGAGAGCGCGCTGGATGAACAGCGAGGGGTTGGAGGTGTAGTTGATTACGTCGATGTTCTCGTTGCGGAGCTCGCGAACGATGCCGTGGATACGCGAACCGCGCACACCTACACAGGCACCTACGGGATCAATGCGGTCGTCATAAGATTCAACGGCGATTTTTGCGCGTTCGCCGGGAATACGGGCTATGGCACGGATGCTGATGAGACCGTCGTGAATTTCAGGCACTTCGAGTTCAAACAGGCGGCGCAGGAAGTCGTTGTTCACGCGCGATACGGTGATCTTCGGATTGTTGTTCTTGTTGTCGACATTTGCGATGACAGCGCGGACGGTCTCGCCTTTACGGAAGAAGTCGCCGGGGATGGCCTCGCTCTTCGGGAGCAGAAGCTCGTTCTTGTCATCGTCGAGCAAGAGGGTCTCGCGGCTCCATGTCTGATATACTTCGCCGCTCACGAGCTCACCTTCGAGTTCCTTGAACTTCGAGTAGATGGCCTCTTTCTGCAGGTCGAGGATTTTAGACTGGAGGGTCTGACGGAGCGTGAGGATAGCACGACGTCCGAATTTCTCGAAGAATATCTCTTTTGTGTGCTCCTCGCCTACCTCGGCCTCGGGGTCGTTGTCTGCGCGAGCGTCAGAGAGGGATATCTGCAGATTGGGGTTTTCAACTTCGCCGTCGGGCACTACGGTCAGATTTTGGAAAATCTGCACATCGCCCTTGTCAGGGTTAAGGATGACGTCAAGGTTCTCGTCGGTCCCGAACATTTTAGCCAGCACATTGCGGAAGGATTCTTCCAGCACGCTGATCATAGTGGACTTGTCGATGTTTTTCAGTTCCTTAAACTCGGCGAACTGTTCCACCATATTGGGAGTTGCCTCTTTTTTAGCCATTTTATCTTGGGTTTAAATTAATCGGGTTAGAATTTGAAGACATAACGTACATCCTTGCAGTCGGCGGGGCTGAGAGTAATATCGCTCTCAACCATAACGGGACGCTTGGCGCCCTCGGGACGCTCCTTGCGGGTAACCGTCAGGGTGAAATCGTCGGAATCGTCGGCCACGCTCTTGAGCACGCCGCGCAGCTTGCGGCCGTCGCGGGTCAGCACCTCTATCTCGTTGCCGATGTTCTTGAGATACTGACCGCGCACCTTGAACGGAGCGGTCAGGCCTGCCGAGCCTACTTCAAGTTCGTAGTCCTCGACTTCGCGGTCGAACACCTCCTCGATCTTACGGGTTATGGCCGCGCAAGCATCAATATCCATCCCCGTCGGGCTGTCAAGTTCCACGACAATCTCATTCGACGGAGTAACGCGTATGTCAACCACGAACATGTCAGTGCCGGCGATAGCCTCTTCCACCGTTTTGTTCAGAAGCGCTTTATCTATCATATCTGTGTCTGTATTATTCTATAATAAAAGAGGAAGCCGGCGGGCCCCCTCCAACGCATTGAAGTTGACGCAAAGTTACGAAAAATATTCCACACCGGCCAACAGTTGCACATATATTATTAGCAGAGGTTAAAAAAGAATCTGATGTTTTAACCTTATTTAACCATAAATCGACTCGACGCGTAACTACTCAGGTCAGGTAAAGACACTATAGACCATCTACAACTGATTGCAAGC
>CAMWNG010000028.1 GCA_947175575.1 uncultured Bacteroidales bacterium | reverse complement strand
CTACCGAATTTTTATAGCTCTGATTTTCAGCAGTGGCTGCCAGATAGTCGATTGAGGAGAAATCCGAGAGTTTCGACTGATCGGCAATCGAAACACCGGTCTGCGGTTGAGAGGGATACCAGGCCTTCACGGTGGCGGGTGAGGTTGTTTTCCAGTGAAGAATATTGGCGGAGTTGTCAATATCCACATTCCCATTATCACCTAATGAGTAAAGTCCGACCTCAGGATTCTCGCCGATCTTCACTCCGATTTCATCGCCTTTTTCCCATTTATCCTTGCCGGAGGCACGGCTCTTCATCCCTTCAACGGAAACAGTCAGGTCCAGCGGGTATTGTCCTTCCGGCAATGCCAGGCTCGGTTGAAAGTCCTCCTGCGAGCAAGAGGCGACTAAGGCAAAAAGCAACAGCACCGGAAGTGTACGCAATATATATATATTGTAATTGTTCATCTTCTATTATTGTAATTTGGACGGTTATATAGGATGGATATTTGCTCGCGATTACTCAACTTTCCAACCAATAGTGGGTATAGTCTTTGAATCCCATTCATTTATGATTGCCTTTTCTAAATTCAGGCCGATCTTATCCATTGTAAAATTGTAGGTATATACGTTTGCAGACTTCCATTCCTGCCCGCTGAGAGAAATAGTACCCTCTAACTGTGTCTCGGGGTCATCCTTAAATGAATATGTGAATCTGACTGTAGCTTCAGATGAAACATCAAATAGCTGTGGGAGCATTATGATGGCGTCGTTATCTGCAAAGAGGTTGATTCTTTTACCGTTATAAACGATTTTAGGGTCATTGAAGACAATGGTCAATTTATCGTTGCCTTCATGCCCGGTAAATTCTATCATGAAGTCGTCGGTCTGCGGATTCCCCAATAGCGGAGCCGGTGTGACCTCGATTTGAGCCTTTTTCTTTAATCCTGAGATTTCTAATTTTTGAAACTGTATATAATCATTGTCCTTTAAGCTTTGGTCGTCAAGCTTGGGAGCGAAATTAATCATAGACAACAAATGACCGAATCTTAACGATATTGCACCTGCCTTATCGCCATCGCGATATAGCCGACGATGGGTTGCTGCTACGATGTCAACAATATCGCTTTTGTCTTGAGTGCCATTCATTTCTTTGTCTGAATATGTCGGCATCGTGTAAGCGAATGAAAGTTTGGAACCGGAATACTGTGATGTGGCTTCCTCGTCGAGCGCTGATGACGGACTTACTGCGACAAAAGAATGCTCATGTTTCGGAAACCAATATTGAGTACCGTCATAACACCAGACTCCGTCGCGATTAACAACTGAAGTTTTGTTGAAAATTACGATGGGATCGACAACGTCTGTTGGGAATTTCATGTCGCCATAAACCGAAAATTCGTCAATAATGGTGGTCATCGCACGCGATTCGGATACAACGTCAAACGACATTTCGACACCCTCGTCAGCCTCCGGCTCATAAACGGAGGCTGAGCCGCACGAAGTGAAACACAACATGCAGCAAATAATGAGCACAGTTATTTGAAATGGATTATATTTCATTTTGCAACTAATTCTGATTGGTATTGTATTTAGCTGTCAATAAATAATTTGTGGATTGGTTCAGTTTCTGATCTCTTAGCCCGATCAGACAGTTCACAATTATCCATTTACAAAGTTATAAAATATTTTTTAGAAACCGAAATCTGAACCCACAAAAAAATCCTTAAATAATTAAAATAATACTATTACCCCCCGAAAAAATAAGCCGACACGCCTGCCAACCCGACAAAAAAGGGACGCGCAGACGCCCCCCGCTGCGCCCGCCAATCCGTCCCGACCCCTCCGGCGCGCCCGCCGCGTCCGAAAGAAGACCCCGGAAGGTAGCTCTTAGTTTCGATAAATAAATAAATTTTGATAGAGTGTCCTAAAATTCAGGATATTTTTACTAACTTTGTCCCCAAATTTAGGACATTATGAATAAGCAATACTTTAAATCACTGATAGCCATGCGTCAGGCCGAATTTCCTACGGAGCTATATCCAAGAGAAAACCCGCTTCCGTTAGATATAGAAAAAATAATAACTATTCCGGGAGTAAGACGTTGTGGAAAATCATCCAAAATGGAGATTGTGGTAAACCACTTGCTTGCCCGCGGTACAGACGTTCGACGCATATTATGGATCGGCTTTGATGACGAACGTCTGGTTAGAATGACCTCCGATGATCTTGACGGTATAATTCAATCATACCGCGAAATGTTCCCTGAAATTGATATGGCCTCAGTCTATATGTTTTTTGATGAAATTCAATTGATTGAAGGGTGGGAATATTTCATATTACGGCTTTTCAAGCATTACACAAAAAAAATTTATATAAGCGGAAGCAATGTCTCAATGCTCAGCACCGAGTTGAAGTCAGCTCTGAGAGGATGGCCTGTCGAAGAGGAGACTATGCCGCTTTCTTTCAGGGAGTACTGCGTATTCAAGGGCATTGAGTGCGATAGCTGGTTAGAAAAAGATCTGGCAAAGGTGCGAAATGCCTTTATAGCATATAATAACGAAGGAGGATTCCCGGAAGTGACACTAACAGAAAATCCCATTCTGAAAACAAAAATACTGCAATCCTATTTCGACACTATGTTACTTAAGGATTTGGCCGAGCATTACGGTATAAGCAATATAGAAGTGTTGCGGTATTTTTTAAAACGTGTGATGGCTAATATTTCAAAGCCGACCTCAATCAGAGCCATACACGGCGATATAAAATCACGTAATCTTAAAGTTAGCAAAGACGATCTGTACCAGTGGGGAACCCATGCGTGCGAGATTTTTATGTTTTTGCGAATATCCAACTATAGCAGATCTTTACAGAAGGCAGAGAGTTCGCAACCAAAATTCTACTGTATCGACAATGGTTTGTGGGATGCCGTATTATTGCCGCAAAGCGATGATTCTGGTAAAAAACTTGAGAACACCGTTATGTTGCAACTTTATCGGACTCGGAAGCCATTCGATGCAATATATTACTATAGCGGAAAGGGTGAGTGTGATTTTATTGTGCAACGAGGTTCTGTGATAATAGAATTAATACAGGTAACCTGGAGTCTCAATGACGACAATGTGCGTAAAAGAGAAATAAACGGCCTAATCGAAGCATCTGAAGCCACAGGCTGTACATCCTTGTTGATTATTACTGCCGATGAAGAAGCAGAAATCACCTTGTCAGATAATCAAATTATTCGTGTGATGCCGGCATGGAAGTGGTTGCTTCAAAGATGATTCACGATATTAGGGGTTGTCTCCCCCGCGGACCACGACGGTCTGCGACGCGCCGCCTGCCCGACAAAGCCCTCGGCAGTCTCATTTTTCGCATTTGTGGACAAATGTTTGTACAAAAAGAAATTAACAATTGTTATTTAACATTCACTCTTGCACGATTAAAAACTTTTGTGTAATTTTGCGCCGATCTATGTGTGAGCTTCTGACAAACGGCGGATGTGCGTAGCCGCCCTCGTTCTGTTCACACCTTAAACCTTAAGTCTAATAAGTTTATATTAAATCATACGGCAGCACGTTAATCTGCAACCTAAGCCCGGCTCATACTCCGTGGCCTTTCATAACCTTTAACCAATTTTCCTGACTCTAAATCTACTACCGTACAGCTATGAAACGTAGTCTATGGATAGCGATCATAATGCTGATAATGGCAGCCGCCACCGCGCATGCGCAGCATGTCGGTATCAAATCCAACCTCGTGGGATGGGCCACAACGACCCCTAACCTTGGTGTGGAATTCAGCGTGGGCCGTCAGTCGACAATCAGCGTCGCCGGTGCTCTCAACCCCTGGGATTTCAGTGATGAACGCCATTTCCACCTCTGGAACGCCATGCCCGAATACCGCTACTGGTTCTGCGAACGCTTCTCCGGACATTTCATAGGCGTGCATGCCCTCGGCGGCGAGTATAACGCCAAGAACGTCAACTTCCCCCTCAAGGCCCTCATCGTCAAAAGCTCCCTGACTCCTGTCACCGAAGCCGACCCCGCCTCGCAGCAGAAAGGCTGGCCCGATCTCGCATCAGAGGCCAACAAAGGCCGCCATGCCGAGGGATGGTACGCCGGCGGCGGCATAACCTACGGCTACCAGTGGATGCTCTCAAAGCACTGGAACCTCGAAGCCTCCCTGAGCGTGGGCTACGCCTACTCGGAGCTTAAGTTCTACGGCCGATGCAAACGCGTGATCGACCGCCGCACCCTACACTATGTCGGCCCTACCAACGCCGCTGTCAGCTTTATGTATATGTTCTGAGCCGATAATCCTCCGATTCCGATGAAAAACTCATACACGATAGCCATACTGTTCGCTGCACTCGCAGCCGTGACACCCGCAGCCGCCCGCCAGGCCGCCACCACCCTTCCCGACCTCAAGGTGCTGGATCTCGAGATCTACCGCAGTGGCGACAACCTCCATCTCAGCTTCAACCTCGACCTCTCCGGCGTGACCCTCGGTTCCGACGAGCAGGTGATATATACCCCAGTGCTTGCGGGCGCGACAGACTCCGTGGTCATGGACCCCGTGGTGCTCAACGGCCGCAACGCTCAGCTCAAATGGGAGCGCGAACCCGGGCGCCGCAAGGCCGCCACAGGGGTCTACCGCCGCTTCAACGGCACCTATCAGGCCGTCAACGTGGCCTATGACTTCCCCTATCTGCCCTGGATGGACCTCTCGCAGGTCACCGTGGCCGAAGATCTCTGCGGCTGCGGCCGTCTCCGCGACCAGAACAGCATCCTCGTTGGCGAGTTTGACAACACTCCCCTCACCGAGACCTTCGAGATGACCTACATCACACCCGCCAAGGAAACCACCAAGTCCCGCGCCCTCGAAGGCTCCGCCTACGTCGAGTTCGTAGTGTCAAAGACCAACATCCTGCCCGACTACCGCAACAACGCCGCCGAGATCCGCCGCATCACCGAGACCATCGACGTGGTGAAGGACGATCCCACCGTCACCATCTCCGAGATAAATATCCACGGCTTCGCATCGCCCGAGGGTTCGTATTCGCTCAACACACGCCTCGCCGCCGGCCGTGCCGCCTCGCTCAAGGACTATGTGCGCTCGCTCTACACCCTCGACAACAGCATATTCACCTCCGACTCCACTCCAGAAGACTGGGACGGTCTGCGCCGCCTCGTCGAGGCCTCGGCTCTGCAGGACAAGGAAGCCATCCTCGCCCTCATCGACTCCGACCTCGACCCCGACGTGAAGGACTCCCGCCTGCGCTCGCTCTATCCCGAAGACTACGCCGTGATGCTATCGTCGATGTATCCCTCGCTACGCCGGTCAGACTATGTCGTGAAATACGTCGTGCGGCCCTATACCGTAGAAGAGACCGCCGAGATCATGAAAGTCAACCCCCGGAACGTATCCCTCGAAGAGATGTTCCTCGTGGCCAAGACCTATGACCCCGCCTCCCCCGAATTCTATGAGGCCATGACCATCGCCGCAGCCACTTATCCTGACTCAGAGATCGCCAATCTTAACGCTGCAAACGCAGCCCTCACCGCCGGCGACCTCGACGCCGCCGACTCCTATCTGCGCCATGCTGGCCAGTCGCCCGAAGCCGTTCAGGCCCGCGGTGTCCTCGCCCTGCAGTGCGGCGACCTTGACCTCGCCGAACTGCTGCTCACCGAGGCTCTCCAGGCCGGAGTGCCCGAAGCCGCCCGTAATCTCGAGCTGCTCGCCCGCGCCCGCGTTCTTGCCCGTCAGAACCGCTGACACCCGTTCCCCGTAATCAAGAAACCTCTCATAATAAACCCTTAAATCCCTTAACATCGAAAACACAAGAACATAACCAATCAAACGAACAACAAAATCAAACACACAAAAAAATAATTAACCAAATTAAAACCAACCAATTATGAAATTTCAAAAATTTCTGATGCTTGCAGGCGTTGCCGCCCTCATGGCATCCTGTTCGCAGGACGAACCGCTGTCGGTTCCCCAAGACGCTGTCTCAGCCGAGATAGCCGCGAATGATTCCTATGTGCTCATAGGTTTCGAAATGCCGTCACAGACTGGTCGTGCGGCCGAACCCGCAGATGAAGATGATTCTGATCCCGCAGAATACAAAGTTCTTAACGGTTCACTCCTCCTCTTCAAAAATGCTGCGACCGGTGAAGGTGATGCTACATTCGTTCGCCGTCTGGCTATCGGTTCTTCTTGGGAAGCTGAAACAGAGCATAAAGATATTAGTCGTCAGACTAAAGTTGCGCTTCAGATTCCCGCGGGTACTTTGGAAGCAGGCGCTACTTATTCAGGTGTAATCGTACTTAATGCCCCATCTGGTTATAAATGGCCCACCGCTCCTGTAACAGGTGAAAATCCTCAGCCCGGTCAGAAATTCTCAGATTGGGCTACAACTGCACAGAATATTACCTTTACAACAAAAGTAGGTTCTTCCACCTATATGACAATGGTATCTGCGCCTAAGTACACAGGTACAACAAGTTCTTCTTCGACTGCCACATTAGTTAACATTCCCCAAAATAAGATTGTCAAAAGTCTTGATGAACTTGACAGTAGCAAACCCGCTGCGACATTCTATGTAAACCGTGTGGCTGCTAAGATTTCAGTCGTTTCAAGTGAGGACGACAAAACTTTCACTCTTACCGGTGATGATGCAGGTAAGATTGTTCTCGATGGTTGGGATGTGGATATTGTTGCTAAAAATGCTTTCCCGATTCAAAATGTCAACGGTCTTGACCTTAGCAAACCTTACATGAACACAAAGGCAGCTTCCAGTTTCTCCGGTTTTGCTCGTTGCAGCTGGGCAAAAAGTCCCAACTATTCTACTGAACTGAAAGAAGAAGCCGATCGCAAAGCAGCATTTACTTATATAGCTGATGTAACTGAGGGTTCATGGCCTGCATGCAAGTATGTGAAGGAAAACACAATGGATTATGCATATCAAATCCAGAATCGAACCACTCGAGTTGTTATACGCGCTAACTTTATTAAGAATGGTAATGAAAAAGCCGCTACTATCTTCAAATTCGGTAAGTTAGGTACGGCTCTGGATGAAACCGAATTCCTGGCAGCCGTCAAGACAAAAGCTGATATTATTATAGCAGGCGATGCTACAGTATCTTTGAAAGATGATCTTAGTAGCGGCAACAAAGCTATTGCTGATGTAGTAGAAGTTAAAAAAGGTGCCACCGAGTTCACTACACAAGAATATGCTCAGCTCGCGGTTCAACTTGGTCTCTCATCGGGAACTGCTGAGGATATAGCTGTATATATTGGTGGTGTTTGCTATTATACAGTTCTGCTTCGTCATTTCCTCTCAACCGATGGTAAGCCTGAAGAGGGTACAGCTGTCGCTGCAGCTCCCGACTTCCAGAAAGGTGAGGCATATACAATCGATCATCTCGGTCGATATGGCATACTCCGTAACAACTGGTATGAAATCACTGTTAACTCAGTAGGTAAGATTGGTGAACCTGTAATTCCCACCCCCACCGATGATCCCGATGATAAGGATGATGGTCTCCAGGCAATCAACTTTGATATCTTCATGTTGAACTGGGCTAAACACTCACAGACTGCAAATCTCTAATCTTCAGAGAATATTCTAATCAATTCGATAAAAAGCCGGCGGGGGAAGCCCTGCCGAACCCGCCGGCTTTCTCAAATTCCAATTCTCAACTGACGCGGATCAATAACCGTCCCGGTTGTTGCCGTCGACACTCCAATCATCATCTCTCTCCACACAAACCCCGCGGCTCCGGCCGCACCTCTCACCTCTCCGATTCCCCGACTGTGCGGAATCCACCTCAATCGAAATCAATCATCGCACCCATATATATCAATGAAATACTTCTCTGAAATACCGGCAAAGCTCCTGAAGATGGTCCCCGTCGCGGCGGCCCTCCTCCTCGGCTCATGCTCGCTCATGCACGACGACCTCCCCGACTGCGCCGTGGCGCCCGAGGTCTGCGCGGCCGTGAATTTCACTTACGACTATAACACCGAGGGCACCGATCTGTTCCACGACCATATCGGCTCCGTGACACTCTATGTCTGCGACACCGACGGCCGACTCATCCGCACCGTCGAACACACCGCTTCGGCCCACGACATCCACTCCGAAGGATGGTCGATGCCCCTCGAACTCCCCGCAGGCACATATCTGCTCTACGCCTCGGCCCGCGAGAACGCCGACGGCTACGAGGCCGCCATGGCAGGCGCCGGCGCCAAATTCCGCCGCTCGGCCTGCGCGCCCGGCACAGCCGCATCGGCCATCACCTACTCGCTCGACCACGTCGAAGGCACCGTTGACCATGACGGTCTGCCCCTCGAACACCTCTGGCTCACCCGCGAGCCGCAGACCCTCGTGCTCCCCGTGCCCGAGACTCCCGCCGAGGGCGATCCTCAGCCCGAAGACATCGTGGTTACGGCCACAGTGCCCCTGCAGCGCGTATGTAACAACATACATGTCGATGTGGTGCGCGCCGACAGCCGCGCCTCCCGCGCCGAGACCATCTCGCCCGACGATTACGACCTCTGGATCGGCACGGCCGACGGCCGCCATCAGCTCGACCTGACGGCCCGACCCACCGACGGTGCACTGCCCCTCACCTACACCCCGCACAGCGTCCTGCCCGGCACCACACAGTCAGGCGCGGACTGCATCGCCGCCGACTTTTCCACCTCGCGCCTGGTGTACAACTCATCTGCCTCGACCCGCGACATGCTCTGCATACGCGACAAATCCACCGGCGATGTCACCGCCATCGACCTCACATCCTATCTGGCCCAGGGCCGCGACGCCTACGGCCGCGGATGGTCCGAGCAGGAATACCTCGACCGCGCCTACGACTTCAACTGCACCGTGGCCATCGACAGTCAGACCTCCGAATGGGTCTATGTCGACGTCCACATCTACATGCTCAACTGGTCGAAACGAATCCAGAACGTAACTCTCTGATAAAAAAGACAAACATATAAAATAGCCAATCATACGATATCATCCATGATACTCACCGACTACATATCAAGAAAAGCGCCACGACTGCTGCCGTTCGTCGTCGCCGCCTTGCTATGGGGCTGCTCCGATGTGCTTGACGCGCCGGAGGTCCCGACGGTCACCGAAGATTCCGACGCACAGCTCGTCATCACCCTCGCCATCCCGCAGGGCGACAATGTGGCTGTCATCGACTCCCGTGCCGGCGAAACGGACAACAACACCCCCGACATCTCCGACCCCACGGTAGCGCCCAAAGTCAATGAGCTTCAGATCAACTCCCTCCAGCTATATATCTTCCCTTACAGCGCGTCAGGCAGCAAGGCGCCCGCTGTCAACACCAATCTCTACTGTCCCTCCCCCGACGAAATCAAGGGCGGACAGAACAGCATGCGCTACGAGGTCAAAGGACTCGAAAAAGGCGTGGAATACAAGATGTATCTCCTTGCCAACTTCGGCGAGGGCGTACGCTCCTTCGCCAACGAGAGCCAGTTGCGCAACTACACTGTGACCTACACGGCACAGTCTGCGCATCTCAGAGCCGGAAACCTCCCCATGGTCTATGAATCGAAAGGCCTTATCAAGATAGAACCCGACGCCACAGCCCCAATCTCGATGTCGGCTGCCCTGCAGTATGCCTGCGCGAAGATCCGATACAGCATCGTGTTCGACAAGGCCAACGAAACCACAGCCCAAAACTTCGGCGAAAGCTTCCTGAAGCCCATCGCGCTTACCCTCCGCAATGTCTCCAACACCCTCTCGGCGGTGTACAATTCCGCGGCCAACCACGAGGGCGAAGGCAAGTCGTTCGACCGCACCATCACCAACACCGGTGCCATCTACACCGCCTTCACCGTCGACGAATCGAAGAAAAACGTCAGCGACGACTATATGGTCACCGTCGACGACGAGACCTCGAAAATCTCCGCCGATGCCATCGGCAAGGACACACGCTGGGTCTATCAAGGTGTGGCATACGTTCCCGAACGCTATGTCGACAACGCCGACAATCAGCTTCAGCTCCACATGAACTCACAGCTCAACGGCTCCGAGATGGGCTGCGAGCATCAGCACACCATCGGCATCGAGAACCCCGACGGGTTCAAGCATCTCCACCGCGGCTACTGCTACGACTTCGTCGGCACTATCGTGAATACCGGCGCCAACGGCATGGTGTGGACCTGCAAGGAAGTGGAATGGGTGAACATGACCGTTAACGCCGACTTCGTGCACACCTACCTTACCCTTTCGGCCACAGAAGTCACCGTCACTTCCGAAGAGAACGGCGAGCTCACCTACGAGACCGACGGCCGCGGCGCGCTCGGATTCGACTGTGATGAAGGCGACAAAATCAATGGCAGAAACATTTTCGAGCTGGCTCCCTCGAGTGTGGCGTCAGTGCGCAAGCTCGTGATCCGGCCCAATTCGCGCGTGAGCATCGCTGACCTGCGTGCCAAAAACAAACTGAAAGGCACCACCACATGCTACATCATAGCCGGCAATATCAAAAAGGCCATCACTGTAAATTATGACCTCTCTTCGTTCCTCGAGGTAACACCCGAGTCGATGAAGATTCAGGATGGCGACGGCACCGTCGAGAGCGACCACATCTTCGAATACCGCACGAACACCGGCGGTTTCACCATCACCTCCACGGTCGACGGTAACGAAAGCTGGAAGCTTACGGTCAATTCCTCCAGAGTTCCAGCCGCAAAGGTGCATCAGGTGGGCGACTCTTATTTCACCATGTCGTTCTCTGATAGCTCCGACAATGCTTCCGGCGTCATAAAAATCACCGGTGCGCATCCCTCGTCCACCACAGTGGTGCACACCTTCAAGGTACACTCCGACGACCCCGACGTGGAAGACATCTACCTCTCTGTGGAACTGATGGCCACATCCAACGTCTATCGCGTATATTTCCGCGCTATCAATGACTATCAGGCTACTGATGCAGACAAATTCGGATCTGTCCCGGCCGAATCTAACGGTACAGGTACTACCAACAACAACTGGATTGATTATTGGGACTCGACCAACCGTAAAAAGAATACGCCGAGCGATGAAGCTCATGCGTTATATGCCTATACCCAATATGGCGAGACTCCAAATGATCAGCCAGTGTGGCGATACACTTACTGGGATAGCGGTTCGAAGTTCCATTATTATAATTCTGACACCAACGCAGATCTGGGAGAAAAGACCAATTATATGACTGGCGATACCTACAACCCCGGATGGTATTATTATGACCTTCCTAAGCGTTGTAAAGGAGATTACGATACCAGCAAGCAAACAGATCTCACCAAGCCGGGTACGACGTTATATGACAAATACGGAAACGGACCGATTCCGGGTGCCACACTGCTCATATTCCATAGTGCGGACAGTCGCCACCGTGTCAATTTCGAGAACGAACCCGGTATACCCTTGGGCGACTATAACGACGGTGAATCGTGGGTGCTTTTCGATCCCACCCGCGACCCGGTTTACAATGTATATGATGATAAACCTGTTATTGAGGATGTGACATATACAGTGTACAGTAATGTGGCAATGACCGGCTGGCGCAATGATTTTGGTTGTTATGATGGTGGAGGTACTCCCAATATCCATGGCGATTTCCTCACATCAACATCCTCATCGGGTGTGAGCGGATATCCCTATAAGTACACCATTAAGTTTAAGGCTCCACGTGGAGAATATGATAAGAATATATTATTGATAACCAGCTCAACACAGATCGCTAAACCAGTCCCGCCCACAGGTGTTCTATTAAGCTTCTACTTCGGTGTACCTGACAATGCGGATAATAATTGGCACAATCCTCACATCAGGATAAAGGGTGGGAATGAATATGGCGGAGGCGATATGGTCAAAGCTGAAAAATGTGGATCAATACAATATTACCGATATGACTTCACACAGAGTTATGAAGTTGACGATGCCAAGAGTAATGGTGTCAAAATATATAGTAATAACATGGCGTGGAGTTCAGATTATCGAGTCCTTAATGGAACATCTGCACAGGAAGTGGTTGTAGATTATGATAATTGGAATGTGCATAATCTCGGAGATGCACTTGCGGGACAGACTGTTCAATCAGGAACAACCATGATGAACGGTAATTCATGGAAAACAGGTTATTATAAATCTACTGCTGCCCGCCGTTGGACTCAAACACCTCAATAAACTGATAAATCGAACTTCCGCGGTCGCTACCGGATAGAACCGCTACCCAATATAGACACTCTTACTTGGAATGAAACTTCTGAACCGCATAAAATATTCGCTGCTCGCATGCCTGATGACCCTTACGGCATGCAGCGATGAACCCTTCTTCCCCTCCGGCGAATGGGAAGGCAATGTGCCCGACGAACTCAAGATGGCGCTCGTGATTCCCGATCCGCTGCTCGTCAAACTCGGCGACAGCCGCGACGGCGACGACAGCGACTTCGAGGTGGAACGCATCAACGTACTTCTGTTCAAGGCGAACGGAGATCTCATCAAGAATATACCGATCTCTACGGGTTTTGAGGTCAAAAGCAATATCATCACGGTGACAACTCCGCTCGATCCGGATGCCAAAACCATGCAGATCGTGGTCAACGCTCCTTTAGGGGCGGACAACAAATGTGTGGCCGATGGAAAAGACGACATGTCCGAGGTGTGGACTTCCGGCGCGCAGGGCAACGCTCCGGTTTTCTGGGGCAAGGCGAACATTGATGCGGCTGTGACCAATCCCTCGATTCCCCTTATCCGCAACACTGCCAAAATCACGGTGGAATGCGCTGCGAGCAATATCGAGATTTCGCAGGTGGGTGTCTATGGTCTGGCCAAGAAAGGCACTATCTCGCCTGTGTCAATCGATGCGACGGATGCAAACGGAATGCTCAGCGATAAAGCCCCGGTGCTTGCTGCCTCAGACTACGAGTTCACCGACAATGTGGTGCTCCACACCTGGCCTTCGGGTAAGAAGTCGTTCGAAATGACCGATATCTACGAGACCGTCGCTAATCCGGACGCCTCTGCTTCGGATGCCGACCACAACTTCATACGCATAATCTTCAAGGCGCGATATACAGATGCCAACGGCACATCGATCGAAGGCTGGTATGTGGGCGCGATTCGCATACGCTCCGAAAAACAGAACGGATTCTCGGAAGTGGAGAACGATTTCTCCTACGGACCCTATCTTCCCATACTGCGCCATCACCACTATAAAATCACGATCGACGAAGTGCGCTCGCAAGGCTGGCCCGAACTCGAACAGGCCAAAACCGCCCTGCCCGACAACCGCGCCACAATCCTCGTGACAGACAAGGTGCCTGAAATCACCGACATCGAAGCCACATCCGACTACTACCTCGGTGTAGGTGCCGATGTTGTGGCAGCATACTCCGCAAACGCCGAAATCGACATCGCCACATCCTATCCCGGGCTGGTGCAGCATCCCACATGGAGCGACCGTCTCGTGCTCGAGACAGACGACCCGGACTGGGTGCAGCTCGATAAAATTACGGACGAGATGGTTTCCGAAACCAACGACCCCGGTGTCAAGGCCTCGAAATTCCATATCTCGGTGCCGCTGGCGCCAAACACCAGTCCGCAGCGCCGCTATTCGTGGATAAAGGTGCGTGCCGGCAAACTCTCGCGCGACATCACCATCACCCAGGAGGGCTGTCCCTATTCCCGTCGCCGCAAGGTGACAGTCGAAGGTATGACCAAGGCCGGCCAACCTTTCTCAACAAATGACTATTTTTCCTGGCTCGAAGGAGTGGTGTACGACTCCGACGGCAATGTGACCGACGGCGTAGTTACCGAACCGGTACAGGGCATCAGCCGTGCGGCCAACCGCGGCTCAAACCGCATCGGCCTCCACTTCCCGGTCGTTCCTCTCTACGATAATGTGACCTATACGATACCGGTGATGGCCAACGATGTGCCGAACGGTGCCTCGCTGGTGTCAGGATCCGAGAGTTTCACCCTCACCAAGACGGCAAGCGATTACAAGGTCACGATCAAGAATCCGACTGCGATCAAGAGCGCTACCGGACGTCTCCGCATACCCATAACCGTGGACGGTCAGACCCTGAATGTCGACTACGACCTCTTCCGCACCGGTGTCATCCATTATCTCGAAGAAACGGACGATCAGGTGTCGGCCGAACGCCGTTCGGGATGGTTCTACTACGATGTGGTGAAGATAGGCAACTGCTATGTGCTCGACCGCGACCTCGGCGCGGCCTCAAATCAGGCCTACGCTCCCGGCGCATCCGATTATAAGAACAACACTGCGGCCATCGGCGGCTATTTTAAGGCCAACAACCATCGGTCCGGCAACAGGGACGCTGCCACCAATCAGGATAAGGAGACGGTCACACACTCCCTGCACCTGACTGCCCAGACACCTGATAACGGACGATTCGTCCCCGGTACAGAGGCCGATATCCTCTCCTGGAACATCCAAACCGGAACAGTATGCAGCGCCACGGTATCCTCCGGTCGTGTATCCGACGGTACTGTCTATTTCTCAAAGTCAGGTTACTATGAAGGCGAGGAATTCAAGAGCCAGATGCATGCCATGTTCTGGAGCCGCACCTATCTGGGCGGTACACAGGGTATGTCTGTATCCTCACCCGAATACGGATATTGGTACCGCTATTATGACGATATGAAGTCGACAGATCCTGAAAAAAGGTTCTCCAACATCCGTATCGCCCGCGGTTCCAACGGCAATGAGCCTACGGCCGAGAGCGTATGGCGCTATATGCCCCTGCGCCTTGTGTGGGTTGATAAGAATTGTGTTAACGCTACCGGTGTAAACAACGATAACGATAATACAGTCAGCGGTAAGATGGTGATATATTTCGAAGACAAAAATAACTGGAGCGATGTATATTACCATGCTTGGGATCTTTCTGACGGTACCACCTCTTGGGGATCTTTGAAAAAGATGTCCAAGGTGGATGGTAAAGGCCATCTCTACCGCGTAGAACTTGGAACTCCTACGAAAGAAGCTTCAGGCATCATGTTTGCCACAAGTGCAGCCGGAAATGATAAAACCGGTGAGTTTAAAGAACTTTACCAGCGATATAAAGACGGCGAAACCGTGCTCTACCTCACTAACGGTAACAACAACTCGATTACTTGCGTCGACGCGGGCGACCAGGATATCTACAGCCAGATCACGCCCGAACCCGAACCGGAATACAAATGGGCTATCAGCTTCTCTACCGGCGGTTCGCAAGACATGACCCAAGGCTCTGACAGACTATGGACGCTCTCTAAGACAACAACATCGACTAATAGCACATTCTTCGTGCAGGCTAAGGATAAAACGACCGGAGCTGTTGTCAAATCATATTATACCAATATTTCGAGCCGTAACATCGACAACGGCCGTCCGATGTCCATGGTTGAATCTGCGACTAAGGAAACTTGGATCATCCCGACCACCGGCACTTACGACTTCGTCCTCGATCCCTCCGCCAAAACCATAACCGTAACGAAACAGACAGCCCCGGTAACGGATTATGACTATAAGATCAAGGGTAGTATATGGGGCGATTCGAATTGGTCATTCTCAAATAAAATGACCAAAGAGGACGGAAAGTATGTGCTTGAAACGACCACAACGGCTAATGGATCGTTTGGTATACAGCGTTATACCAAAGGTACTGAGACGGAGAATGGTTGGTTATATGGAACATCGTCTACCGTTGAATACGATAAACCGCTGAATGTAGTGGTTGAAGGTCAGGGTGTGACAGGTACTAATTGGGCTAATCTCCCGGCAGGTAAATATAAATTCATACTCGATCCGGTGGCAATGACACTTACAATCGAACGCGATGAATCTCAATATACAGTATATTGGGCGCGCGTAAAGGACGGTATGAATATGGATACATTCTATGTTGCCTCATATAATGGAGATGGTAATGTCACGAGCCAAAGCGTAAGTACCCGTAAGACTATTAATGGAGTAGTATATAACTATGTGGAACTTGGAGCTAACTTTACTTATGGAAAGTTCTTAATAAAGAACCCCGGTGTTAGTACATGGGATGATTCAAAATCTACTTTTGATTTTGAACTATCACCATCGAATTTTACAGACTATAGTGTAACTATTAAGATTGACGGACACCAAGATAACGACAATAATAAGAAGTACACTGTGTCGATTGTAAACGGTGCACCTTAGGATTTAATCAAAATAAGGAAAGCGGGGCGTTCTGGAAGTGCGCCTCGCTTTTTTGGTAGAAGGATGCCGCGGACATCCCGGCGGGGGTGTCTTTGGGATTGATTTTGTTGGTTGGGTGCGCAATATTTTTGCGCCCACTGCGTACGGTGATGCGGCGCCAGGGATCCGCGGACGTCCCGGCTGCGGCGGCCGCGCCGGATGGGGTTTTGTCGGGTTGGCAGGCGCGCCCGGGACGTGCGCGCGTCTCTTTTTGTCGGATTGGCAGCCACAACCGTCCCGGTTGTGCCTTGTCATTATTCAAAAAAATTAGTAATTTTGCAGTAGTAACAGCCTTAAATCCCCAATTTTTCGTCTCATGAAATACATCCTTTCCGCTTTGTTCTTGCTCTTAAGTTCAGTTGGCTATGCGGCAGCCGACACCCGCGACGAAATCGAACACCTCATGGAAGTGACAGACAGCCTGCATGGCGCCGGTCGCACCGATTCGGCAGCTTTAGTCGGAGCTCGCGCCATCGAACTGTCTCATGAACTGGGCGACCCAACCCTGATCATCGGCACACACGCCAATCAGGGCGTGTATCTGCGTTCGCTCGGCAAGGTGAACGAGGCTCTTGCCAGCTATGACGCCGCTCTCGCGATAGCCACTTCGGAACAATTCCGCGACAATCCGGATGCCGAAGCCATCGAACAGATCGCTTCGCTATACATAAATCTCGCCGTACTGGACCTTGACATGCAGCACAAGGACGACGCCGTGAAACATGCCGAACTTTCAGGAGAATGGATAGCCCGCGGCGACGATCCTGCGCTGAAAAGCATGATTTACGGCGCGGCCGGATCCGTGCTGACGGGGTGCGGCGAACTGGAGAAAGCCCTCGGCTTTCAGAAACTCGCCTACGACAACGCCATGCAGACGGACAATGCCGACGCCGCATTCCGCGCCGCCGCCTACACCATGCTGATAGCCGACCGCCTGGGCGACAAAGCCGAGGCTGACTCTCAACGCGAACGCTGCGCGGCCCTGATGCCGCGAATCGAATCGATGATGACCCTCCTGGCCTATTATCAGATCGAATGTTCCATCTGTCTGAAAAACGGCGACAATGCCGGAGCCGTGCAGTGGTTCGACAAGATTCTGGCTCTTGACGGCATCGACAATCTGCCGTTCGTGAAATTCGACTGTTACAACAATCTCCACATGGCGCAGGCCGCCATAGGCGACTATCGCGACGCATACAACACGCTCCTCAAAGGCAACGAACTGCGCGACAGCCTGTGGGAGCAGGAAAAGAGCGAGACTCTGCGCGAACTCACCGTGAAATACGAGACCAAAGAAACCCAGCTCGCCCTGGCTCAGAGCGAAGCGCGGCGAGCCCGGACGCTGATGTGGCTCTTCGCAGCCGTGGGACTCCTGCTTGCAGCCATCGTGGTGTTCATCGTGTACGCCGGACGCCAGCGCCGCCGCAGGATGCAGCGCGAGATCGAATTCGCCAACTTGCGCGCCGACATAGGCCGTCAGCTCACTCAGCAATATGTCGAAGGTCTCGAGAACGAACGTCAGAGAATGTCGCGCGAGCTGCACGACGGCGTATGCAACGATCTCCTGGCCATCCGCCGCAATGTGAGCAACGGCGGCTCGGCGGAAAACGCCGTCAGCCTGCTAGACGCCTGTCGCGAATCGGTGCGCCGGATCTCTCACGAACTCATGCCCCCCGAATTCGCTTACGCCACACTCGACGAAGTGGTCAAGTTCCTCGTGGCCAAACAGGCCGAGGCAAACGCCGGGACGATCTCGTTCAAATACGAATCGGCCGCGGCCGATGCCGACTGGCACGATGTCCCCGATGACATAGCCCTTGAGGTCTACCGCATAATTCAGGAAGCTGTAGGCAACGCCGTGCGCCATTCCGGTGCGACAGAAATAATGGTCAGAATGTCGCTCGACGGCAATACTCTGTCAGCCGAAATAAAGGACAACGGAACATATAAATCCGGCAGCCGCAAGGGACTCGGAATCGACTCTATCCGACGCCGTGCCGCCTCCATCAACGGCCATGTGGCTCTTGAGACCTCACCGGGCGGAGGCTCATCGGTGTCGCTTACCGTGAAAACCGCATGACCGACCTGTCGCATATACGCACAGCCGTCGTGGACGACCACGCCCTCATCCGCGAAGGTATAAACACTGTCCTCGCCGGCGGTGGCGTGGGTCAGGTGGTGAGATTCGCCTCGGCCACAGCCCTGCTGGAGGCAATCGAGTCGGGGGATGTTTTCGATTTCTACATCATCGACCTCGAACTGCCCGACATCGACGGTGTGGAGCTCATTGATACGATACGCGCACGCTCGCGCGATGCTCGAATAATCGTCTGTACGATACACGACGAAATCTGGACGCTGCGGAAACTAATTTCGCGCGATGTCAACGCCATAATCTACAAATCCGGTACGGGAGAGGAGATACTGACCGCGATGGCGGAAATTCTTTCCGGCCGGCGCTATTTCTGCGACACTGTACACAAGGCCCTTCACATGGCCAACGACCGTTCGGCACACCCGTCATCACGCGAACTCGAGGTCCTCGACCATATCGCCGAAGGCAAGACGACCCGTGAGATCGCCGCGGACATGTTCGTGAGCGACAACACCGTGGAATCGCACCGCAAATCACTTTTCGCCAAACTCCGCGCCTCAAACGTGGCCGACCTCATCGTCAAGGCCATAACCCTCGGCTATCTCCGCCGCCCATCCCAAAAGAGGTGAGGCTACATTTCATCCGGTTCCACCATCTTTATGCGGCGCATCCGTGTGGGGGGTGGCCCCGAGATGCAGACGGCAAAAGCGGTTGAGATAGCTGAGCGATTGTCTTTGTTCTCAATCCAACCTTTTTCAAGATGGCTCGTCTGAGATATTTCTCCGGCACTCTTGTTTGAGAATAACGCGCAGACTTTCTCAATGGTAATTAGTTCGGATTCGTTGAGCTTAGTATATATATTCTATGGTGCTTCCAACTTGATGTCACTCTGACCGCTTGAATAGACGTTTTCTTCCATATCAATTCCGGGGAGAGCCTTCGGAATAATCATAGCAGTCAAGGTTCATTATTACCTCCATTCGTTGGATACTTTCAGAGTAGTTATTCCCTTGCCATTCCATGTATTGAGTATTCGGATGGCATTACGCATGCCATAGATATTGATATTTGCTCTTAAGTAACTCTTCAAAATTAGTTTATATTATGGCTTTTTTTGTAACCCTTCGGGCTGATATGCCTTTGATTGTCTTGATGGAGCCTTTCTCCCTTTCGTTCAGTCGTGTAGCTCGCTACACTCCTTCTCTCAACGAAGAAATTCCCGCATCAATCCTACTCAAATTCATATCAGCTAATTTTTAAGAGTTACTTATCGCAATTTTCCAATGATGAGGCTCATATCCTCTGCAAATGAAATAGTTCTGTCGGAATTCTCTCGCGCTCCAAGAGGCCAACTATCATTCATGCGGATTAGGGTTGACTTCCTATTTGAATAGGTTATCTGTTCAAAAGGATATCTGATGATTGACGGCGTATTCATGCCTACCCCCAGTTCAAGCAAGACAATCCTGGAGTTGATATGTTCGGTTACGAACTTTTCATATCGTTCTGCAGATTCGTGCCAGTTTTTGTCTTCCACGAAATATTGATTTATACGCAGATTCACATCCATTGTTCCGCCGCACACGGGGCATACGGGGACATACTTCCGGTCAACGGTCATATCATGAGCATGCTCGTTGATATTGTTGACTACCGCAGTATCATCATAAGTCTTGTCGTGGCATGCTACAGAGCACTGCATCCTGCCGTAATCCCCTTGCACTTCAAAAAGACGGTCTTTGGGAAATCCGACTTTACGGAATTGTTCATCTACATTTGTTGTGATAACGAAGAAGTCTTTCCCTTCCACTAACTGCAAAAGGTCTTTATAAAGCGGCATACCCTCTCGGCTGAGAAGCGTAAAACGAATATGACGTGCCCAGCGGGTCCAACGTTCCTCCTCTGTCGGGAATTCATAGAAACCGGACGAATAGAGGTCTCTGAAACCATATTTCTGAATGTAATCGGCAAATTCCTTCCTGAACTCGGAGCCTGCATAATCAATTCCGGCGGCTGACGATAACCCCGCACCGGCGCCAATGAGTATTGCATCTGCCTCTTTTATTTTAAGCCGGGCAAGTTCTATTCTCTCATTCAAATTCATTATACAATAATTTCTTGTAAATATCGTAATCTATATCTTTGAAGACATTGAAGACCACAGTAGTAATCGTAGAGTCAGGGTGAGTATCGAAATAGCTTTTTACAGTACTTACCGCGATTTGTGCCGCCTCTTTGTTGGGATAATGAAACTCGCCTGTAGATATGCAACAGAAAGCTATGGATGCAAGGCCGTTTGCCTCTGCACATTCCATGCAACTGCGATAGCATGAAGCGAGTAAGTGACGATCTTTAATTGTTGGTTCAAGGGTGTAAACAATCGGACCGACTGTATGAATCACATATTTGGATGGCAAATTGAAAGCGGGTGTTATCTCTGCCTTCCCTGTTGGTTCAGGAACTCCTTTATTACGCATAAGACTATCGCAGGCGAGTCTCAACTGCACTCCTGCAGCAGAATGTATGGCATTGTCGATACATCCATGCAGAGGGACAAAACAGCCTAACATCTGCGAGTTAGCAGCATTTACGATTGCATCGGCATTCAGCCGCGTAATGTCACCTTGCCAGAGGGCATATCTCCCTTTTCTTGGCAAAGAACAGATGTCTACCCCACCTCCTTTTTCCAACAGTTGCTCACGCAGTTCAAGGTCCTGAAGACGTATCCACTCGTCGTCGATCGGTTTAGGCAGACGCATATTCATTAATGCCCTTAGTAGCTTTCGCTTATCGGTGACATTTTCAGGAATGGGGAGCCGCTTGTATTCGTAACTCTCTTTTCGCAGCCCATCAATCAGTATATTCAGGCGGTCGTCTATTTTCATAGATCATAATGTTCAAGCAGTGGCGGACGTGAGGTCAGATCGTAATAATCTATTGCCTTTACATCAAGACTGCAATATACCATTGCGTCATAACTCGGATAGAGGTCTGACAGAATAGTATTCGTATCGTAAATCTCTTTCTGAATATCCACGGGAACATCAAACTTTATATCACCGCTCATTCTGACTGAAATATTTCCCTTCATCCCAAGAATTTCAACAGCGGGATTTTTAGTAAGCTGACGGTAAACTTCCTTGCGCGGAGATGTGGCGAAGTACAGCGTATGCCCTTTAATGAGCATTACCTGAAAGACGCGCAGATTGGGGCGGTCGTTCTCAACCGTCCCGAATGCAACGTCCTTGTTTTCTCTCAGGAAATCAAAGGCCTTTTCCATAATCAGTATGCTACTGTGAAACGTTCCTTATGATGTTTCGGATTCTCAAGTTCATCGATCATGGCAACTGCGTAATCTTCCACCGAGATGAAACTGTCGCCCTTCTCATCAATGAGGAGATCATCTTTACCGACACGATATTTGCCAGTGCGCTTACCATATTCGAGGTTACCGAGATTGGCCGCCGGCGAAAGGAAAATCCAATCAATATCGTTTTCCTTCATGAGAGTGTTCAGATAGAATTCTCCCAAAGACTTTACCCCGGGAATCCAAGATTCGGGGAGGGTGCCTGTATCGACAAGTCGTAGACCCGGTTTAACGAACAACGTGCCGGCTCCACCTACAATCAGCAGCCGAGGTACGGCCGACTCCTTTGCGCCTTCGAGGATCTTCGGATAGTTCTTCAATGTATCCTCATATAGATTAGGATTGGCCCAGCCGGGATTATAGGCACTTATGATGGCATCCTTGCCCTTTGAGTATTTCACGATTACTGCAGGATCGGTCACGTCTCCTTCGACAACCGTAAGGTTAGGGTTGGTGACATCTTTCAGTTTGTCGGCGTTTCGGACAATTGCCGTTACTTTCTCACCTCTTTCGAGGGCTTCGTTCAGGAGGGCGCGGCCTACATAACCTGTGGCTCCCAAAAGAACAATATCTTTCATAAATTATTCGTTTTTATAATTAGTTACTTTTTGTTATCTTTGCAAATATAACAATATAATTTGAGATATGGTTTTTATTATTTTTACTGTATAGCAGTAACATGAATGTTACTTTTACTCAAATTCAAATGGTTTTGCAATAAAAAATCAAAAAAAATGAAGAGAACGTCACTCGTAGATGCTTTCGATCCGAAATGCCCTATACGCAACATTCTTGCCCGCTTCTCTGAGAAGTGGGGATTACTCGTAATTTATACACTCACACTGAAACCCGGGACACGTTTCAATGAATTGAGAAAAGAGATACCGGACATTTCTGCCCGTATGTTGAGTGCTACGCTCAACACACTTGTTGCAGACGGATTGGTGGAACGATATTCCTACAATACTGTTCCTCCGACAGTGGAGTATTCATTAAGTGAAATAGGAAAGACTTTGGTTCCATATTTAGAAAGTCTGATAGGATGGGCAAAAGAATACAGTGAACAGATCATGAACCATAGAATTGATACTTCAAGCAAACGGCATCAATGAGATAACCAAATTATATTAGAACATATCATTTGCTGATATGCTCCATGCCGACAACACCGAGCGTACGGTCGCGGCTCACGCTACCTACATAAGAGATTTCAATCCAATTCACCTTACAGTCAGCTATTGGATTTAATCCCAGCCCCCCCTTAAAATTGATCCCAATTTTATCCAATAAATTCACTGTACTGGATAATAAACAAACACAACCGCAAGACGTCATAGCATTGACTTGAAGTTGTAACAACCTAAATAGCAACAGAATATATTGCAATATTTGGTAATATATTGCGATAAGATATAAAAAAGAGAGTCGTTACTGACCCTTTGGTGATATCCGGTTGGAAGTAGCGGCAAGAGAACTCAATTCTTATATTTGGTTATTTCATCGGTCAATAGATGAACCGTTGATGAGGGATTTGTGTAAGCTTCTTTGGCTTTGGCCCTATTTGCTGCATCTTCAATCAAGTCTATCAATCCCTTTTTCATTGCCGTGGAGAAAGTGCCCTTCGCATAATCTGCGTCTATGCTTCTCAACAAGGCAAGACATTCAGCGGATGACAGCTCCTTTTTGGTATCCTTGTAGTGCAGGACAAACCAGTATTCGATGCAGGGATTTGAAATAAGCAATATCGCATCCTTTATCTTTCTCAAATGTTCCAGCATACCCGGCACATCAAGGTCGAACATCAGAAATGTCTTATCATCCTGTGTGGTAAACCTGTCACGTTTGCATCGGTCGATGTACGGTTGTGAAATGTTGGAGTCGCTTACCCTTGCTATAATCTCAACCGGCACTCTGAAACTTCGGCGCAACAAGTCAACGTATGCCGCCTCTGTTTTCCCTTCACAGAAAACAAAGAATGTCGGGTTCATCTTTTTCCCACGAGGTAGTTTTGCTTTTCGTGCCATAGTCAGATACTTTCAAATTCGTTGATATATGGCACTGCGTCAAAACGTCCCTGAAGGTATGCTTTCTCAAGATCCATCTTCTCCCGGAAATCCTTGTAGTCAAACAGTGAATAAAGGTCGGAAGAACTGTCGTCGCGCTTGTTGACAAAGAAAATCTGGTCTTTGCGGAAGCGTGTCATATCAAGAAGGTGGGTATTATGGGTTGTGAAAACCAGCTGCGCCGATTTGCTTGAATGGAACAGGCTTATAAGATATTCCACCAGACGGGTGTGCAGACTGGTTTCCACCTCGTCGAGAAACATCACCTTATTGTTACGCACCACATCCATGACCGTCAGCATGATCTTGAACAGGATTTTTGTACCCTCTGACTCCTCGGTGTTGAAGTCAAAAGGCAACGACGGATTACGGCGGTGAAACGTGGTCAGTTCACCGTCCTTATATGTGAACTCAACTATATCACTGTCTGCGGCTTTCAACACACGTAGAACTGCCTCCTTATTGTCACCGAGGAAGCGATCAATGGCAAAGGATGTCTTGCCTCGGTAACTGAATACCAACTGCTCATTAAACCATCGATAAACTTCCTTCGCCTTTTCTCTGTCCATCTGGCTTGCACGTGATATGAACAGGGTCTTTCGTGAGGTGTTTGACGCAACATCCATAGGACGGCGTATCACGGTGGTAAACTCATATTTCTCTTTCTTACCACCGGCTTTACGCTCGTCACGGGAGAAGATCAACGCCCTCCTTCCTTTCGGATAGTAGTACAGGCTTTCCGTAATTATCTCGTCACGGGTGCAGGTAAATGAATACTCATGTTCGATGCCGTCAATGATGAAACGTATGTAGAACTCACTCGGAGCATTCTTATCACCGAATTTGAAAGGCTTAAAACCGAAAATATCACCTTCATTATAATTGTGGGAGTCAAGTATCATATCGACAGCCACTTTGATGGCTTTTATTATATTGCTCTTGCCTGAAGCATTTGCACCGTATATTGCGATGGTTTTAAGCAGTCGTTCATTACCGACACTGAAAGTATTTTCTTCAAGGGCACGGGCTTCCTTAGTCTGGATATTGGCAGCCTGCATATCCAGAATTACTTTCTCATTTATTGAGAAGA
>CAMWNG010000027.1 GCA_947175575.1 uncultured Bacteroidales bacterium | reverse complement strand
TTTTTGTCGGATTGGCTTTTTGTCGGGTTGGCAGCGCGTCCGGGACGTCCGCGCGTCCCTTTTTTGGGGCGGGTGTAAAAAAGCAGGCCGCGGGGGCGGCCTGCTTGGGATATGAAAGGATCAGTGGTTTAGCGGATCACGACTTTGGATACGGTAGCACCCTGACGACGGATGTAGATGCCGGGGGCGGGCTGACCCTGAACGCGTACACCCTGGAGGTTGTAGTATTCAACGTCGGAGTCGGCATCAACAAGTGCGTCGGAAACGCCACTGGTGCTGCGGTAGGTGACTTTGAGAGTCTTGATAGCACCGTTCTTGGTTTTAGAAGTGAAGGAAACTTCGGTAACGGCTGCAGCACGAGCGTTAACGTCGGGAGTCCAAACACCATCAGCGAATGTGCCGTTATCTGCTACGAGGTTGTTGAGTGTAGCACCGGTCATTTCGATCTTCTGGAGGGCATAGCCGTCGGGAACGCTAACCTTTGCATGGTTCTTGGTGTAGATGCGGAGAGTCCAACCCGGATCGGTCTTGGAAGAGGAGTTAAAGAGACGGGGCTGTGTGCCGGCATCAGCGTCGGCTGTAACTTCAATGCTTACATTGTCGCTTGTGAAGGTTACACCGGCAACTTCGATAGCGTTGTCTTTGTTTGCCTGGCTTTCAGAGAACGAGGGAGTGAGGGACTCGATGTCGGTGAAGTCGAATGTAGCTTCCTGGGCTTCGCCGAGGTTGGGATCGCGGAGGGTGAAGGAGGCGGAAACTACGTCGGAGTCGAGCATGCCTTCGGCGAGAGCGATGGCCTTGACGGTCATGGCTTCGGCGAATACGATGGGAGCGGTATAGAGGGTGGATTCAGCTGTGGGAGCGTCGCCGTTGGTGGTGTAGTAGATCTTGGCACCTTCGGTTTCGCAAGTGATGGTGATGAGATCGCCTTCCTTGAGTTCACCGCTTGCGGGGGTGAATACGGGAGCGGCAACCTGTTCCATTACCACGCCACCGGTGATTTCGGTAGGCTGGAACTGGATGTTTTTACCAAATACGCCGATGAAACCGGTAACGGTGAAGCCTTTGCCTTCTTTGAGTTCGAGACCGAACTGGTTGTAGAGTTTAGCAGTAGTGGTTTCGCCTTCAACAACAGCTGAGAGAACGGCGTTCTTATCGTTGATGTCAGAAATCTCAACATCGTTCACGGTAACGTACTGGCAGAGCATGTTCTGTCCGATCATGCCAAGCTCGATGAGCTGAGGATTAACCTTCGAAGCTTCGGTAGCGGGAGTGATTTCGCCGTATTCAGCGTCCTTGATCTGGGGCTGATTGTTGTAGGGGCTGAATTTACCCTTGAGTGTTGAGAAGGTGTCGCCGTTCTTGAGTGCGGGCTGATCCTTGCCGTAAACGAGCATGTTGTTATACTCATTGCGAACGTATGTGTAGTTGCCGTTCTGATAGATAGCGGTCATTTCGCCCATAACCTTAACTTCCTGGTCCTTGAGCATCTCAGCCATTTCGGGATCAAACAATGCGTCGAAGCCATAGAGTACGGTGTAGGGGATTTCGGGAGTGAAGGTAGCTACTTCAGAGAATTCGGCGCCTAAGATAGCGATGGCCTTGAAGGTCTGGGGGAAGTAGACATCAACAGGTTCGTCGTAAGGATACGAGTCGTCGCCGTCTTCGGAGGGATCAACGTCGCTGTCTACATTATAATAGATAGTGGCGTCCTCGTCGGCGCAAGTCATTTCAACAGCGAAGCCGTATTCGGTTTCGATGAGCTTGAGCACGGGAGTAGGAAGGGTAGGCTTGGGAACGGGGAGTGTGAAGGTAGCGGTAGCGACTTCAGAATCGGTCATGCCTTTAGCCACAGCGATGGCACTGAGGGTGATATCTTTTGTGAGTGTGATACCGTCCTTGTACATGGGTGATTCGGCAGTGGGTTTGTTACCGTTGATGGTGTAGTGAATCGTAGCACCTTCGGTAGCGCAAGTGATCTTGATTTCGGTACCGTATTCGTATTCACCGGATTCGGGTGTGATTACGGGAGTTGCGACCTGTTCAGGAGCCTTACCTTCGGAGATCTCGGTGGGCCAGAACTGAACAGTGCCACGGTTGATGCCGATAAAACCGGTAACGGAGAAGCCTGTGCCGTTCTGGATTGTGCCGTAGGGGAGGCTGAAACGGTTGTACATCTGAACCTTTACGGTTGTGCCATCAACGACACCGGACATGGTGGGTGTGTTAGAGGTAGCATTGGAAATTTCAACATCATCCACAGTAACATACTGGAACAGCATGGTCTGGGCGATCATGTCGATGGTGGCGGGAGTAGGATTAACCTTCGAGGCTTCAGTAGCGGGAGTTATCTCGCCAAATTGACAAGATGTGAGCTCGGGGAGAGTGTTGTAAAGTTCAAATTTACCCGAAAGAGAGGTGAACGAATCACCGTTTTTGAGATCGGGGGTTGAACCGTAAACGAGCATGTTGTTGTAACCGCAGTTTACCATAGTGTAAGAACCGGCCTTATAAACTGCCCGCATTTGACCCATAACCTTTACATTCTGACCATTCAGCTGTGCTCCGATTTCGGGATCAATGAAAGATTCAAAGCCTTCGAAAAGGTAGGGAATGTCGGCTTTATAAGTAGTAACCTTAGAGGTCGCGTCATCTTTTACGGCGATAGCCTTATAAGTTGCGGGACCCCAAAGTTCGATAGGAGCGGTGTAGAGATTAGATTCGGCTGTGGGAGCAGATTCATCGTCGGTGTAGTAGATCTTTGCATCTGCATCCTCGCAGGTGATTTCGAGAGAGTAAGCGCCGTTGTTCTCAACGAGGTTGAACACGGGAGCGGCCACGGCGGGAGCTGCAGCTGCGCCATATTTAACGGTTACGGATTTCAGATAAATTGAACTTCTTACGCCGGCGGGGAGAACGTCAGAGAAATCGAGAGTTTCAAGGAGTTCGGGAAGCTGATCGGAGGGGAACTCAACAGTTGTGTATTCATCAAAAGCTGATTCAGCCGCAAATTCCACGCCATTGAACTTGAGAGATGCACTTGCTTCAGGATATGTATCGCTAGAGAACTGTACCGAGATGGCGGTGGGTTTAACTTGAGCTATCGGTGAAAGGGCAAGTTTGAGATTACCAACATCCGAATTACGACCCACTCTCACGCCAGATTTGCCGGGGCGGACACCGGAGATTGTCTCGATCTCGGAAATATACTGTAACGAAGTCTCATCTACCATTTTATTGAGCTCGTCAGCGAAATAAGGCATCATAGCATCCGAACCGTTCACAACGAAGTTGATGGTGTAATCAGAAGAGGCCGGAGCAGCTTCCTCATATTTAACGGTTATGGATTTCAGATAAATCGAACTTCTTACGCCGGCGGGGAGAACGTCAGAGAAATCGAGAGTTTCAAGGAGTTCGGGAAGCTGATCGGAGGGGAACTCAACAGTTGTGTATTCATCAAAAGCTGATTCAGCCGCAAATTCCACGCCATTGAACTTGAGAGATGCACTTGCTTCAGGATATGTATCGCTAGAGAACTGTACCGAGATGGCGGTGGGTTTAACTTGAGCTATCGGTGAAAGGGCAAGTTTGAGATTACCAACATCCGAATTACGACCCACTCTCACGCCAGATTTGCCGGGGCGGACACCGGAGATTGTCTCGATCTCGGAAATATACTGTAACGAAGTCTCATCTACCATTTTATTGAGCTCGTCAGCGAAATAAGGCATCATAGCGTCCGATCCGTTCACAACGAAATTGATGGTGTACTCGGAAGTAGCGGGAGCATCTGCCTCATCATCGTATGTTACAGTGACAGAGTTTACGTAGATAAAGCCTTCTGTGTTTGCATCAGGGAAAACACTGCTGAATTCCAGATATTCAAGAAGCTCGGGAAGGTTTTCAGTGGGAACTTCCACAGTAGCGTATGTGTCGCCTTTGGTAGTGGCTTCGAAGTTAACGCCATTGAATTTCAAGCTGGGTCCGGCGTTAGGATACTTGTTGTTTGAAAATTCGATGGAAATTGCTGTGGGTTTGACCTGAGCTTCCGGGGCAAGTCCTAATTTGATATTGCCTTCACCAGCCTTTTTCCCGACTTTAAGACCATCTTTACCGGGGTAGGTGAATTTTACGGCCTCGATGCTTGTGAGATATGGAACGGATTCTGCTTCGACAAGGTCGGAAACAGGATCAACGGTCGAGTATGGCACACCGGAGTCGTTTCCGTTACTCGTCTTTTTGAACGAGATCGTGTACTGGGCCGCGGAAGCCGAAAGGGCAAGAGCGGCAGTACACAAAGAAAGTAAAAACTTTTTCATATTAATACTGTTGGTTAATGTATTTGGGTACAAAGGTAATGTATCTCGCGCATGCGTGAGGCATACGTTATGTAATTTTATGATTTTTTAACTGATTAGATATTGCACTATTGTTGTTAAAATGCAAGATAACCCCTAACTTTGCAACATCATGACTGACACCCGACACCCGCTGCATCAGCCCGCAGACCAGGGCGGCAGCCCGCTTTCGCGACTAAGATTGCTATTCGACAGATTCGGAGCCTCGCAGGCCAAATTCGCCTCGCGTCTGGGCATCGACCCCTCGGCCATGTCCAAGATTCTGACAGGCAAGATGCCCATCACCGACCAGTTCTGCAACCGAGTGGCCGTGAATCTGGGCGTGAGCAAGGCGTGGTTCAAATACGGCGAGGGAGTGCCCTACCCGCGCACAGCCGACGTCGAAGCCCTCGACGCAGAAGGGGAGCAGCCGCGTCGCGACCACAAGGGTGCGCCGGTCTACGACATTGACGTTACCGCCGGTCCCACGCCGCTGGACACCATGTTCACCGAGGACAACATAGCGGGCTATGTGAACCTGCCGGGGCTTAACGCGGATAACCCCATCGTGCATGTCAAGGGCGACTCGATGGCGCCGCGGATTCCGCATGACAGCTATGTGTCGCTGAGCGCGGTGACCGACCCGTCGCTGATAGTGTGGGGCGCGCCCTATGTGGTGCAGCTCGAGAACTACCGTCTGCTGAAGGTGCTGAAGCCTTGCCCCGACAAGCCCGGCTACGTGCGGCTTCACAGCTACAATGCGGACTACGACGACATCGAAGTGGAGCGTTCGGCCATCCTGAAGCTGTTCAGGGTGGAGAACGTGCTCACATGGCAATCGTTGGGAATATGAAGACATCGGGAATCATCTTGCCGCCGAGAGTCACGCCCGGCGTGACCGAAGCGGGCTGCGACGAGGCCGGGCGCGGGTGTCTGGCCGGTCCGGTGGTGGCGGCGGCCGTAATACTGCCGGAAGGATTCGCACTGCCCGGGCTGACCGACTCTAAAAAGCTGAGCGAGGCCAGGCGCGAGGAACTGCGCGCCGTCATAGAGCACGAGGCCGTGGCCTGGGCCATAGCGATGTGCTCGCCGGCCGAGATCGACGAGATGAACATACTGCAGGCATCGATCACGGCCATGCACCGCGCGCTGGACGCCCTGACCGTCGCGCCCGAAGCCGTGGCGGTGGACGGAAACCGGTTCAGGCAATGGCGCGAGGTGCCCTACTCCACCCAGGTGAAGGGCGACGGCCGGTTCGCCCACATAGCCGCGGCGTCCATCCTTGCCAAGACCGAGCGCGACCGTCTGATGAACCGTCTGCATGCCGACTATCCGCAATACGGCTGGGACGGCAACAAGGGTTATCCCACCGCGGCACACCGCGCGGCCATCGCGGCCCACGGCACCACGCCCCATCACAGAATGACCTTCCGTCTAACCTGAACACACACGAAAGAATGCACGACAGCGTAAAGATATACTGCGTCAACACAGGCGAATATGTAGATGTTGCCGGCGGATCCACGCTTGTGGAAATCGCCGCCGGAATGCGCGAACGGCTCGGATTCGAGCCCGTCTGCGCCCGCGTCAACAACAAGAACCGGTCGATGGCCTATACGGTCTACCGCCCGCGGAGCGTCGAATTCTTAGGCATCGGGCATCCGGCGGCCGAACGCACCTATGTGCGGTCGCTGTGCATGATGCTTTACCGGGCAGTGACCCGTGTGGCTCCCGAAGCATGCCTGAACATCTGCCACTCCATCTCCAACGGTTATTTCTGCCGTCTGGGAAGCCGTGTGGAGTGTACGCCCGCGCTCGTGGAGGCCATCGCCGCCGAGATGCGCTCGCTGGCCGATCGCGATCTGCCCTTCGAGCGCTGCGAGGCGCTGACGGCCGACATCCTGCCCCGCTTCGAGGCTCAGGGAATGGACCAGAAGGTGCTGCTGCTGAAGACCTGCGGCGACCTGTTCACGACCTATTACCGCCTGGACGGCGTGTGCGACTCGTATTACGGCCCGCTGATGCCGCGGACGGGTCTCGCGCGGGTGTTTGACCTCAGGCCGTACAAGGACGGATTCATCCTCACGGGATATGACCACGCAGATCCGACGGTGCCGCCGCAGCATGTGACGCAGGAGAAGATGTACAGGGCGTTCACGGATTATGTGGCGTTCAACCGCATAGCCGGGGTGAGCAGCGTGGGGCAACTCAATGTCACGGTGAGCGAGGGGCGCACGGCCGACCTCATCAACGTGACCGAAGCACTCCACGAAAAAGCCCTGGCGCGCATATCGGATGACATCACGGCGCGATACCGCGCCGGAGGAGCGCGGGTGGTGCTGATAGCCGGGCCGTCGTCGTCGGGCAAGACCACCACGACCAAACGTCTGGGCATCCAGCTGATGACCAATCTGCTGCAGCCGCGGCTGATATCGCTCGACGATTATTTCGTGGACCGCGTGAACACGCCCCGCGACGCCGACGGCGACTATGACTACGAATCGCTCTATGCGCTCGATCTGGAACAGTTCAACCGCGATCTGAAAGAAATACTCGAAGGTCGGGAGGTGGAACTGCCTACCTACGACTTCCAGGCCGGCTGCCGCCGCTACCGCGGCAACCGCCTTCGCCTTCATCCCGGCGAGATACTGCTCATCGAGGGTATCCACGGGCTGAACCCGAATCTGACCTCGCAGATTCCCGAAGAGATGAAATACAGGGTGTATGTCTCGGCGCTGACCACCATCACGCTCGACCGCCACAACTGGGTGCCGACGACAGACAACCGCCTGCTGCGGCGCATCATCCGCGACCATAAATACCGCGGGAACTCGGCTCTGGAGACCATCCGCCGCTGGCCCAGCGTGCGCCGCGGCGAAGAAAAATGGATCTTCCCCTATCAGGAAAACGCCGACGCCACATTCAACTCGTCGCTGCTTTATGAACTGGCCGTGATGAAAGAGTATGCCGAACCGCTGCTGAAGGCCGTGCCCGAGACAGCTGTGGAGAACGCCGAAGCTTACCGGCTGCTGAAATTCCTGAGTTATTTCCGTCCGATCGACCTCGGGCTGATTCCGTCGACCTCGCTGCTGAGGGAATTCCTCGGGGGCAGTTCGTTCAAGTATTAAAGTCGGGTATGACGCGCGGAACGAGACACGCCCTGGCGGCCCTGATAATATCGCTGTGCGCAACTGCGGCCTTCGCGGCCGCCGATGCGCTGCGCCTGCGGGCCGACCGCGCTTTCGAATGGGATGATTACGCCGGATCGTCGGCCATGTACGAGGTGCTGATATCCCGTACGCCGGACGACAGCGACCTCTACGCCCGGGCGATAGTGTCGCGGCAGATGCTGGGCGACACGTTGGCGGCGGTGGATCTGATGCAGCGCGCGATGGCTCACGGGCTTGGGCTGGGCGACATGCTCGGCGAGGTGAAAAGCACCGATTTCGCAAAAGGGCGGGCGGAACTGTATGCAGCCTATCTGGTGAATCTGCGCAACGCCATGCCCTGGATGGAGCGGGCTCTGGACAATCAGTTGCTGGAATATTATGATTTCCGCAACGACGGGCCTATGATAGAGCGTTATGCGCGGATAATGCTCGCGCCGCTGCCTCAGTCGACGCATTATCTCAACCTGCTTGCGCGGGGGCTGATGCTCCAGAACCGCCTCGACGAGGCAGCCGAAGTGTGGCACCGGATTCTGGAAATCGATCCCGCGGATGCGACGGCCGCCACCTATCTTGAGGCTGCGGGGAGGTAATTTTGACTGATTGGCGGCGCGTGGAAGGGAGGCGCTTTTTTGACGGGTCGGCGGGTGCCGGTGGAAGGGAGGCGCGGACGTCTCGGACGCGCGCGGGAGCGCCGGATGGGGTTTTGACGGGTTGGCATGCGCGTCCGGGGACGTCCGCGCGTCCCTTTTTGACGGGTTGGCAGCCACGCCGGAGACCGTCGTGGTCCGAGGGGGTGGCTAGTGGAAGGGAGGCGCGGACGTCTCGGACGCGCGCGGGAGCGCCGGATGGGGTTTTGACGGGTTGGCATGCGCGTCCGAGGACGTCCGCGCGTCCCTTTTTTGACGGGTTGGCATGCGCGTCCGAGGACGTCCGCGCGTCCCTTTTTTGACGGGTTGGCATGCGCGTCCGAGGACGTCCGCGCGTCCCTTTTTTGTCGGGTTGGCGTCCGCGCGTCCCTGGTTTGGCGCGTCCCTTTTCACTTAAAACGGAAATTTTCGGGTCGTTTCAGCCGTTTTTGGCGTTTTCGAGGGCTGAGGAGCGGAGCACCCGGAGCGCCGGTTTGCAAATGTGCGTTTTTTTTCGTAACTTTGTACTCTGAAAGATTTTAAACCAATGCTAAGATATATCATCTCTCTCTTCATTCTTATCATATCCCTGGCAGTCCGCGCTGACAAATTTGAAGTAAGTGCGGGTGATCTTCACTCGCTGGTGACCAAGCCGGCGGAGGTGAAGACGCTGGAACTCACGGGCGAAGTGAACGCCATGGATCTCAAATTCATCGAAACTGAGCTTGCGTCGCTCGAATCGCTCGATCTCTCAGCTGTAAAAATAGTTGAGTCGGCCGGTTCGCGCATAGGAATAGCCGTAAATTTCAGAGCCAACACCATCCCGGCGAACATTTTCGCGGGTGCGCGTTTCAACAGCGTCATTCTGCCGGCAACTCCCGGACTCGTGATTGAAGCCGGCGCGTTTGCCGGTTCGTCGCTGCGCGAGGTGGTCATTCCGGCCACTGTGGCGTCGGTGGGCGACGGCGCGTTTCTGAACTGTCCCGAATTGAAAATCGTGACCATATCGTCCGAAAATCTGGGCGCGAGCGTGTTCAGCGAGTGTCCGTCGCTTGAGAAGGTTGATATCCGAGTAAAGACTGCAGTGCCCGACGGCGCGTTTTTCAACTGCGCCAAACTCACGTCCGTAGCCGGTTCGGAAAATATCACCGCCATAGGGGCGCGGGCTTTCGCGGGCTGCAAGACACTCGGGTCTTTCGGATTCGGGCCTGATCTGGCCATAGTGGGCGACAGCGCTTTCGATGGCTCCGGCCTTGACGAAGTGTCGCTTGAAAAATCCCGGAAACTGTCGAGTGTGGGCGCGTGGGCCTTCGCCAACATGCCCAATCTTGAGACGCTCCATCTGGGCGACACACCCGTGATGGGCGAAGGCGTGGCGTTCAACTGTCCCGGGCTGCGAAAACTTACGGTTAACAATGTGACTGAAATTCCCGCCTACGCCTACGCCAAGGATGCACAGCTCGACTCGGTGGGCATTCTGCCTGTGTCCACGGAATCTATCGGCGATTATGCGCTGAGCGACCTGAGTTCGCTGACGGATCTCACCGTCCCCGTCAATGTGTCCTATATCGGCACCCGCGCCATGCAGCGCATGACGTCGTTGAGACACATGTGGGTCCATTCGGGCGAGATTCCCGAACTGGGCGACGATGTGTGGGCCGGTGTCAGTCAGAAAGACGTGCAGGTGTCCGTGCCTGAGCATCTTGTGAGTTTATATACTTTCACCCCTCAATGGCAGGAGTTTACCTTCCACAACATATCGTCTGTGGATGATATTGTCGATGACGGCGACGTTGCGGCCGGCCTCAAGGCACGTTTCGAAGGCTACGAGCTGCAGGTGAGCGTGGACGGCGTGGACATAGAGACCCTCGGGCTTTATGATACCTCGGGCATGCTGCTCGTATATCTCGAACCGGCCGATGGATTTGTGGCGATTGATACCGCCGACTTCGCCGGACAGGTATTCATCGTGTCGGCTGTCCTGGCCGACGGACGCCAGGCCTCCGCGAAATTAGCCCGTAGATAACAGGCTGTCAAGTCGGATTTATTATGGGAAAGAACAAACTGAAGAAATTCGCCGAAATGAACACCCTCGACATGGTGTTCCAGTACCCCTACGGCCGTCTGGCAGCCGAGGGGTTCGATTCTTTCGGATTACGCGGCCGGTGGGCTGAGTTTTTCGGGAACGACAATCCGATAGTGCTTGAACTGGGCTGCGGCAAAGGCGAATACACTGTCGGGCTGGCGCGCCTCTTCCCGGACAAGAACTTCATAGGCATAGACATCAAAGGCGCCCGCATGCATTCCGGCGCTACGGACGCGGCCCGTAGCGGCCTACGCAATGTGGCGTTCATCCGCACCCAGATTGAGTTGCTCGAAAGCTTCTTCGCTCCGGGTGAGGTGTCCGAACTGTGGATAACATTCCCCGACCCTCAGATGAAGAAGGTGTCGAAACGTCTGACCGGAACGCGTATGCTCGAACTCTATCGCAAGGTGCTCCGTCCGGGCGGAATGGTGCGTCTCAAGACAGACAGCCCGTTTCTATATACATATACCCGTGCGATGGCCGCGCTCAACGGTCTCCGGGCCGAGGTTGACACCGATGATCTTTACCATTCCGGCCTTGTAGATCCCATTCTTTCCATCCGCACTCACTACGAAACACAATGGCTTGCACGCGGGCTCACCATCAAATATCTCGCCTTCGCACTCACACCCGACAGCCCCCTGGCTGAACCCGAAGACGACTTCGAGCGCGATACATACCGCTCCTACTCCCGCGGAACTCTCGAAACCATGAACCTTACCGACAATGACTGAACAACCGCTCTATCCCGCGCTGATCAACGAAGCCTTGAGCACGGTGCGTTATCCCGGCTCCGGCAAAAACATCGTGGAACTCGGCATGGTGGAGGACGACTTGCGCATCGACGGCCGTAATGTGTCGTTCTCCCTTATCTTCTCCAAGTCTACCGACCCGTTCATAAAATCCATCGTAAAAAGCGCCGAAACCGCGATTCACACTTTCGCGGCTCCCGACGCCGTGGTCACCGTCACCGTCAAGACGCCCGCTCCGGCCGCTCCGGTCGAGACTCCCCCGGCCCTTCCCGGTGTCAGGAACATCATAGCCGTATCGTCCGGCAAGGGCGGTGTGGGCAAGAGCACCGTGGCGGCCAATCTGGCAGTCTCGCTCGCTGCCGAAGGCTACAGCGTGGGGCTTCTTGACGCCGATATCTTCGGGCCGTCGGTACCCAAGATGTTCGATATCGAATCCGAGCAGCTGTATATGCACGAGGTCGACGGGCGTAATCTTATCATTCCCGTGGAACGCTATGGTGTGAAGCTGCTGTCGATCGGTCTTGTGATCGATCCGGACAAAGCCGCGGTGTGGCGCGGCTCGATGGCCTCCAATGCCCTCAAGCAGCTGATCGAGCAGGCTGACTGGGGCGAACTCGACTATTTCCTTATAGATATGCCTCCCGGCACATCCGACATCCACCTCACGCTCGTTCAGACTCTCGGAATCACCGGTGCGCTCGTGGTCACCACGCCGCAGCAGGTCGCCCTGGCCGACGCGCGCAAGGGCATCGCCATGTTCCGCGACCCTAAGATCAATGTGCCCGTGCTCGGTCTTGTTGATAATATGGCTTGGTTCACTCCCGAAAAGCATCCCGACGAACGATATTACATCTTCGGAAACGATGAATCAGTCGACCGTCTGGCAGCCGATTACGAAGTGCCGGTGCTTACACGCATTCCGCTGGTTGCCACAGTGGGCGACCACAATGATGCCGGGTCGCCTGTCGCCCTGGACGAGAATAGCCTGACAGCGCGGGCTTTCCGACACCTCGCCCGCGAGGTTATCGACGCTGTAGACACCAGAAACAATATGCTGCCTCCCACCGTGCGCGTCGACGTGAGCAAGAAATAAGCCATGAAACGCATCCTTATACTTAACGGACCGAATCTCAACCTGCTCGGCCTGCGCGAGCCGGAGATATACGGTTCGGACAGTCTGGAATCCATAATGGCGGATGTCCGGGCCGAATTTCACGGAGTCGAAATCGATCATGTTCAGTCAAACCACGAAGGCGAACTGATCGATGCCCTCCAGCGTGCCGGCTACGGTACAGAGCATTATGACGGAGTGGTGTTCAACGCAGGCGGATACACACACACCTCCGTCGCTCTCCGGGATGCAATCGCGGCCATACCCGTTCCGGTCATCGAGGTGCATCTGAGCAACATCGCGGCCCGCGAAGAATTCCGTCACCGCTCGCTCCTGTCGCCCGTGTGCCGCGGCACCATCGCCGGATTAGGTAAAACAGTCTATTCCCTCGCAGTCAGGGCGTTCCTTCAGGCATAGTGATTTAACGGATTGATCCGAAGAGCCGCCGGCCTCCCCGGCGGCTCTTCGGCTTTAATGCTTTGACGGTTTCTGTTCACTTTCATAAGTCTGAAGCTTTTCGGGCACGATGATTTATACATTTTTATCACATTTATAAATATTTTAAGATATATAACGGGAGTGGCCCTCCTTTTTTGGCAGTCGGAATATGTGCCGTGTCGGATTTTTTAATTAACTTTGCGCTTGAATGTTGTTATTTTTATAGCACTAAAGAACAAACGCATGAATATACTTGAACTCTCCGAACAGGAAATCATACGCCGTCAGTCGCTCCAGGGTCTGCGTGACCTCGGAATCGACCCCTATCCCGCAGCTGAATATCCCGTAAACGCCTACAGTGCCGATATAAAAGCCGAATTCAAGGACGATGAGGAAACTCCACGCGAAGTCACTGTGGCAGGCCGCATCATGGGCCGTCGCATCATGGGTAAGGCTTCCTTTGTGGAACTTCAGGACGGACAGGGACGCATCCAGGTATATATCTCGCGCGACGAGATATGCCCCGGAGAGGACAAGGAACTCTATAACACCGTGTTCAAGAAACTTCTTGACATCGGCGACTTCATCGGCGTAAAAGGGTATGTGTTCCGCACACAGACAGGTGAGATTTCGGTACATGCCCGCGAACTCACGGTGCTCGCCAAGAGCCTCCGTCCCCTGCCGATCGTGAAGGTCAAGGACGGTGTGACCTACGACGGCTTCGACGACCCCGAGTTGCGTTACCGTCGCCGCTATGTCGACCTCGTGGTTAACGAAGGCGTGAAGGAAGTGTTCGTGAAACGCTCCAAGATTCTGAATTCCATGCGGCGTTTCTTCGATGAACACGGATTTATGGAAGTGGAGACACCTATTCTCCAGAGTATCGCCGGCGGTGCTTCGGCACGTCCGTTCATCACACACCACAATTCGCTTGATGTGGACATGTACATGCGCATAGCCACGGAGCTTTATCTCAAACGGCTCATCGTGGGAGGTTTCGACGGCGTGTATGAAATCGGCAAGAACTTCCGCAACGAAGGCATGGATCGCACCCACAACCCCGAATTCACCTGCATGGAGCTATATGCCGCGTACAAGGACTACAACTGGATGATGACATTCACCGAGCGTCTGCTCGAACGCATCTGCATGGAAGTCAACGGCACTACCGACGTAACCATCGGCGACCGCACCATATCCTTCAAAGCACCCTTCCGCCGTGTACCCATCCTCGAAGCCATCCGCGAGAATACCGGTATCGACATCTCGCAGATGGATGAAGAGCAGCTCCGCGCCACTGCCCGCTCCCTCGGCATCGAGGTCGACGACAGCATGGGCAAAGGCAAACTCATCGACGAGATATTCGGCGAAACATCCGAAGGCAAGTACATTCAGCCCACCTTCATCACCGACTATCCCATCGAGATGTCACCGCTGACCAAGCGTCACCGCGACAATCCCGGGCTGACCGAACGATTCGAACTGATGGTAAACGGCAAGGAGCTGGCCAACGCATACTCCGAGCTCAATGACCCCATTGACCAGTACGAACGCTTCGTAGAGCAGATGCGTCTGGCCGAAAAAGGCGATGACGAGGCCATGATCATCGACAAGGACTTTGTCCGCGCCCTTGAATATGGTATGCCTCCCACATCCGGAATTGGTATCGGCATCGACCGTCTCGTGATGCTTCTCACCGGACAGACCGCCATACAGGAAGTGCTCTTCTTCCCCACCATGCGTCCCGAGAAAACCGAGCGTCGGGACAAGGAGGAAGCCTTCACAGCCATAGGAGTTCCCGCCGAATGGGTCGCACCCGTGCAGAAGGCCGGTCAGCTCACCGTCGAAGCACTCGCCGAGGCGGTTCCGGGGAAACTCCAGCAGGAACTCATTGGAATAAACAAGAAGTATAAACTCGGCCTGCCCACTCCGCGCATCGAGGAAGTGACCGCCTGGATTGAAGCCGCGAAAAAATGATGGATACTCCTTTAGGCAAAATAGCCGTACTCGGCGGAGGCAGCTGGGCCACGGCTCTGGCCAAGATTCTGATGCACAACTGCCCCGGAATCCTATGGTACATGCGTCGCGACGACCGTATCGAGGAATTCAAGCACCTGCGGCATAATCCCGCCTATCTCACCGATGTAATCTTCGATACCGACCGCATCGAGTTTTCAAGCGATATAAATTATGTATGCTCCGAGGCCGACGTGTTGTTGCTCGCCATGCCGTCACCGTATTTCAAGGGACACACAGACAAAATCAACGTGAACATCTCGGGCAAGACAATCGTCAGCGCCATCAAAGGCATCGTGCCTGATGAAAACGTGCTCATCACCGATTACATGACCGAGCGTTTCGGCGTGAGCAGTCAGCGAGAATTGGTGATATCCGGCCCCTGCCATGCTGAAGAAGTGGCTCTCGATCGCCCGTCCTATCTCACAATCGGATGCCACAACGAGGACCTCGCGTCGCGTTTCGCCGCCCTTATCACCGGCAAGCACACTCACACAATCCTGAGCAATGATGTGGAAGGCATCGAGTATGCCGCCGTGCTCAAGAATGTCTATGCCATCGCCTCCGGCATAATCCACGGCATGAAGATGGGCGACAACTTCCAGGCCATGCTCACGTCCAACGCCATACGCGAGATGGCACGTTTTGTCAACGAAGTGGTGCCCGCGAAGCGCAACATCTGCGATTCGGTCTATCTCGGCGACCTGCTTGTAACGGCATATTCGCGCTTCTCGCGCAACCATAACTTCGGTTCAATGATCGGTAAAGGTTATTCCGTAACCGCTGCGCGTATGGAGATGGAACAGACGGCCGAAGGCTACTATGCTGCCAAGTGTATCACTGACATCAATCACAACCATCGCGTCGATATGCCGATACTTGAGGCGGTCTACGATATCCTTTACCGCCATGTCCCTGCGCCGAAGGCCATCCGTCGAATGGCCGATACATTCTCATAATTAGCACGGTACGGGTGAACTTTTCATTCTTAGGGGTTGTTTGAATTGAAAGTCTAATTCTAATTCATTCAACCCCTATGAAACGCTTATTCACCACAATCATCATTCTGAGTATAATGACGGCCGCGTATGCCGAGAGATTCGAACCCATAAAGTACGGTAATATGGACAATTGGGTAGTCAGGCATATCAAGGAATCCGGCGTCATAGGCGGTAAGAACAAGAATGTCTATGCCGTAGGGCCGCGTCGCGTGATCGAAGGCTCGGATGCTTATGTGCCACAAGGTGGAACACCATGGGCCAGCAGCAACGTGATGGCTAAGGTGGCAGGAGTTACAAAAACCTCAAATGCAGTCTATCCCGAGCCCCGTCCCGGTAAGGGCCAGTGCGCCAAACTGACATCCCGTCTCGAATCCATCAAGGCCCTCGGACTGGTCAATATAGACGTGATGGTGGCCGGTACGCTTTTCCTCGGCCGCATGTTCGAGCCTATCAGCAGCACCTCGAATCCTTATTCCAAGATGGAGATGGGCGTACCCTTCACCGGTCATCCTGACGCCCTCGTGTACGATTACGAACTTTCCATTCCCGATACTGACAGCCGTATCCAGTCGACCGGCTTTTCGAAGAAACGCACACTCCCCGGCCACGACAACGCGGAGGTCATAATACTCCTCCAGCGCCGCTGGGAAGATGCCGACGGCAATCTTTATGCCCGTCGTGTAGGCACCGGTCACGAGATACTTTCGCACTCCACTTCAGGCTGGCAGGACGGACATCATCTCGCCGTTCGGTACGGTGACATTTCCGGGCAGCCGGGATTCACGGCACGTGAAGGCCTCATCAGCAAGGACAAATCTTATTACGCACGTAATTCCAAAGGGAAGATGGTTCCCGTGACAGAGGTAGGATGGGATTCTCCCGACGCCACTCCCACTCACATGATCGTGATGTTTTCGGCCGGCTCCGGTGAGCCGTACGTCGGCACCCCCGGACTTACACTCAAAGTGGATAACGTCGGCCTCGCCTACAACAATTGAAATTACACAATTCAGATAAATCCCCCGCGAGAAACTTTCGCGGGGGATTGTGTGTTTCTATGACAAAAAATTTGTATCTTTGCGAATTGATTGACATAAACACTTACCCTCAATCCTCTAATAAGTTATGAGCGACAAATATCAGGAAGCTATCGACAAGAGCAAGGTGCTCGCGGATGATGCCGCCGTAAAGGCCGCCGTAGACAAGATCCTTGCCGAACATCTCGATGAGAATAAGAACGAAGAGGTCTACAAATTCCTCTTCAACTGCATCGACCTTACCACTCTCAAGGCCACCGACTCCCCCCAGTCCGTAGCCGACTTCACCGAGCGTGTCAATGCCTTCGACAACGAGTACCCCATGCTGCAGAATGTTGCTGCAATCTGTGTATATCCCAACTTCGCGCAAGTTGTCCGCGCCGTGCTTGAGGTCAGCAAGGTTGATATCGCCTGCGTGTCGGGCGGCTTCCCCTCCTCGCAGACATTCAGCGAGGTTAAAGTGGCAGAGACAGCCCTTGCCGTTGACGGTGGTGCCGACGAAATCGACATCGTGCTCAACCTGGGCTATTTCCTTGACGGCGACTACGAGGCCGTATGCGACGAAATTTCCGAACAGAAAGCTGCCTGCCGTGAGGCTCGTCTGAAAGTTATTCTGGAGACCGGAGCTCTCAAGACGGCGGAGAACATCAAGAAAGCATCTGTGCTCGCCATGGGTAGCGGTGCCGACTTCCTCAAAACCTCCACCGGCAAGGAATATCCCGGTGCCAGCCTTGAAGCCGCCTATGTGATGGCTCAATGCATCAAGGAATTTTACGAAAACACGGGCACTCGCGTAGGCTTCAAATGCTCCGGCGGTGTGGCAACCACAGAGGATGCCGTGAAATACTATACCGTTATCAAGGAAGTCCTCGGCGAGGAATGGCTCACCAATGAATATTTCCGTATCGGTGCCTCCCGCCTTGCCAACAACTTGCTGAGCGACATTCTCGGATCTGAAACCAAATTCTTCTGATTGACAGCGACGTGAAAATCTGGATTTACCTCAACGGCCTGCAACAGGGTCCATATACCATCGATCAGCTTCGTCTGCTTCCGTTGACTCCCGAGACCCCTGTATGGTACGAGGGTCTGCCCGAATGGACTCCGGCCGCTCAAGCTCCGGCTATTGCCGCGTGGTTCTCCGGAGGAGATGTAGTAGCCCCCGCGCCCTCGGAAACAGACGCTACCCCGGCCTCCGGGCAGCAGTCCGTCTACACAGCATCTGCAGCGCCGTCTGCCCCTGAACCCCCTGTTGTGGAACGCCGACCGCCGACTTACATGGTGTGGTGCATACTCCTCACGGTGTTGTGCTGTTCTCCGTTGGCCCTTGCCGGCATAATTACGGGTGCTATCAGCTCGTCGCGCTACAATGAGGGGCGTTATGACGCCGCCCGTCGGCTCTCGGAAGCCACAGAGTGGCTCCTCATTCTGGCTATTGTGTTTGCCATCATCGGCCTGCCTGTTACTTTGGCCATGAGCAATCTATGAGCCTTTCAGCCATACTGCCTGCGCGGCTGTGGCGACGGCATCCCCGTGTCGTTGCCACAGCCGCGTTGGTCGCAGGTTGCGCATTTGCCGTCCTCCTCGCGGTGTGTGGTACTGATTCACCATGGGTGCCTAAATGCCTTTTTCACACAGTTACCGGCCTTGACTGCCCGGGGTGCGGGTCTCAGCGGGCGATTTCAGCCCTCCTGAACGGACATTTCTCCGAAGCGTGGCATTTCAACCCGGCATTGTGGATAGGGCTGTGCGTGGCCGCTCTCTACGCCGTTTTCCCGGGTAAATCGCAGCCTCCCAAGCGAGTCGAGCGCATCCTGTACTCCCCTGTCGCCTTCATAGCCATAGTCGTAGCTATCATAACCTGGACCGTATGGCGTAATATAGCATAATTACTGATTTAAGATCTAAAATTGTTACTATGAAAAAATTCATTAGTCTTGTCGCTTCTATCGTCGCCTTAGTCATGGGGATATCATGCTCTTCGGATGATATTTTAGTTGATTATGACCCGATAGAGATTAAAATCAATCTTGTTGACAAGGACGGAAATAATCTTCTGAGCGAGAAAACCGAGGGCAACTGGCTCGGTCAGCCCTTCAGCGTCGAGTATAAGAACGAAACATATACTGCTGACTGGAGTGTTTTGAAAAACACTATACACGAAAGCAGGGAATATTTACATCATTTTTATGGTTTCGCTGCGATGCCGCAGGAGGAATGGACTGATCACGGCTGGATAAAAAAGAAGGGTGAATTCTACCTTTCATTCGGAGAATTTGACAGAGGCACGGATCAGAATATCAAAATAAAATTCATGATTCCGGGCCGCGAGGGAGCCGACGAGATCGAACTTACGAATGAGGTCAAGAACTCTAAGTCCAAGACCACTATAAGTCTTAACGGCAAGGAATTCAAGGGCGAGGACGTCACGATTGTTCTGCCTGAATTCGAGGAATAACGCTGTTGTTCAGAAAGTATATGCCAGATTGAGGGAAAACGAACGGCTGGCATAATTATACGCGGGCGCGACGGCCATTATGCTGTTGCGCCCCGTGTCGCTCCATTTGAACCACTTCCTGTATAACGGCAACATCCAGTAGCCTATTCGTGCCGACAATATTCCTATTCCGGCTCCGGCCAGCACATCGTTACACCAATGCCGTCCGTTATAAATTCGTAGAAATCCCACCGTGGCGGCCACGGCATAGGCACCAGCGCCAATCCAGTTGCCGTATTCCAGCCTGACCAGTTCGGCTCCGGTAAAGGCTGTGGCTGTATGGCCCGACGGAAACGAGTTGCGTTCGTCTGAATCAGGTCGCGGCTCCCTTATCGAATACTTCAGAATCTCGGTCATGGCTCCCATGGCTAAATATGCCGTAGCCCCGGCCGCAAGGCGTTCTTTGAAGGGGTGCGCTGCTTTTATGCCACAAAAATCCGCTCCCGCATAAAATATTACAGGAACGAAACGGAGATATTCGTCAGCCCGGCAATGATGCTTCCGTATTCTGTCAAATTTGTTCTTCACCTTATTGTTCCACCGCTTGAATTCGGAATTGTAGACCCCGAAGGTCCCCACGGCAAGCAGGGCGCCTGGGACTATCAGCTGCGCAGGCTTAAAACAATAGGCCGACTCCTTGTCGGGCAGCGTATCCGTCATACAGTGCCGCATCAACGAATCGCCCCCGGAAGCCTCGGTAGCGTGAATCGACTGCGCTCCCAGAGCGCATATAAGGATTGTAAGCAATATATTTGCACGCACTTGTTTCATTCCAATTGTACCGGATGCAAGAATTGTCTGCAAATGTACAATATAATTCCGAATTGTATGATGTTGGAACGGTCAAATATAGAAAAAACATTTTCTTTTTGGCAAAATGGCTGTATTCTGAGAATAATTTTGTACTTTTGCAACAGTAAACAGAGCCGCGCTGACGTTTGTCCGCGGCAACTTTTAGTAAAAACCGAATCATTAACTATAATCCAGACAGATTTCCATGATTAAATATCTACTCTCCATGGCGTTGTTGACCGGATTTATCGGTGCCGAAGCAGCCGATTTCCGCAGTCGCACTGCCGCAGGACTTGAAGCTTCTCCTGCCGACGTTCATATCGACCGTACCGCTAATGTCAACCCCGTGCGTCGAGCCAATTCGCTTGAACACGAATGGGAATCGGTAGGACAATGCGTTTTTACCGACGACATTCTTTCCGGACCCTACTCTTCTCTGCCCGCCTATACCGTTGCCGTTGAGGTGGAAGCCGACAAAAAGAATCCCGGCTTCTACCGCATCGTTGATCTTTACGGCGCAAACAATCCTTATGCCGAAGCCTTCACCGACATCAAAATGGCGGATGAAGCCCTCCGCTACATTTGCATAAACGCCACCGATCCGGACAATGTGATTATCGAACCCTCCCCGCTCGGGCTGGTATACACCGGAAACAACGAAGAATACTTCGTGGCATCCCAGTCATGGTACGAGACCACCGGCGAAGTTTCTTCATCGTTCATTGACTCATACGGCTATCGCGGCAAGATGGTCAACAATATCATAACTTTCGGAACAAATGCGCTTTGGATCAGCACCCCGACCCTCGACAAAACCGGTAACGGCTGGAACACCAACCGCAACGGCGGATTCCGTCTCGTGCTTCCCGGCGGCACTGACTATACTACGGCTATCGGAACCAATTCATGGTGTCCGGATGATTATGGCCGAGTAGTCGTAGCAGTAATGGCCGGCGACGACGTGGCTTCGGCCCGTCTGCAGGTGACCCGTGTCGGCGCGCCCGACCCCACCGACGCCGACTTCGCCCAGGCTCAGTCGCTTCAGCCCAACCAAGGGTTCTACTTCACCCTTTTGCAGGATTCCAAACCCAACGAGCGCTACACACTTTTCGCACGCTCTTATGACGCTGACGGAGCCAAGGTAGGCGAGGCGAAACACTATGTGTATGCATCCGACAACACCCAGTGGATCAAACTCGGCGCAAAGGCCGTGTTCACCGACAACATTGTCAGCAACGTGTATTCCGATATAAATCTCGGCGAATATGAACTCGACGTCGAAGTCGACCCTTCCACCCCCGGCCGCTATAGACTCGTAAACCCCTATGCCACCGCTCCCTATAACGTGTCTACTGCCGACATCCACGGTGTTCATCCTCACTATATCTACCTTGACTGCACCGATCCCGACTGCGTGGTGCTTGAAGAAGCGCCCCTCGGAATGCTCACAACCAACGACGGCGCGATGCGTGTCACCTCAGACGCTGCAATGATGCTCGCCGAAGGTAAAACCAAGGAGGATATCAAGGCAGAACGCGCCGGCGGCGTCATGAAATTCAACATCATCACTTTCCCTGTCACGGCAGGCATCTATGTGGGATTCAATACCGAGGGTACCAAGCTCTGGCTTGCCAACTACGAAGAGGATTCCTATGGCAACCATATCGCCGGTTCGCTGAAAATTGACCTCCGTGATGCCATCGCCGCATCAGTCAGCTCTGTCGAAGCAGACGACAACTCGGCTCCGGAATACTTCTCCCTTCAGGGTATCCGTGTCTCACACCCGGCTCAGGACGGATTCTATATAGTGAAACGCGGCAATAACGTAACTAAGATTTACAACCGTTGACTTTTCGACATCTCGCGGGATTGATACTGCGAGGTGTCTTTTTTTACTATCTTTGCAAATAAATTTTCAACTATAATTTTTATGCAAAAATCTTTACTCATTTTAGGCATGGCAATGGGTCTGATGAGCATCCCTGTGACTGCATCGGCCGCATCGCATCCCGCTTCCAAAGCACATAAGGTGCTCGCACAGGCCAGTCGTAAGGCTGCTGCCATGAGTCCCGACGTAGTGGCTCGCTTCTACCATCCCCAGACCGTAACCGAAGAATATTTCAGTTCTGAGACAAACGGCTGGATGCAGTCCGACCTCTCGAAGTTCACCTATAACGAACGCGGTCAGATCCTGACCGTCGTAAGATCGGAATACAAGACCGTGTACACTTACAATGGCGATGGTAATCTCATCAAACAGGAAGATTTCTACATCGTTGATGGTAATGAGAAGTTAACATCGTCACATGAATACACCTACGATACCGTAGTAAAGAATATGGTGGTAAAAGCAACCGATACCAGTTATGATCCCTACACAGGTGAATTGTATGGCTCCTGGGTCAGCGGTGCAGATATCATCCGTAATTCTGACGGCAACATCACCGAGATAAAGGAATATTCCGAATGGGACGGCCAGAAAAACTACGAATATTCAATGGTAATCGAATACGGTTCGGACAAAAAGGCTGTAAAGATCACCGAATACGACGATGGCGAGGTGGAATGTACCTTGTCTGATATCGTATGGGACACAACTGACGGTCAGATCGTCACCTATGAATTCGATGACCCCAACAGTGACATGTATTTCTCCAACAATCGAATCGCTTCTGCGACCATTCTTGATAATGATTCCGACTGGCCCGGAGCTGCCAAGTTCACCGCCACATACGACGGCGACAGCTACCATAGCAAGGTGATGATAGGCAATGATCTCGCGTTGGAAATCGACTTCAAATGCCTTGGTAAAAACGAAACAGGTGAAGATTTCGATTATATGTACAGCTACGATTGTGAGTCCTTCGAGTCGTCCTACGAGTTTGATGAGGACACTAACAAGTACTTCATCGAATACACCCGTCGCCGCACCGAGCAGAATCGCGTTGACGCATTCGGTCTTCAGCTCATGAACAAGATGGAAACGACATATAAATACGCAAATCCCGAATATGAGGACGAAACCGACAGAGATGAGTACAAGAACGAGGTGACATACGATGACACCTTCGGTTATCCCCTCACTTCTGTGTCGTATCGCTTGTACAACGATGCCCTCGACTTCGAACCCTCGCGTCGTGTGACTTACGCAGATTACGTGAATGTCGATCCCGCGGGTGTTGCGTCGGCTGCCGTTGATGAAGCAGCTGAAGCAGAATACTTCACTCTCCAGGGCGTCCGCGTCGTTGCTCCGGCCGAAGGTCTTTACATCGTGCGTCGCGGTGCTAAAGTCACCAAAGAAATTATCCGCTAAGATATTTTTTCAAAAAAAATCAGCCGGGGCGTGAACCATTCGCGCCCCGGCTGTGTTATGATAATGTAAGAAATGTGATAATGATTGGTTTAACTGACAAGACGGCGTCGTGATGACAGCCGTCTTGTCGGTTTTAGTCGGGTTAGTTCTCTAACTCCGCGGCGACAACCACGGCATTGTTGTGCTCGGTGTCGTGGCTTGAGTAGAGTAGGGTCACGACAGGATGCCGCATCGCTTCGGTTTTGAATTGCGCGAACGATGCTGAAGCGGCGAGTTCGGCCCGGTACTTGGTCTTGAATTCATTCCAGCGGTGTTCAGGGTCGGCATGAAACCATTCGCGCAGCTCGGTCGAGGGGGCGAAATCCTTGTCCCACAAATCATAATGGAACGTCTCGTGCGACAGTCCGCGCGGCCAGAGTCGGTCGATATACACCCGCCATCCGTCCGATGACTCGGCGGGCTCGTAAGCTCTTTTCAGTTGTATTTTCATAACTTCATCAGGTTTTCAGCCATTTCGGCGAGTTGTTCCATATTCTGTGCTGTGTGACGTCCCCGGAGAGTCACCGCCGGTTCGGCTATACGGATGTCTTGCATTCCCTCCAGCATCGCTTTCATTTTCCGGCCGGCGGCAGGTGCCCACAGTCCGTTTTCAACGATGCCCACAGCGCGGTTTCTGAATCCCTTGAGGCTCAGATGATGTAGGAAATGATGCATGGGCGGGAAGAGGTCGCCGTCGTATGTCGGAGCCATCAGCACCATGCGGCTCATCCGGAAAGCCTCGCGCACGGCATGGCTGTGATTGTCGCGCGTTAGGTCTACAGTCACCACTTTCTGTGCGCCGGCTCCTATCAGGATTTCAGCCATACGATCCGCTGCATCGGCGGTCATTCCGTGTATCGAGGCATAAGCCACCAGAACGCCCTCCTCCTCCGGTTCGTATGACGACCATTTATCGTATAGATCGAGATATTTGCGTACATCACCGCTTATCACTGAACCGTGAAGCGGCGCGATAGTGTCGATTTCCTTGTCTTTCAGCTTGGCGAGTACGGCGCGTACAGGTTGCCCGTATTTTCCCACGATATTGTAGTAATAGCGTGCGGCCTCCTCATCGCGTGCTTTAGATTCGGGATTGCCGAAGCTTCCGAACGCGTCGGCCGAGAACAGCGTATGCGACGCCTCGTCATATACCATCATGACCTCAGGCCAGTGCACCATCGGGGCTGTATGGAACGAAAGCGTATGTCTCCCCAGCGACAGTTTCTCACCGTCGGCAACGGTCATCATGCGCTCGGTCAGAGTAGGGTCACCCGTGACGAGTGGCAGCATCCTGCCCGCCGCGGCCGTACACACCAGCCGACATTCGGGGTATTGAGCCATCAGCCACGAAAGTGCGCCCGTGTGGTCCGGTTCAAGATGTTCCACTATCAGATAGTCGGGCGTACGTCCTTCCGGCAACGCCTTCCGCAGATTCTTCTGCCATTCGGCGCTCTTGCGGGCGTCAACGGTGTCTATAACCGCGATTTTTTCATCATCGATCAGGTATGAATTATAAGTTACACCCTCCGGAGTAGGGTACTGGTTCTCGAACGCTTCGAGTTCCGCGTCGTATGTTCCGATCTGTTTTATGTCGTTATCCATTTCTTTAATGCTTTAAGTAACTCTTAAAAATTAGCTGATATGAATTTGAGTAGGATTGATGCGGGAAT
>CAMWNG010000026.1 GCA_947175575.1 uncultured Bacteroidales bacterium | reverse complement strand
ATTCCTTGTCAACTGAATTGGATGCATCATTCACTCATTCGCTGAATAGTTACGAGGTATTGTAACTATTCAGCGAATGAGTGAATGATGCAGAGGTATTATTAAATTGTTAAAAAATACTAAAATCAAGCCTTGCTTGTTATTTTTCGGCATTTGCGACGTCTCATAGGCAGAATCAAATGCTCCAACAATGAAACTAAAATACTCAGCCATCGCTGCCTCTCTTGCACTCATCTCATTCTCCTCTTCCTGTCGCACCAACTGGCCGGAAAAGTATGACAACTCAAAATTGTCTACATACGATATTCCCGTAAACAAAAGTTTCAATGCCATCAGCGTCGCAAACAATATCGACATAGAATACTCAGTAGGCCGGAACGTAAGCGTCAGGCTCAGCACCCCGGCAGAAAACCGGGAGAATGTGGTTATAAAGGTGGAAGACCACACACTCGTCCTTAGAATTGAGAAAAAAGACAATAAAAGGTTCAACACCACAAGTCCTGTAAAAGTAACCCTCACGGCACCGGCCGTAAGTACACTCTCAGCCCTGAACAACTCCGACATAACCATCCTGAATGCTTATGACGTAGACAACCTCAGCGTGACAGCGACCAATAACGCCGAAATCTCGTTCAAAGGCAATACCACTGTCACCCTCGCCTCACTGACTGCGACAAATAATGCCGAAATATCACTTGTCAATGCGGAGGCCGAAACCATGACCGCTACCGCTACAAATAACGCCGACATAACCTTTAGACATCTCCGTGCCACTGACCTCTCGGCCACTGCCACGAACAATGCCGAAATAACTATAACAGGCCGTGGCGACCGGGCAAATCTCTCCGCCACGAACAACGCCGAGATATCCGCCGGTAATTTCCTTGTCAAGTCTGCCGAATGTAGCGCCGTGAACCTCGCCGACATCACTGTGAACGCTGCATCACTGACAAAAAACCAGCGCAACAAAGGCTCCATAAAGAACAAACATTGACAATCTGCTGGATTACCGAGATTTAGCACATACATAGAGATTCCCCGCAGCGGCTGTTCAGAGCAAGACAGTCGCTGCATTTTATTTGCAGGTTACACAATAATATATTATCTTTGCGGTCTGAATATAAACCGGAAAGATGAAATTCTCACAAAACTGCAATACAATCTTCGACCGTTGCGTCGAGACATACCATATCACCGATAATATCGACGCCAAGATAGCGAATCCGTATCCCGACGGCTCTCTCGATGCCATTCTCTGGGACAAGAACCTGATAGACGCCCGACAATGGCACATGGAGGACATTATTCGCGACCCGGAGATTGACCCCGTCGAGGCTCTCGCTCTAAAACGGCGCATCGACCGATCGAATCAGGAGCGCACTGACCTCGTCGAACAGATCGACGAACATTTCCGTACCGAGTACCGCGATGTCCCGGTTTTAGCGGAAGCCACTATCAACACAGAAACTCCCGCATGGGCCATCGACCGTCTCTCGATTCTCGCGCTTAAGATATATCATATGGCCGCGGAAGTAGCCCGCGACGACGCTTCTCCTGAGCACAAAGCACGCTGCCGCGCAAAACTTGACGTACTCCTCGAACAGCGGCACGATCTGTCGGCGGCAATCGACGATCTCCTGCGCGACATCGCCGAGGGACGGAAGTACATGAAAGTCTATAAACAGATGAAAATGTACAACGACACTGACACCAATCCGGTGCTCTATGCCGCGAAAAAGTGATTCAGCCGGCGAGTGCGTTCTTATCGCACGTCTCTCGGCCATAGGCGATGTCGCGATGACGATTCCGGCGGTGTACAGCGCATGCCGTTCCAACCCCGGAACAAAATTCGTGATGCTCACACGCGCATGGATGGCCGGAATGTTCGTCGACCGTCCCGAGAATCTCGAGATCGAGTCACCGGATTTGGGCGGACGTCACAAAGGGCCACTCGGAATGTGGCGGTTGGCACGCGATATACGTCGAAAATGGCATATTACAGCCTTCGCAGACATTCACAATGTAATCCGCACACGCCTGCTCGGATTATTTTTGCGCGCATCCGGAATCCGCGTAGCCACAATTGACAAAGGGCGTTCGGAAAAGCGTCGGCTGATCCGCTGCGGAGCTGCCGCAGCCGCTCCGCTCCGACCGCAGATAGAACGCTACGCCGATGTCTTTCGCCGCCTCGGACTTTCGATGGATGTCCCGTTTGATGGTCTTTGGCGCGGACACGCCACAGCCCCGGCCGACTGTCCTGCCAAGACGTATATTGTAGTGGCTCCCTTTGCGGCGCATAAAGGCAAAATTTATCCGCCTGATCTTATGGAGAAGGTCATAAAAGGCCTGGCGGACCACGGCCTTGACATTTTGATCATGGGTGGCGGAGGCGAGGAACAGCGACAGGCAGAAGACTGGGCCGCCCGATATCCCGGTGTGACATCCGTGGCAGGCAAGAGACTCGGTTTCACACGTGAGTTGGAGCTTATCAACCACGCCGCGGCCACGTTGGCCATGGATTCCGCCAACATGCACCTCAGCGCCTTAGCCGGCACACCCACCATAAGCGTTTGGGGTGCCACACATCCCGCCTGCGGATTCGCGCCCTGGCGACAGCAAGAGGGAATCGTACAGGCCTCTATGCCCTGCCGTCCCTGTTCGGTTTACGGCAACAAGCCCTGCCGCCTTGCCCGACGCCCGGTATGCATGGACGCAATACCGCCTGAAACTATTATCGAAACTGTTTTAAACCTCATGAAGAATGGCTGACGAATTCGACATACGAACCGACCGCGAACGCGGCGACGGTGAATTTGAGCGCGCCCTGCGCCCGGAACGCTTCGAAGCTTTCAGCGGCCAGGAAAAGATTGTGGAGAACCTCAGGGTGTTCGTCGCCGCCGCAAGGTTGCGCCATGAAGCTCTCGACCATTTGCTGTTATATGGTCCTCCAGGGTTGGGAAAGACAACACTCGCGGGCATAATAGCGAACGAACTGGGCGTGGGTTTCAAGATCACCTCGGGTCCGGTGCTCGATAAACCGGGCGACCTTGCCGGCATACTCACCTCGCTCGAAGAAAACGACGTTTTGTTCATCGACGAAATACATCGTCTGAGCCGCGTGGTCGAGGAATACCTCTATTCCGCTATGGAGGACTACCGCATCGACATAATGATCGACAAGGGCCCCGGCGCCCGTAGCGTCCAGCTCTCTCTCAGCCCCTTCACACTCGTGGGAGCCACCACTCGCAGCGGCCTGCTCACATCACCCCTCCGGGCACGTTTCGGCATCAACTGCCATCTCGAATATTATGACCATGAGATACTCGCTCGCATCGTCATGCGCAGCGCTGCACTTCTCAAAGTCCGGTGCGACTCGGCTGCCGCTGCCGAAATCGCGCTGCGAAGCCGCGGAACCCCGCGAATCGCCAATGCACTTCTGCGCCGTGTACGCGACTTCGCTCAGGTCAAAGGATCCGGCGAAATCGATCTTGAAATCGCACGCTACGCTCTCGAGGCTCTGAACATCGACCGCCGCGGACTCGATGAAGTCGACCACAAACTGCTCAACACGATCATTAAGAAATTCCATGGTGGCCCCGTGGGCTTAAGCACCATCGCCACAGCCCTCGGCGAGGATGCGGGTACTGTCGAGGAAGTCTACGAACCTTACCTGATCAAAGAGGGCTTCCTGAAACGCACTCCACGTGGCCGCGAAGTGACACACCTTGCATACGAACACCTCGGAGCAATGCGCCCGGGCGACGATCTTGGTCTTTTCAAATAATTCGGTTGACGTTCTGATATGGGAAACATGAAATCTCTGGCCAAAGACACGGCCGTCTACGGCATCAGTTCCATTGTTGGCCGATTCCTCAACTGGTGCCTCGTCCCGCTGTACACCATCACATTCCCGGTGGCTGAATACGGCGTCGTGACATTTGTATATTCGGTGGTGGCCATCGCTCTTATCGTGCTCACCTACGGAATGGAGACTGGATTCTTCCGATTCGCCAACCACGAACGCTGGTCCGACCCCATGGAGGTCTACTCCACATCCCTTATATCGCTCGGAACCACATCATCCGTCTTCGTCCTGCTCGTGGCTCTGTTCCTCGCACCGGTATCCCGCACTATGGAATGTGCCGGCCATGAGTCCTATGTGATGATGATGGCTGTATGCGTGGCCATTGACGCGTTTCTGGCTCTCCCGTTCAGCTATCTGCGCTATAAGAAGCGTGCGGTTCGGTTCGCCATGATACGCCTTGTCAACATCGGCATAAACATCGGCTTGAACCTGTTCTTCATCCTCCTCTGCCCTTGGCTGATGAAAGCAGCTCCGGCCACAGTGTCATGGTTTTACCGTCCGGATTTCGGCATCGGCTACATATTCCTTTCCAACCTTATCGCATCTTGCATCAACTTCGTGATGATGATTCCCGAGCTGCGTGGATTCCCGCGCAGGTTCAACTCTCGCCTTCTTGCCGAGATGCTCCGCTATTCCGCACCGTTGCTGGTGCTCGGAGTGGCCGGAGTCATGAACCAGACCATCGACAAGATTCTCTACCCTACCCTTGCGGCCGGACGCGGAGATGCTCTCGAAGGACTCGGCATCTACGGTGCCAACTACAAGATTGCCATAGTGATGGTCATGTTCATTCAGGCGTTCCGTTTCGCTTACGAGCCGTTCATATTCGCACGCAATAAGGAGGACGGACCCGAGTCGCGCAACGCATCCTACGCCGACGCCATGAAATATTTTGTCCTTTTCGGCCTTCTGATATTCATGGGCGTGATGTTCTATCTCGACATAATCCGGTATTTCATCTCCCCGCGTTATTTCAGCGGACTCAAGGTCGTGCCGGTAGTGATGCTCGCCGAACTTTGCTTCGGAATTTTCTTCAACCTGTCCGTCTGGTACAAGTTGGCCGACAAGACCGTCTGGGGTGCGTGGTTCTCGCTGCTCGGTCTCGCTGTCACGGTGGTTCTTAATATCATTCTTGTGCCCCGTATCGGTTACATGGGTTGCGCATGGGCGGCTCTCGCATCATACGGCATCATGATGCTGGCAAGCTACGCCGTCGGCCGCCGGCACAATCCCATCGACTATCACGTAGGGAGACTTGCGTCCTATTTCCTCATCGCCGGTGTGTTCTATGTCATCGGCATGTACTGCCTCACGCCCTGGGCCGTGGCCAATGGCATCATACGCTTATTCATCCTTGGAGCCTATATAGGCATAATCATCTATCGCGAGGGAATCCCCCTGCCACGTCTTCGCAAATGAAAATCACGCTCATCAACCACAGCGACACCCTGGGTGGGGCTTCGGTCGTGACATTCCGTCTCATGGAAGCTCTGTGCCGTGCCGGTGTGGACGCCCGATTGCTCGTGGGGCGCAAGAACGGCGACTCGTTACGGGTTGCCGAAGCCGCCGGCTCTCGGAGACGCATGATTCCGTTCCTCGCTGAACACGCTTCTATTTTCTCCCATAACGGATTCTCACGCTCGCGTCTGTTCCGCATCTCGATTGCCAACGCCGGATTACCCCTCGACCGTCATCCGTGGGTCATCGACGCCGATGTTGTCATTCTCAACTGGATAAACCAGGGGCTGCTCTCGCTCGACACCATAAAGCGCATGGCCCGCATGAAACCTGTCATCTGGACCATGCACGACATGTGGAACCTCACCGGTGGCTGCCACCATGCAGGCTCATGCACGCGGTATCTTACACATTGTGCCGATTGTCCGCTGCTTGGCTTCATGGCCGGCCCGAAAGACCTCTCGTCCCGGCACTTCGATGCCAAACAAAGGCTCTACGACTCTGCGCCCCTCACATTCGTGGCCGTCAGTTCTTGGTTGCGCGACCGTGCGGCAGAAAGCGCGCTGTTGTGCTGCCGCGATGTCCGGCTAATTCATAATCCATTCCCGATCGACGCCCTATGCGCCGAGCCGGCTTTCTCACCATCCGAACTCGGATTGCCTGCTGACCGTCCGGTTATCATGTTGAGCGCCGCCCGCCTCGACGACCCTGTCAAAGATCTTCCGCTCGCCGTAGCGGGCCTCAACGAACTTCATCTGTCGGGAACCGATGCCGTGGCGCTTATGATCGGCGCGATAAAAAATCCTGATGCGCTTGCCGGTCTTAAAATACCCCTGATAGCCCCGGGGCCGATTTACGACAAGTCTCGCTTGCAGGCCTTCGCCGCCCACAGTTCAGTCGTACTTTCCACATCGACCTTCGAGTCTTTCGGCGCTACCCTTCTTGAAGGACAGGCTGCCGGTGCCGTCCCCGTAGGGTTCACACACGACGGCCGTGCTGACATCATCACGGACGGGATCTCGGGCTACGCCATAACCGACCGTACTCCCGATGCCGTCGCACAGGCCCTCCGGCGCGCTCTGACCGACCCGCTACCGCGCGCCGACCTCATCCGCGCCGCCGCCCGCTATTCGTCCGACACCGTCGCAAACCGCTACATCGCACTCTGCGAGCAACTCCTCGGCCGCCGTTAACGAAAAAAAGCACACTTCGGGCACATTCCGGCCGATTGTCATGTGCCCCCATGGATCACGACGGTCTCAGCTGTGGTTGTCAACCCGGTCAAATCACCACGTGGATGCCTATCCGTCCCGATTCATCCGCCTTCGTTATTTCATAAAAGTGCTTAAATCTTTCGCAGTTACATCCATTTTTTGTAATTTTGTCGCCGTATGGCTACACGTCTCACCATCGATGAGGGAAACTCCTCCACAAAGGTAGCTTTTTGGCGTGATGACGTCATCGAAGCAGTGGCTACGCACAAAAATGCGTCGCTCGACCTCGTGCGTCAGGTACTCCCCGAAGGTTGCTTGGCTGATTCCGCCATTGTATGCTCTGTCCGCCGCAGAGATTCTCATGAGACACTTGAAGTCATTCGTCAATTTGCCCGCCATACGGTCTTTCTGGACAGCGACACTCCCGGACCTCTGAAGATCGGATACCGCACTCCCGGCACTCTCGGTGCCGACCGCATTGCCGCAGCCACCGGTGCTGCCGTCCTGTTCCCCAGCGAAACGATTTTAGTGGTCGACATGGGCACGGCTATCACATACGACGTCGTCTCGGACAGTCGTTTTATCGGTGGAAACATTGCACCCGGAATCTTCGTGAGGCTCGAAGCCCTAAACCACTTCACGAGCGCCCTGCCTCTTGTCGAGACTGACGGGGACACTCCGCGGTGGGGATATGACACCGAAACAGCCCTGCGCTCTGGAGCCATCCGCGGCGTAGTGGGCGAACTTCAGTATTACCGCCACTGTCTTGCCGCCGAACATCCTCACCCACGAGTGATTCTTACCGGAGGATCAGCCGAACTCATCACGACATATATTACATCGAAAATCATCACCGAGCCCCATCTGGTGCTCATCGGCCTTAACGCCATACTTAAGTATAATGAAACTCTCTGAAATTTCCGCAATAGCGGTCGCCCTCATATTGGGCATGTGCGCGGCTTCTGCGCAGAACGGCACAAACACTCCGTATTCACGTTTCGGATACGGAATGCTCCGCGATAACGTCACCTCCACCCAGCAGTCTATGGGCGGGGTCGGACTGGCCATGCACTCCGGTCGCCAGATCAATGTGATGAATCCCGCGTCATACGCCCGCATCGACTCGCTTACCTTCCTGTTCGACATGGGCATTGACATCTCAAACCAATGGAGGTCTGATGTTGATGCGAAAGGTGTCACTCGAACTGAGAAACACACCGGCGGCGGTCTCAACTATATTACCATGCAGTGGCCATTGGGCAAACGCATGGGCATGAGCGTCGGACTGCTTCCCTACTCGGCCGTCGGATATGCCTTCGGCTCATCGATTGATAACGGATACACCAACCGCCAGGGTTCCGGAAGCATCAACGAATTGTACGTGGGTGTCGCCGGCCGCATCATCGGGAATCTCACTCTCGGCGTTAACGTGGCTTACATGTTCGGTTCGACGGTAAATGACCTCTACGCCATCACCTCCTCCGGCAACACATCGCTCTATGAGAACGAGCTCACCGTCAGAGACTGGCATGCCAACGCAGGCATTCAATACACACAATATTTCGGTCAGGATGCTTTCACACTCGGCCTGACCTTCGCGCCTCACAAGAATTTCCACGGCAAAATCCGTGAATATCATTATGACGTGGATGCCGATGCAGATGAAAACGGGGCTGCCGAAGCCAACGAAGTGATAAAAACCGGCCACAACTATGCCTCCGCCGCATCTTACGGCGCCGGATTAGGATGGTGGCACGGTCAACGCATCTATGTCGAGGCCGACTTCACTTACCAGCCATGGAGCAGGGCCAAGTTCAACGGCGTCGCAGGCTCGTTCGCCGACCGCTACAAAGTAAATCTCGGAGCTCAGTTCACCCCGGCGCTCCGCGGCTCTTATGGACGCCGCATCCAGTACCGCGTCGGTGCCTTTTTCAACCGCGACTATATCGTAGTTTCTGGCAATAACGTACGCCAGTTCGGTGCCACATGTGGCGTCGGACTCCCCGTCCCGGGATTCAAGTCCACCGTCAACATTGGTCTTGAATATCTTCATCGTCAGGCCTACCCCTCGGCTCTCGTCAAGGAAAACTATCTCAACATCACCATCGGCGTGAACTTCAACGAGATGTGGTTCCGTAAGAGTCGTATCTATTGATTCTGAGCCGCGCTAATGCGACGTCTGCCCCTGTTGATCATTTCCTTGGCTTTAGTGGCCTCAGCCTGCCACAAGCCTGAACGAACCGGGCTTTCCAAAGCTCCGCCGGGACAACTTGTGCCCACTATGATCACCGACAGCGTCAGCACTCTTGTAAGCGACTCCGGTTACACACGTTACCACATCGTGGCTCCCGTGTGGCTTATGTATGAAGACGCCCCTGATCCCTACTGGACATTCCCGCAGGGACTCACTCTTGAACAATATGACGAGCAGATGCGACCTGCTGCCGATGTCCGCTGCGATTCCGCCGTCTACTTTTCGCGCCGTCGTTTATGGCGTCTTGACGGAAATGTCGTTATGGTCAACACTCTGCGGGATTCGTTCCTCACAGAACAGGTGTTCTGGGACCAGACCAGACAGATGGTATATTCTGACTCCTTCATCCACATCGTACGATCCGACAGAGTGATCAACGGCTACGGTTTCGAATCGAATCAGTCTATGACTGCCTACACTGTCAACCGCCCCACCGGCATCATTCCCGTTGAACGTCCCGCACCCGCACAAACCTCGGCTTCCGATTCCTCCGGACTGCAACCTGCGCGGCGACAATCCGCCCCGCCGCCTCCGTCGCAACGCGGAGCCGACGACCCCATAATCGTCCCCCCGGTACGCACCACCAACCATAACCCCAACGCCGTTCCTTTCAAAAAATCGTCATGACTGTCACAACATGGATAATACTGACCATCGTGTCGTTGGTTCTCTCAGCACTGTTCTCAGGTGTCGAGATAGCTTTTGTCACCGCTGATCGTGTCCGAACCGAAATCGACGTCGCACGCGGAGGTCCGGTCTCACACATCATACGCCGCTTCTATAGCCGCGCGCAATTCTTCATATCCTCCATCCTCGTGGGCAACAACATCGTTCTCGTTGTCTACGGTATGGGCGCAGCCGCGCTGCTCGAACCATGGCTGAGACAATATACCGGTTCGGAAGTGATGGTGCTCATAGCGCAGACTATCATTTCGACCGGGGTGATTCTGCTCATGGGCGAATTCCTGCCCAAATCAATTTTCCGCATAAACCCCAACTCTTCGTTGAAGATATTTGCTGTCCCCGTATATTTCTTCTATCTGCTGCTATACCCTATTTCTTGGTTCTCGACAGCGCTTTCGCGCGGTCTCATGCGTCTGGTGGGCATTAAAAACACCGATGCCGACATACGCACCATCTCGGTCGGCGAACTCAACGATTTCCTCGAAGAGAACATCGATGACCTTGAAGAAAAAAATCGTGAGGTTGAGAACGAAGTCAAAATTTTCCAGAACGCGCTCGATTTCTCTTCCACGCATCTGCGCGATTGCATGACACCCCGCAATGAAGTGGTCGCAGTCAACGCAGACACCACTTCACGCGATGAACTCGCCGAACTCTTCACGACTTCCGGACGTTCAAAAATTCTCGTTTACAAGGACGATATCGACAACATCATAGGATACATCCACGTGTCCGAACTCTTCGATCCGGAGAACGATTGGCGCCGCCACGTCAAGCCGGTGCTTTACGCCCCGGAAAATCTGCTTGCCAATAAGATGATGCGACGGCTGTTGCAACAGAAAAAGTCGCTTGCTGTGGTGGTGGATGAATTCGGCGGCACAGCCGGTATAGTTTCTCTTGAAGATCTTGTAGAAGAAATTTTCGGCGACATTCAGGACGAGCACGACCGCTCGAGTCTTACCGCACGTGAGGTCGGTCCGGGACAATACGAGTTCTCGGGCCGCTGCGAAATTGCATACATCAACGAACAGTTCGACCTCGATATTCCTGAAAACGATGACTATCAGACACTTGCCGGATACATTCTGTTCAGCATCGGTGAGATTCCTCCGGTCGGACGTATCATTGACCTTCCGCCTTACTCCTTCGAGATTCTCGCCACATCCGGCAGTCGTCTCGAGCTTATCCGTCTCACCGTCTTGACCCCGGACGTGGAAAACGACAACTCTGATGATTAGGCGATACGGTAAATCCATCTTCCTGATTACGGCGGCGGCAGTCGTGGCCGTGTTTCTGGTCGTGTCCACCGGGCTCGTCCGCGACCTCTCGGTTCAGGAACGCAGCCGAATGGAAATATGGGCCGACGCAACACGCGAAATCGTAGCATCCTTCGACTCGGATCATCCCGTTAACATTGACTTCCTTCTGCGCATTATAGAATCGAACACGACGATTCCTGTACTTCTGACCGATTCGGAAGGCAACATTCTCCAACACCGCAATTTCGATCTCCCCGAGCCGGTCGACTCCCTTAACCCCGGATGGCTCTCGGATTCTAACCGGGAATTTCTCGAAGGTAAACTCGCTTCCCTCGCGGCAGGGACAAACGTGATCGATATCACAATCGCTCCTGGCGTCGAACAGCATCTGTATTACGAGGATTCCACACTTCTCAAACGCCTCTCGTTTTACCCCTATGTCGTGATAGCGGTAATGATTGCCTTCGTCATGGTAGTATATTTCGCCATGCTGAGCACCAAACGCGCCGAACAGAACAAAGTTTGGGTCGGCCTTTCAAAAGAGACGGCACACCAGCTCGGCACACCTATATCATCCCTGATGGCCTGGATGGAATTGCTCCCTGAGATGGGAGTGGACGAAGCCACAGTTTCAGAGATGAACAAGGATGTCAACCGTCTCAGCACCATCGCTTCACGATTCTCCAAGATAGGTTCGGTGCCTCAGCTCTCTTCGGTCGACCTCAACGATGTCGTGGAAGCCGCCGCCCGCTACATGTCCAGCCGCATCTCAAACCGCATCACCCTTGACTTCGTGCCTGCACCTCAGCCCGTGCGGGTGATGCTGACTCCTCCGTTGTTCGAATGGGTGATGGAAAACCTCATAAAGAACGCTGTCGACGCCACCGAAGGCCGCGGCACCATCACCGTCACAGTCGGGCGCGACCACTCGTTGGCTTATGTCGATGTTTCCGACACAGGCAAAGGGATGTCGCGCAAGATGTTCAAACGCGTGTTCAACCCCGGATTCACCACTAAAAAACGCGGATGGGGTCTCGGACTGACACTCGCACGGCGTATAATCGCAGATTATCACCGCGGTACGATTTTTGTCAAATCCTCAACTCCGGGCGCCGGCACCACTTTTCGCGTCACCCTCGAAGCAATAGGATAGTTCCGCTGAACTTATCATGTCATTCGGGCGTTTTTTGTATTGATATTCCCTCTTTCACAAAACGCTTAAGAACGAATGGACTTCTTTTCTGAATTTGCACAATGGTTCGTCACGCTGACGCGTGATAATCCCGTTATTCCCATATTTCTCACACTCGGATTCGGATTCTGGCTTGGCGGATTGCGCTATAAGACCTTCTCGCTCGGTCCGGTCACTGCGACTCTTTTAGTCGGAGTTATCATCGGACAGCTCGACATTCCCATGTCAGACACTCTCAAATCCGTGGCCTTCATGCTTTTCCTGTTTGCTGTCGGCTACAGCGTGGGACCTCAGTTTTTCAGATCGCTTAAAGGCGAAGGATTGAAACAGATAGGTTTTGCACTCGTGGAATTCGTGGTCATCATTGCTGTTGTGGTCATCACCTGTCGGATAATGGGCTACGACCTCGGAATGGCTGTCGGCCTTTTCGCAGGCTCCCAGACCGTTTCGGCGGTTATTGGAGTGGGCAGCGACACAATCAAGGCTCTCGGACTGCCAGCCGACGAGACCCGACGCATGCTTGCCATCATTCCCTCATGTTATGCAGTCTGCTATATTTTCGGAACCATCGGGTCTGCTTGGATTATCGCCAATCTCGGACCGGCACTCCTCGGCGGACTGAAGAAAGCCAAAGAAGAGACCGCGCGCCTCGAAGAAGAACTCGACACCGGCGACTTCACTCCCGAACCCGGTCAAATCAATGCCAACCGCCCGATCTCTTTCCGCGCCTACCGTGCCGAATCCGATTTTTTCAACCGTCCGCGCACAGTGCGCGAAATCGAACGCAGGCACAAGGACATGGATCTTCGCCATTTTGTCGAGCGACTGCGTGTGCGTGGAGAAATTGTCGACCCCGACCCGGACGTGCGCGTGCGCAAAGGCGACATCATGGTCATCAGTGGCCGGCGCGAGAGCGTTGTGGAAAATGGGAATTGGATTGGCCCCGAAGTCACCGATCATGAACTGCTCACCTTCGGAACTGAAAATCTACCCGTCGTGGTATCGAAATCCGGCGCCGACGGCGTCACTCTCGGTGCGTTGCGCAACAGTCCGGCCATGCACGGCGTATCAATAAACAAAGTGGTGCGCAATGACATCCCCTTACCTCTCAAACGCGGCCTGCGCCTCGAACGCGGTGACACTGTCACTCTCGTCGGGCTTCCGGAAGATGTTGCCGTGGCTGCCGACGAAATCGGCTACAGCGACCGCGCCACCCATGAATCCGACATATCTTTCATATCTTTCGGAATAGCCCTCGGATGCATCATAGGTGCAATCGTCATAACCTGCGGAGGTATTCCCCTTACTCTCAGCACCAGCGGAGGCACGATTCTCGCGGGACTGGTAATGGGATGGTTGCGTTCGCGACGTCCGTCTGTGGGTCATATTCCCCGTTCTGTCATCTGGTTTATGGATAACGTCGGACTCAACCTGTTCATCGCCGTGGTCGGACTTTCGGCCGGGCCGTCGTTCATATCCGGACTTCAGCAGGTTGGGCTCGAAGTTTTCTTCATCGGCATGATAGTCACAACCATTCCTCTCATAATCTGTCTCTTCATCGCCAATAAGGTGTTCCGGTTCCCGGTAGCGGTTGCCTTGGGCTGTGTGGCCGGCAGCCGCAATGCCGTCGCCGCTCTCGGTGCCATTCAGGACAGCCTCGACAGCACCTTGCCTGTCATGGGTTATACTGTCACTTACGCCGTTAGCAGCATTCTGCTCATATTCGCCGGACTTATCGTGCCGCTGTTGCTCTGACAGAACATAAACAGCCATATCGACGTTTATAATTTACATTATGACGTTTATTATTAAGATTAAAATGTCTTACTCTGACCCAAATACCTGAGCATATGCTACACTTCATTTCTGCTAAGATCCGACATTATTTTCATGTCATCTCCAACATCCGCCCCATCGTGTGGATCGGATTATACATCTGCCTTGTCCCGATTTTCGCGGTAATTTATAATATGATGCCCGAAGGACAGTTCCGCATACCCGACGGTGGTGGTGTCGATTTCGGCTCATGGCTCTATTACAGCATCGTGACTATTACCACCCTCGGCTTCGGTGATTATACCCCTATGCACGGCCTGTCGCAGACAGTTACAGCAGTCGAGGTCATGTGCGGTTTGATATTCCTTGGATTCTTCCTAAATGCCGTCGGTTCCATGAAATCGGAAATCGACCTTGAATCGGAAGCTGAAAAACAGCGCGCGCTGCACAGCCGTCAGGAAACCGAAAAACTTCAGAAAAGCACCCCCTCAGTCCTTCACACCCTCAACCTATATCTCGCCTACTGTTATGCGGTGACCACTCCCGAGGCCCGGCGCGCCGATGAAGTGCACTACAATCCCGATTTCACATTCAACGACATGGCCGAACTGTTCAAACCGTCCGGACTGCCCGCTGACCGTACCCGCTTGGCCGCCGTGACACGACTTATGCACAGCGCCTCACAGACATCGCTTGCCCTTGACTCCCTCCAGAACCGTGTCGACCTCACGCTTTGGCCTGATGTGCTCGAGGATTGCTTCGGTTTTGTAGCTGACTATCAGATGTTCTCTTCTCAGGACGATCTTCTTACTCATGAGGAGAAAGACGCAGCCGCCATTTCCGCCAAGATCGCGGCTTGGAAAGGCGACCTTGACTTCAGCTCCGATCCGGAACTCCAGCCCGTCGGCGAACTTTATTACTTCATCAAAAAGACCGCCGGTTACGCGCTCAATCTCGAGACACGCCTCACTCAGCTCGCCCAGTAATCAATTCAAATTCAATAAATAACGCGGGAAGCATCAAATGGTGCTTCCCGCGTTATTTATTGAATTACAGAGTTAATCAGTTCAGTGCTTTCGAAAGGTTGAAACCCTGGAACTCAAGGTCTTTACGGGCTTTGTCGGCCATTTTCGAATCCATGCGGATTGCCTGGCGCAGGTTGGTGTTCAGCATTGACTCGTTGTTGGTGCGCGCACCCAGCACAGCCATCAGATAGTAGGTCGTGGCGTCGGGGGTGGAGATGCCGGCGAGAGTCTGCTTGGCCTTGGAGTAGTCTTTGTTGAGAATCTGGCTCAGAGCGGCATTGTTGCTCTTGGAATCGGCGAAAGCGCGCACAGCGGCGGCGTTATCGCCCGTCTTGAGATAATAGACACCGAGAGCATCGTTGAGCGCGGATACGCCGGCTGCAGAACCGAAGAGATTCTTCGCGCTGTCGTAATCGCGGTCGAGAAGTTCGATGAGGCCGAGGTTCATGGCAGGCTCGTTGCTTGCACCTGACATTTGCGATGCTTTCTTGAAGTTGGCTTCGGCTGCCTTGTAGTCGCCTGCGATGAACTGTGTCATACCGAGGTTGTTCCACGTACGGTAGTCATTGGGGAACATGCGCACTGCCGTATCGTAGATTTCCATACGTTTGCCGTTGTCATCAGTGAGTGTGGCGGCATAGAGCAACTCTTCGACATTGAGTTTCGAAGGATCGTTGGCTGCGAGAGCGCGGATTTCAGAGTCAGATTTGCCGATCACGTTGATCGAAGCCGTGATGCGCGAGTAACGCAGCTGAGGCAGAATCTGGTCGGCGAGCTGTTCGAACACATTGCTCAGATTACGGATCTCGCGTTCGCGCTGTTCGGGGTCTTTGTACATCGAAAGCACGGAGAGTATGAGGTCCTTGTCCTGAATGTTGCTCTTGGCCACGAGTTTCTGGAAGCCTTCCCAGTCCTCTGCGGTGAACTGCGCGGTAAGATCGCCGAATTCTGTGATCTTATCCTTTTTGAGCTGACCGGTGAGATAGCCGGTTGTATTCTTTTCGCGTTCGGCGGCCAGACGTTCGTTGATTGCCATGGTGCCGTCAGGCGAGGCGTACGACTGAATGTTGAGCTCTTCGATCACACGGGTCGAGTCGGCTGAGGCGTTGAGGATTTCCTTGCGGAGTTCGACCATCGCGTCTGAGTTGAGCTGATCGGCACGGATATTTGCCTGATTGATGAGGAACATGATGTCGGCGGCATACTTCTCGTTGATGATGCGCTGGAAGGCGTCTACGGCCACAGCCGGATTTACCGTGGCGGCATTTGCGAGAGCGGCGGTGGCGATGACGCCGTTGGCCACTGTCACGCGCGGGAGCACATACTGCTTGTTGCCCTGGGTGACGGTGAAGCCGAGCTGAAGCTCGCTCTTGGCCATCGCGGGCACATACTCGAATTTGGCGGGGATGCTGAACGTGCCGCCGTATTCATAGTTGACGATAGGTGCGTTGCCGCGCACTTTCTCGCCTTGGAAGGCGTAGGGCTGCGAGGCCGTTTCGGTACCGTCATACACCAGATAGGGAGTGACAGTGACGGCAGCGTCCTTCAGGAAGAATTTCGCGGGCACGCGCGCGGTGATTTGGGCGGGTACGCTTTCGCCCACAACTTCGAGCGGATTGGGATTCACAGTAAAGTTCTCCGATGCGAACTGACCGAGTTTCTTGCCGCAGGAGCTGAGTGCGAGGGCGGCGGTCAGAATGAGAACCGAGCTGACTTTAAGATTCATGATTATATTAAAATGTTGTGAATATACGTTTTAGGCGTCACGCCGGTGACGTTCCGCGCTCAGAGAGCAAAGTTACACATTATTCTGCAATAATTCAAAGAAACAGCAAAAAATCGCTAAAAAAGAACTTTTGCGTCTGCATTGCTCCGACATTAAGCTCCGATTGCCGGATCATGCCGACATGAAACACATCGCTTCCGACGTCCTGACACATCCCTCACCTTAGAGCGGCGCAAACACTATAATTATAGACATAAAAAATGTTGCGGCAACCATAAAAAAACCGTACCTTTGCAAAAAATTTTAAGTTTGCAATAAATCAATTAGTATGGATTGGATTACCCAACTGTTATTCCCGGGTAATACGTCGATTGCGAGCACGCTGGTGCTGTACTCGTTCGTGATAGCTGCGGGAATATTCATCGGAAAGGTACGCATAGCAGGGGTTTCGCTGGGCGTGACTTTTGTGCTCTTCGTGGGCATTCTGATGGGGCATTTCGGCTACGAGGTGGATAGCAACATCCTGAAATTCGTGCGCGAGTTCGGCCTCATTCTGTTTATCTTCGCCATCGGTCTGCAAGTTGGCCCGGGCTTCTTCTCATCGTTCAAGAAGGGCGGTGTGACCCTCAATCTGCTTGCGGTGCTGGGCATAGCGCTCAATGTGCTGATCGTGCTGGGCATATATTATTTCGGCAATGTGCACGACATCAGCGCGCTCGTGGGCGTCATGAGCGGTGCGGTCACCAATACTCCGGGCCTTGCGGCAGCGCAGCAGGCCGTATCACAGATGACAAATTCGCCCGAGCAGGCCAATCTCATGGCGCAGGGTTATGCTGCGGCCTATCCGCTGGGCGTCGTCGGCATTATCCTTTCGATGTTTGTGATAAAAGCAATTTTCCGCATCAACACAGAAACTGAGATCCAGGAAATCGAGGACGAACACGCATCTTCACAGCTCAAACCGGACTTCCTCTCCATCAAGGTGACAAACGCGCTTGTCGACGGCAAGACTCTTCTGGAACTTCACGACGTGATCACCTGCAACTTCGTGGTTTCGCGACTCATGACCCAGGACGGCGAAATAATCATCCCTAAATCGTCAACAGAAATCCATACCGGTGACATCCTGCGTGTGGTTTGCTCCTCAAGCGACATCGAACGCTTCCACGCCGTCCTCGGCCAGGACGTGGAAATGGACTGGGAAACCACTCCCACACCCGTTTATTCGCGTCGCATAATGGTCACCAACTCACACTTTAACGGTGTGGCTCTCGGGTCGCTGCGCCTCCACAACGGCTACCAGCTCAACTGCACCCGTGTAAACCGCGCCGGCGTCGACCTGCTGGCAAATCCGTCATTGCGCCTGCAGATGGGCGACCGCATCACAGTGGTCGGCAACCTGGAGGACATCGACCGCCTCGCCGCACGTCTGGGCAACTCCATGAAACGCCTCAACCAGCCCAACCTCATCACCATCTTCGTGGGCATAATATTCGGCATCATACTGGGCTCGATCAACCTCGGTTTCGGCATGAAACTCGGTCTGGCCGGCGGTCCTCTTGTTGTGGCCATCCTGCTCAGCCGTTTCGGCTACAAGTTCAAGCTGGTGACATACACTTCATCTTCGGCATCGCTGCTGCTGCGCGAACTGGGCATCTGTCTCTTCCTCGCTTCAGTGGGTATCGCCGCGGGTAAAGACTTCGCCTCGGCCGTGTTCAACGAGACCGGCATGTGGTGGGTCATCTGGGGCTTTGTGATCACCTTCGTTCCTCTGGTGATCGTGGGCTGCATAGCACGCGGCAAAAACCGAATCAACTATCTGACCATCATGGGTCTCAGCTCCGGTTCGTACACCGACCCTCCCGCCTTGGCATACGCTAACAACTCCACGGGCAACGATGCCCCGGCCGTCGCCTACTCGACAGTATATCCGCTCACGATGTTCCTGCGAGTGGTGGCAGCCCAGGCTCTGGTGCTCGCATTACTCTGATAAACGCCGCGGGGCAGTCTGAATCAGGCTGCCCCGCGCTGTTCTTATAGCCCTACGCCACTCTTTCAGCTTTGCTTTTACCGCTTTTACCAAAACTGTATGGTTTGGTGTGAAAATATTTTGTAACTTTGTGGTTTGAAACAATCTTATTCCTATGGAACTATCCACCCTCACCGCCATTTCGCCCGTCGACGGGCGCTATCGCTCCAAATGCGAGAGTCTTGACGCATATTTTTCCGAATTCGGTCTGATACGCTACCGTGTACGTGTCGAAGTAGAATATTTCATCGCGCTCACAGAAATTCCCCTGCCTCAGCTGGCTGATTTCCCGGCTGACAAGGCTGACGCGCTGCGCGATATCTATAAAACTTTCTCGCTGGAGGACGCGCGCCGCATCAAGGAAATAGAAGGCGTGACAAACCACGATGTCAAAGCCGTCGAATATTTCATCAAGGAACGCTTCGACGCCCTCGGACTGGAGAAATACAAGGAATTCATCCATTTCGGACTCACATCTCAGGACATCAACAACACTGCCACTCCGCTGCTGTTAGGCGACGCCATGGAGCAGGTGTACATCATGGAAGTTCAGGAACTCGTGTCGAAGCTCGAGGATCTTGCCTCACAGTGGGCACAGGTGCCCATGCTGGCCCGCACACATGGACAGCCCGCTTCACCAACCACTCTGGGCAAGGAACTTGAAGTTTATATCTACCGAATCGTACAGCAGAGCGAACTGCTTTCATCCACTCCGTTCTCGGGCAAATTCGGAGGAGCCACCGGCAACTTCAACGCTCATTCGGTCGCCTATCCCGAAATAAACTGGATCGAGTTCGCCGACAGATTTCTGGGCGAAAAACTCAATCTACTCCGTGAGACATACACCACCCAGATATCGAATTACGACAATCTCGCGGCCATATTCCATGCGATGCTGCGTATCAACAACATCATAATGGATCTCGACCGCGACATGTGGATGTACATCTCATCCAACTACTTCAAGCAGGTTATCAAACCCGGCGAAGTGGGTTCTTCAGCCATGCCGCACAAGGTCAATCCCATCGACTTCGAGAACTCCGAAGGAAATCTGGGCATAGCGAACGCCATCCTTGAGCATCTGGCCGCCAAGCTGCCCGTTTCGCGTCTGCAACGCGACCTCACCGACTCGACCGTGCTCCGCAATATCGGTGTGCCAATGGCCCACACACTCATAGCCATCTCCTCCACACTCAAAGGCCTCAACAAGCTGCTCCTCAACCGCGAGGCCATCGACGCCGACCTTGAGGCCAACTGGGCCGTTGTGGCCGAAGGCATACAGACCATCCTGCGCCGCGAAGGCTACCCGAAGCCTTATGAAACTCTCAAAGCTCTGACGCGCACCAACGAGGCCATCACCGCCGAGAGCATATCGAAATTCATCGATACCCTCGAAGTGTCAGACGAAGTGCGCGCCGAACTACACGCGCTTTCGCCTTTCAACTATACCGGTTACCGTATCGACGACTAAACGCCCTGCCATGTCTCGCAGCATTCTAATCACAGGCGGCGCATCAGGCATAGGCGCCGCGGCCGTGCGACGGTTTGCGGCAGCCGGGTGGCGCGTCACATTCATGGACATCCACTCCAAGGAGGCCAAGGAACTCATCGGATCCGTCAACTCCCCGGAGCCGGTGTGCTTTATCAAAGGCTCGACCCGCAACCGTCAGGACATCGTGGACGCCCTTGAGCTTGCCGCTGACGATGCCGGCGGAGTGGAAGCCGTGTTCGCCAACGCCGGCATACATCGCAAGAACACCATAATCGATATGAGTCAGGACGACCTCTCCGAACTCCTTCAGACGAATATCGTAGGCACCGTGAACACTATACAGTGCGCCATACCCTACCTTGCCAACTCCCAGGAGGGCGATCCGGCCATTGTGATCAACGCCTCCGATCAGTCGTTCATAGGCAAGGCGGGCAACTGTGGCTACGGGCTCACAAAGGGTGCCCTGGGCCAGCTCACCAAGAGCGCGGCCATCGATCTGGCGCATCTCGGCATACGCGTCAACGCCGTATGTCCCGGCACAATCGACACCCCGTTGGTGGACCGCTGTCTGGCCGGAGCGGCCGCACGCAGCGGAGCAGACATCGCGGCCATCCGCCGCGCCGAGGACGCCCTTTTCCTGCGCGGACGCATCGGCACACCCGACGAAGTGGCCGCTATGGTGTTCTTTCTGGCCTCCTCCGAAGCCGCGTTCTGCACCGGAGGTCTCTATCCGGTGGACGGCGGCATCACCGCCGGGTGAACTTACCTCAATTCCGGCGTGTTAAAAAATATATGACCTTTCAACTCCACGAAAATGATTGAACGCATAATAATAATCGACCAGGTCGACCCCGTCAACTTCTACGGAGTCAATAACGCCAACATGCAGCTCATCCGCAACCTCTTTCCGAAGTTGCGCATTGCGGCTCGCGGCGCTGTCATAAAGGTTATCGGCGAGGACAAGGAGACTGCCGAATTCGAGCGTAAGATCAAAGAACTGGAAGAATACGCCACTCACCGCAACGTCCTCACCGAGGAGGTGATTCTCGACATCGTGAAAGGCGAGGCTCCCAAGGAACTGAAGAAAGACCAGGCTATCATCTACGGAATAAACGGCAAACCCATCCAAGGCCGCACCCCCAACCAGCAGAAGCTCGTGGAGGAATTCACACACAACGATCTTACATTCGCCCTCGGCCCGGCCGGCACCGGCAAGACCTATGTGGCGATTGCCCTGGCGGTGCGCGCGCTCAAAAACAAGGAGGTCCGGAAAATCATTCTCTCCCGCCCGGCCGTCGAAGCCGGCGAAAAACTCGGCTTCCTGCCGGGTGACATGAAAGATAAGATCGACCCTTATCTGCAACCTCTCTACGACGCCCTTGAGGATATGATCCCGGCGGTTAAGCTGAAAGAATATATGGAATCGAAAGTCATTCAGATAGCCCCGCTCGCATTCATGCGAGGACGCACCCTCAACGATGCCGTGATAGTGCTTGACGAAGCCCAGAACACCACTACCCATCAGATCAAGATGTTTCTCACCCGACTGGGCATGAACGCCAAGATGATCATTACCGGCGATGCATCGCAGATCGACCTCCCGCGAAGCACTCAGAGCGGCCTGATCCACGCGCTGCGGGTTCTGAAAGGTGTACCCGGCATTGGATATGTCGAATTCGGCAAGAAAGACATCGTGCGCCATTCGCTCGTGCAACGCATAGTTGAAGCTTACGAAAAAGCCGAAGAAGCAGAAAAGCACGAACGCGAGGCAGCCCGCGCAGCTTCCGCGGAATCGCCGGCGCCGGCGGACGATTACATTCACTGACAAATACTCCCATCATACAATAACAACCAATCATCATGCAACCCACTCTCACAACAACAGACTTCCGTTTCCCCGGCCAGACATCCCTCTATCACGGCAAAGTGCGCGACGTTTATGACATCGACGACTCTCTGCTGGTGATGGTGGCCACCGACCGCATCTCGGCCTTCGACGTAGTGCTGCCTAAGGGCATTCCCTTCAAGGGACAGGTGCTCAACCAGATCGCGGCCTACTTTCTGGACGCCACGGCTCATGCAGTCCCTAACTGGAAACTGGCTACCCCCGACCCGATGGTTACTGTCGGCAAGAAATGCGAAGGCTTCCGTGTGGAGATGATCATACGCGGCTATCTCACCGGCAGCGCCTGGCGCGAATATGCCGCCGGTGCACGCGAAATCTGCGGTGTCCGCCTGCCCGAAGGAATGAAGGAAAACCAGAAGTTCCCCGAACCTATCATAACCCCCACCACCAAGGCCGATGCCGGACACGACCAGAATATATCCCGTGAAGAAATTATCGCTCAGGGAATCGTGTCAGCGGCCGACTATGACATCATGGAGGAATATACCCGCACACTGTTCAAGATCGGAACCGAAATGGCGGCGGAGAAGGGACTGATTCTGGTCGACACGAAATACGAATTCGGCAAACTGGCCGACAAGGTGATCCTCATCGACGAGATACACACCCCCGACTCATCACGCTACTTCTATGCTGACGGTTATCAGGAGCGTTTCGAGAAAGGCGAGCCGCAGCGTCAGCTTTCAAAGGAATTCGTGCGCCAATGGCTCATAGAGAACGGATTCATGGGCCAGCCGGGACAGAAAGTGCCCGAAATGACCGACGAGATTTGCGAGTCCATTTCCGCCCGATACATCGAACTCTACGAACATGTCACCGGCCGGAAATTCGTTCCTGCCGATGACCACGACCTCAGCCACCGCATCGAGACAAATGTGCTCGACTGCCTTGACCGCATAACTCTCTGATCCTGACACGCTCCATGCCGAAACTGTCACCGGAACAGATAAATCCGTACGATAACACCCGCGGCAAGACCGAACAGGTGCGCGAGATGTTCGACAACATCGCGCCCTCTTACGACAGCCTTAACCGTGCCATGAGCTTCGGCCTCGATCGCTCATGGCGCGCCAAGGCGGTAAGGATGGTGGGCGAACGCAATCCTGAGTCCATCGTGGATATAGCCACCGGTACAGGCGATTTCGCCATTTCACTTGCCCGCGCCATTCCCGGTGCGAAGGTCACCGGCCTCGACCTCTCGGAAGGCATGATCGCCGTAGGTCGCGAAAAGGTGGAACGCTCCGGACTCGCCGACCGGGTGACACTTACGCCAGGCGACTGTCTGGCCTCCCCCCTCCCTGAAGGCGAAGCGGACGCGGTAACAGTGGCGTTCGGGGTGCGCAACTTCGCGGATCTGGCCGCCGGCTACCGTTCGATGTACAGAATGTTGCGCCCCGGAGGCATGCTTTGCGTGATAGAGTTGTCGGTGCCATCTTCGCGACTCGTTCGTCCGTTCTACGACATCTATACCCGCGGAATAATTCCCATCATGGGACGCGCCGTGAGCGCCGACCGCCGTGCCTACTCATATCTGCCCGAATCAATCGCAGCAGTACCCTGTCGCGAGAATATGTGCCGCCTGATGACCGACGCAGGGTTCACAGACGCCACTTATCGCACGCTGACCCTCGGTGTATGCACCATATACACTGCGTTCAAACCCGCTTAGACAATAATTCACCCAACATAAACGCTTAAGTCATGACCGCCATCTTCAAGTCATTAATCGCCGCAGCATGCCTGACAGCAGCTGCAACGGCTCACGGCCAGACCATCACGGACATCGAGTCCGTCTCCTCCACAACCACAGTTGAAGCTCCCGACGGGAGCGTTACATCCGTTTCTGACTCGCTCCTGGCGGTCTACGGCATCGACGACAGCGATGTATTCGACCGCCCTATGGCTCTTCCGCCCGTGATGTTCATGCCCGCAGTCTATGACCGATACCATTTCTTCACACCCCTTAACGTGACGGAACAGGTTCACTCCGGCGATCCGGCCATGCGCTGGCTCGAGGACCTTGACGTGCTCTCGCGCCGCATGCAGTCGCTCAAACACGATCTGTTCTTCAACCATCCCGAACTGGTGAAATACAACCTGGCTTCGCTGCCCGAACCACCCGAACCATACGTAATGGTGGTCGACCCGAGTGATTTTTCTGTCTCGGTAAAGATTCAGGAGGCCGCTCCCACCGACATCACCATCGTTCCCGAAGAGGTGAAGAAAAAACATTGGATCCACAATTTCAACGCGTCACTCCAGTTCTCGCAGGCCTTCGTATCTCCCAACTGGTATCAGGGCGGCAATAACGCCATCAACGCCCTCGGCATGCTGTTCTACCATGTCAAACTCAACGAAGCATACCATCCCAACTTCCTCTTCGAGACTACGGCTCAGTATAAGTTAGGAATCAACAACGCTCCCGATGACGAGGTTCACAACTACAACATCAGCGACGACCAGTTCCAGATCAACACCACTTTCGGTATCAAGGCGGCCAAACGATGGTACTACTCGTTCACCGGGCAGTTCAAGACTCAGTTGCTCAAATCATATAAGAGCAACTCTTATGACCTGAGTTCAGCTTTCCTCTCACCCGGCGAACTCACTGCCGGTATCGGTATGACCTACGCCTATGCAAACGCCCCGCAGACCATCATCTTCAATGCCTCCATCGCCCCCATTTCATATAACCTCGTGACATGCATCAACGACGAAGTGGACGGTTCCGCATGGGGCATCAAACCGGGTCACAAGACCATAAGCAAGTTCGGTAGCACCGTGGAACTTAATTTCTCGTGGAAGATAGCCCACAACATCCTCTACAAGACACGTCTGTTCGGCTTCACCGATTACAGCAGCTTCCGCGCCGACTGGGAAAATACCGTGGCGTTCGAAATCAACAAATTCCTTACCACTCAGATTTACGCACATCTGCGCTACGACTCCCAGACTCCCGAGCAGGAGGACCGTCACTGGAAGAAGCTTCAGGTCAAGGAAATTTTCTCCATAGGTTTCGCATATAAGTTCTCCAGCCTGTGATGAGGCGCCTGTGGGTCATTTTGTCAGCATGTGCGATTGCTCTGCAAGGCGCCGGAGCCGACCCCATCGTCGGACGCTGGAACCTGAGCGGGGGCGAAGCTGTCGTTGACATAAAGCTTACCGACTCCCCGGATCGTTTTGAGATGATATGGGTGGACGGGGCGGATTGCTCCGTTCTGCCGGGTACTCCGGTTGGAAGCATCTCCGCCACGCCCACGCCGGGTCTCTATGACTGCCGCATGCCTATCGATCCCACCGGATCCTCGAAACCGCAGACATGGGAGGCGACCATACGCATCGACGAAAACGACCCGTACAGTTTCACTTTCAAGCACTACGAACGCCGTACGGCGGTGAGCGTGCGCAACATCCTGCCGCGTTGGCTGAGGATATCGGTCACGCGCAAGGATACGCGTCCTGACAATCTGGAAGGCGCCCGCCGCGCCGACGCACCCCCGAGATTCATCAGACTATGAACCCGTTGCGTTACATATCTGCGATACTCCTGACCGCCACGGCCGCGATAGCCCTGGCACAGGACTTCACACGCCCCGTGCCGTCGCCGGCCGCGCAAAGACGACATCGCCCGGTTCAGGCCGTCATCCTTCACGACACCGTCACTGCTCCCCCGGCCGATTCCGTATCACTCGCGGGATTTGAAAAACCGTTGCGCAGCGTGCGTGAAAGTCTTTTTGTCACCAACAGCACCTCACGCCCTGTCACCGGCGTAACCATCGAGCTGTCCTACTACGACATGCACGGAAATCTCATGCACCGCGCAGTGCGCGAAGTCACCGTCACCCTGCCCGCGGGAGAGACACGGCGTGTGGAGTTCCCGGCCTTCGACCGCCAGCAGCTTTTCTATTACCACCGTTCGCCCCTGCCCCGCGGAGCCTCTCAGGCCACTCCGTTCGATGTCACGGCCCGAGTGGTCAATTCAATCCACCCACACTTATCCGATCAATGAAAATAGCCATTATAGCAGCAATGAGCAAGGAGCTGAATCTGCTCCTGCCTCTTATCGAAAATGCGTCCACGGTGACGATGAACGACACCGTGTTCCATACCGGCCGCATCGGCCGCCACGATGTGGTAGCTCTGCGCAGCGGCATTGGCAAAGTTAACGCCGCCGTTGCCACACTCACCCTTATCGAGAACTTCCATCCCTCCCTGGTAATAAACACCGGCGTGGCAGGCGGCACTGGCAACGCTCAGGTACTCGATGTCGTGATACCTGCGCGTATAGCCTACCACGATGTGTGGTGCGGTCCCGACACTGTGTGGGGCCAGGCCGCCGGTTCGCCCAAGTATTTCGTATGTCCCCTACCCACCGACCTCGTTTCCGGTCTCGGCGCCAAGACCGGACTTCTTGCCTCGGGCGACATCTTTGTGTCGCGTCCGGAAGAAGTGAAACGCATCCTCGAGCTGTATCCCGATGCTGTGGCCGTGGACATGGAAAGTGCGGCCATCGCGCAGGTTTGCCACATCAAGAATGTGCCTTTCGTCTGCATCCGGGTGATCAGCGACACTCCCGGAGCAGCCGACAACCTCTCTCAGTATGAAACTTTCTGGAGCGACGCTCCCCGCGAGACATTCGACACCCTCACGGCCCTGCTCGATCGCCTCTGACCGATGAAAGACATTCCCGTCATACGGGGAAGGCAATATATCGCCGGACTGGTGGCCGAAGGAGAGCACCAGCGGCAGGATTTCAAATTCCTTATCCCGGACGCATGCAAGATAGCGCGTTCTGTGTCGGCGTTTGCCAACACGGACGGTGGCCGGCTGCTCATCGGAGTGAAGGATAACGGCACTGTGGCCGGTGTCCGCAACGAGGAGGACATCTACGTCGTGGAACAGGCCGCACAACGCTATTGTCGCCCGGCTGTGCAGGTCGATTTCACCGCTTTCAGAGTCGAACACGATCTCGTGGTGATTCGCGCATCCATTCCCGCCGTCGAGAACCGGCCTGTGGAATGTCGCGACCATGACGGCACATGGCGCGCATTCGTGCGCGTTGCCGACGAAAACATCGCGGCACACCCGCTGATGATCCGCGGCTGGAAAAACCCGCCCTACGGCCCCGTGGCCTACGACTCCACCCTCCGCGCCGTACTTAATCTATAAAATCACGGAGATAGGCGTAATATCCAGACCGGCGGCTTCGACAA
>CAMWNG010000025.1 GCA_947175575.1 uncultured Bacteroidales bacterium | reverse complement strand
CATCGTCCGATTGGGCAGATAAAATATGCTCTAATTTAATTCAACCAACAGGTAACGATTCTCAACTTTCAAAATTTCGAAAAACAGCATATAATTTGTTTTTAAAGTTTTATTTTGCTAACTTTGCAGTAAATTAGCAAAGGGAAGTCCCCTTGAATCATCATTTTCACTATGAACAAAAAATTCCTCCTTATACCTCTGCTCGCATTAGCGGCTACAGGAGCATCGGCACAGCTTTCGCTCGAAGATCAGGCTCTTCTGCGCGCCATGCGTTTCAATAATACAACCGAAGTAAGGAAGGCTCCGGGTTTGGCTCAACCGTCTAAACACGTAACCGCAATTGTCAAAATGTCAGATGGTGCGGACTCCGGAATCATCGAACAGACCGGAGCGACAGTGACTCCCGTACGCGGAGGTTTCGCCGTTGTGTCTATGCCGATAGACAGCGTAGAGGCCACTGCGGCGCTACCTTGTTTCGACCGTTTCGACCTCAGCCGCACCCGCTATGCCAAGATGAACATGGCACGCGAGGCGTCCGGTGTCAGCGCAATCCATGCCGGCACAGGACTCACGCAGCCATACACCGGCAAAGGCGTGATCACCGGCATCGTTGATCAAGGCCTTGATCCCAATCACATTAATTTTGTAAGAGAGGATGGAAAATCACGTCTGGGCTATCTCGCCAACATCGCTCTGGCAGACAACAAGGACGGCTGGTACGGGCGCGAATTCGACCGCGACAATATCTTCCGTTTCCAGACCGATACCCATGAGACCTTCCACGGCACTCACACGCTGGGAATTCTGGCCGGCGGATATGACAAGGACGGGCTGCAGGGTGTTGCGACGGGTTCGGATGTGGCCGCCAGTTGCGGCGACCTTGTCGACGCCCTGATCCTGATGGGCATCGAACGCATTCTGGACTATGCGGCAATGACCAAACAGCCAACGGTCATAAGCCTATCGATAGGCTCCAACGCCGGCTCACATTCACCCAAAGCCGCCATGAACCAATACCTCGACGAGGTGTCGAGAGAAGCAATGGTGGTAATCTCCGCGGGCAACGAAGGCAACATACCTCTTGCCATCAAAGGCACGTTCACTGAGGAAAATCCCACAGTCCGCACTTTCATCAAACCGACCTATCAGGACAACCTCCGCTATGGTGAAGTGCGAATTTACAGCGACCGTCCTTTCTCGCAGCAGGCTCTGATTTACAACTCCGACCGTGGAACCATACGCTACCGCATGCCTCTGACCGAGGGTCAGGAAGAAGGCGTGGGACTCTACTACGCCGATCAGGACTATTCAGGCAGCGATCTCGTCAGCACACAGTTCGGTCAGGCATATCAGGGGTACGTAGGCATCGGCTGGAGCCGCGACGAACTTACCGGCGAATTCTTCACTATTCTTGACTATTACACTTTCGACAATCCCGACACCAACCCCGACGGCAAACTGCTCCTCGGATTTGAAATCACGGGTGAACCGGGACAGAAGTTCGAATGTTACTGCGATGGCATGTTCACCGAACTTGACGGCTATGGCAAGGAAGGCTGGAGCGACGGCGGCTTCGACGGCACCATCAACGACATGGCCTGCGGTTACGAAACCCTTGTGGTAGGCTCATACAACACGCGTCAGTCATATACGACTATCGACGGCCGGGACGTGGATTATAGCGAAACCTTCCCTCTCGGAAAGATCACTTCATTCACATCATGGGGGACACTTGCCGACGGTCGCTCTCTGCCTCACGTATGCGCCCCCGGAGCCGTGATCATGTCATCATGCAACCGCTATTACACGCCGGATGAAAACAGCGCATTCGACTATTTCGCGAAAGCGACCGACGCCTCTGGCAATGAATACCTCTGGACCCCGGCCATGGGCACTTCGATGGCAACGCCATACGTCGCCGGATCACTGGCTCTGTGGCTCGAGGCAGACCCGACCCTGACGATGGACACCGTCAAGGACATCATAGCCACGACATCAACCGTAGACGATGAAGTGCGCGCAGGCAATCCGGTGCAATGGGGCGCCGGCAAATTCAATGCCTACGCAGGCCTCGCCGAAGTTATCAGGCGCAATTCGGTGTCAGATATCTCGACGGATGTGTCAGAACGACTTATCGTCACACGCGACGGATTTGTAGTGACCGCGACTCTTCCGGCCGCGAAGGCTCTGAGTGCAAAAGTGCTCAACACGACCGGAGCCACTGTCATGACCGCCGGCGCGTCAGGCGATACCGTGACACTGGATATCTCCGCCCTCGCCCCCGGGGTGTATATTCTCTGTGTCAACGACAGACAGACAGTAAAAATCGCTATATGATCATAAGAGAGAGTCCGGACCACCGTGGCTCTCTATTTTTTCATAAAATCCGATAAAACGCGACAAAACAATCAGAAAAATTTGAGAATCCAACAATTCTGCGTATCTTTGCAGAATCTTAGCTATTCACTTGTGCATCGCACAGACCGGGCCCTATGAAAACCCTTCTGCAAATCAACACCAACGTAGGCTGGAACGCCACCGGACGCATAGCCGAGGAGATAGGCCGCGCCGCCATCGATTCGGGATGGCGCAGCTACATCGCCTACGGACGCGACATGGACGGCAGTTCGCTGAGCGCATCACAATTGCTGAAGGTCGGAAACAGGCTCGACACATATTCCCACGGACTTCTCACCCGAATGTTTGACCGGCACGGACTCGGATCGTCAAAGGCGACTAAAGATCTGATCCGCCGCATAGACGTAATCAACCCGGACGTAATACACCTTCACAACATCCACGGATATTATCTCAATTATGTGGAGCTGTTCGCGTATCTCGCGCGTACTAACAAACCTGTGGTTTGGACTCTGCATGACTGCTGGCCTTTTACCGGACACTGCGCCTATTTCTCGCTCGCCCAATGCGACCGGTGGAAAACCGGTTGTCATTCGTGCCCGCTTAAAAAGGCGTATCCCGGCTCATTGATGAGTGATAATTCAGCGGCCAACTATGAACTGAAAAAGAAAACATTCACGTCGCTGCCAAACCTGCACATCGTGGCCGTATCGGAACGTCTGTCGGAAGTGTTGAGAGAGTCGTTCCTCAATCAGTTTCCGATTTACACCATTCTCAACAGTGTGACCATCCCGCGGCTGCACATATCAAAAGCGAAGAAGCCAACCGTGCTCGCCGTGGCGTCCAATTGGGAATTTCGCAAAGGATTACAATACATCATCGCACTGAGGAAACTACTGCCCGAGAATGTCTCCATCCGTGTGATCGGACTAAACCGCAGCCAGATCGCATCCCTCCCCGAAGGATGCGAAGGCCTCCCGCGCATCAATGAACGCGAAAAACTCCTCAAAGAGTTCGCCTCGGCTTCGGTGTTCATCAATCCGTCGTTAGCCGAGACTCTTTCCATGGTGAATATCGAAGCGCTGTCGTGCGGCACACCGCTTGTTGCGTTCGACAGCGGAGGCATGCGCGAAACAGTCAATGAACGCTCCGGAATCGTGGTTCCCACAAGAAACATCGAGGCAATGGCGGAAGCGATCAAAACCATCCTCGCGCATCCTGAAAGATTCTCATCGCGCGAATGTATCCGTCTGGCTACGGAAAAATTCTCGGACAAGCAGTTGCTCGGCATGTACATGCAGCTCTACGAATCGCTCCTGCCGGGCATGCCGTTACCGGTGGAGAACATCACCTCCACAACCTCACGCTGATTAATCGGGATCTCTTCCTCGGAAATTCCTGCGGTTTTCCGGTCGTTTTTCCAAAGAAAAGTTGCACGGGGACAGGAAAAATCGTAATTTTGCCTTGACATGAAACCACAGGCATCCTAACACCATACAATCCTTACTATCTATGAAAAAACTATTTGTGTGTATGATAACAGCCGCCGCTGTCCTGACTGCGGCCGCAGACAATCCCAAGCGTGAATTCCGAGGCGCATGGATGCACACCGTATTTCAAGAACAGTATCACAAACAAAACACCGAGCAGAACAAGGCTTATATACGCGATCAGTTCGACCGATTGCAGAACGCCGGAGTGAATGCCGTGATTTTCCAGGTGCGCCCGCAGGCCGACGCATTCTATCCCAGCGAGCTCGAACCCTGGAGCCGCTTCCTGACCGACAACGGCTCGGCTCCCGTACCCGAGTGGGACCCGCTGCAGTTCGTTATCGACGAAGCGCACGCACGCGGAATGGAGCTGCATGCATGGCTCAATCCTTATCGTGTAACCACTTCAAAGACTCAGACTCTCCCCCAAAATCATATTTACCATAAGCATCCGGAATGGTTCGTGCGTTATGACGGAAAACTGTATTTCGACCCCGGGCTGCCTGAAAGCCGTCAGTTCATAACCGATGTGGTGATGGACATCGTGAACCGATATGATGTGGACGGCATACATTTCGACGACTACTTCTATCCCTACCCTGTGAAAGGCGAAGAATTCCCGGATTCGAAATCATACGCGAAATATGGCGAGGGAATGAAACGCGACGACTGGCGCCGACAAAACGTAGACCAGCTAATCGAGGGACTGCACAAGGAAATTTCAGCCACGAAACCGTGGGTGATATTCGGCATCAGCCCGTTCGGAATCTGGCGCAACGAATCTTCCGACCCGCGCGGGTCGAAAACCAACGGTCTGCAGAACTATGACGCACTTTACGCCGACGTGCTGCTGTGGTCGCGCAACGGATGGATAGACTATCTGCTCCCCCAGCTCTACTGGGAGCTCGAACATAAGACCGCATCTTATCTCACTCTCGTCGACTGGTGGAACCGCAATGCCGAAGGCCGCAACATGTACATCGGGCAGGACGTAGGTGTTACAATGAAAAAACCGGATATCGGCAATTCAGGCGAGGCCACGCAGCTTCGGCATAAGGTAGAACTGACACGCGAGGCCGACAACATTCAGGGCAACTGCTGGTGGCCCGGCTACTCCATCACAAGAAACCATGGCGGGGTGGCCGACTCGCTTGCGATCGACCTTCAGGCCACAGTGGCTCTGCCGCCTCTGTATCCGTGGATCAGCACCACCACTCCGTCCGCGCCCAAAAACGCTGTCATCGACGGCGAATACCTCACATGGCAGAAGCCCGCGACCAACGGCACAGCCGACGACGCAGTGAAGTTTGTAGTGTACCGTTTCGAACCCGGCGACCCCGTCAATCTTGAAGACGCAGAGGCTATCGAAGGCATCACCTGGGACAACCGCTGGGTCGCAACCGATCCCGGTGTTTATGTCGTCACGTCACTAAGCCGTGTGAATCAGGAATCGAAACCTACCGCTCCTGTCACTGTAAAATAATCTTTCACTCACCTGCCCCCGCCATGGTAAGTATAATCGTCCCGGTATACAATGCCGAACTATATCTTAAGGAATGTGTCGACTCAATCCGTAACCAGACGCACCTCGACTGGGAGCTGATCCTTGTGGACGACGGGTCCACGGATGCCTCCGGATTCCTCGTCGACCGTTATGCCGAGAGCGATCGCCGGATCAGAGCCTTACATTTCAAGAACGGGGGACTGTCGGTGGCGCGCAACCGCGGCATCGACGCCGCTTACGGCGAACACATAATGTTCGTGGACGCCGACGATATGCTGCATCCGCGCACAGTGGAAACCATGATGCGGCATGCCTCGCGGCATCCATATCATATCATCTCCTGCGACTTCATTTTCGGAAGAGTCCCCGCATTCAGCCGCGTATCGGCTACCGATGGTAAATTGCTTGACACCGATACAGCCATTGCCCGTGTGCTTCTGCAGCGCAAAGGCACACACAATTCGGCTTGGGCACACCTCTACCCCCGCGGAATCTTCGCCAAAGAGCGATTCCGCGAAGGCATCCTGTACGAGGATCTCGACAGTTTCTATCGTTTTCTCGAAGCATCGCAAGGATTGTGCGCCGTCAAAGCGGGATTGTATTTCTACCGCGATACGCCCGGCAGCCTGCTCAACGTATGGAGACGCGAACGCGCGCAGGTTCTCGATATCACCGAGCGTATCGAACGTCATATGGAACAGAAGTCGCGCCGACTGGTCAAGGCGGCGCGCTCACGACGTTTCAGTGCCAATTTCAACATGTTCATCCTTGCATCCGAACACGGTGACAAGACCCTCGCCGACCGTTGCTGGGCGCATATAAAAGACCGACGTGCCGGGGTGCTTTTCGATCCAAGGACCAGAATGAAGAATAAGGCGGGAGCCCTGTTGTCCTATCTGGGACGTCGCGCAGTGCTTGCCGTCAACCGCCACCGATAATCATTCCTTCTCAGAGAGCTCCAGCCAACGGAGCTCTTTTTCGTCAAGCAGGTCCGAGAGTTCCTGATAGCGTGCGGACAGGGCGGCGGCATCCTCGAGTGCTTCCCCGGAATTGAACCGTGCTTCCAGCTCGGCCTTCTCGGCTGAAAGGGAGTCGATCTCGGCGGTAAGAGCTTCGAACTCCTTGCGTTCCTTGAACGACATCTTTTGGGGACGCTCGGCGCGCGGTTTCTCACGCCGCGGTTCCGCAGGCGCCTCATCGCGGCGAGCGTCGGCTTCACGGGCGGCGCGCCATCCGGCATACTCTGTATATGTGCCCGGAAAATCCTTCACCTCGCCGTCGCCCTCCATCACCAACAGATGATCGACTATATTGTCGAGAAAGTAACGGTCGTGGCTTATGACTATCACACACCCTTTGAACTCCGAGAGATATTCTTCGAGAATTCCGAGAGTCACGATGTCAAGGTCGTTTGTGGGTTCGTCGAGAATCAGGAAGTTAGGCTGCCGCATCAGCACCGTGGCCAGATGCAGACGGCACAGTTCGCCACCGCTGAGCGTATGGATATATTTCTGCTGATCGGCGGGGGAAAACAGAAATCTTGTAAGGAACTGCATCGGCGACAGGCGGTAATCTCCCGTGTCGACCTCCTCAGCAATCTCCGTGACGGCGTCAATGACTTTTTTTTCGGAATCGAATGAGATGCCGTCCTGACTGTAATAGCCGAACCGTACCGTTGTTCCTATATCCCAGGAACCTGAATCAGCGGGCACAAGTCCTTGCAACATCTTGATAAACGTGGACTTACCAACTCCATTGGCTCCTATGATACCAACTTTTTCATATCGGGCGAATGTGTACGAGAAATCGTTCAGTATTATTTTATCTCCGAAACGCTTCGACACGTTTTTCGCTTCAAAAATCTTTGATCCGATGTACGACGCTTTCACATCCAGGTCGACCTGACGTTCAGGACGTATACCGGAGGCTTCGCGGTCCTTGAGTTCGTAGAACGAATCTATGCGAAACTTCGCCTTGCCGGCACGTGCCTGAGGCTGTCGGCTCATCCACTCCTGTTCGCGGCGCAGGGTGTTGCGCACTTTGGCAAGCTCGGCGGTCATGGCTTCGATGCGCTCGGCGCGCCTACGCAGATAGTAATCGAAATTTCCCTGATAAGTATAGATTGTGCGGTTGTCGATCTCGATGATCTTGTTGCACACGCGGTCAAGGAAATAGCGGTCATGGGTCACCATCAGCAGAGTCATCCGTGAGCGTTTCAGATAGTTTTCGAGCCACTCGATTACCCCGATATCCAGATGGTTGGTCGGTTCGTCAAGAATCAGCAGATCCGGGTCGCGCATGATAATCGAAGCCAGTGCAACGCGTTTACGCTGGCCGCCGCTCAGATTCTCCACCCTGGCGGCGAGATCGGTCAGACCGAGTTGAAAGAGCGTCTGCCGCAGGCGATCCTCATAGCTCCAGGCAGACATCTCGTCCATAGTGCGTGTCGCTTTCTCCATAGCGGCAGTGTCGCCCGAAGCCATCGCGTCCTCGTACGCGCGTACGGCCAAGGCCCGAGGATCATCAGACATCAGTGCAGCCTCGGCTACGGTGGGATTTCCCTCAAATTCAGGCTTCTGCGGCAGATAACCTACCCGCAGACCGTCGCGCCACACCACGCGGCCGCTGTCGTAGTCGACACTACCGTCAAGGATACCGAGAAGAGTTGATTTTCCGGTGCCGTTTTTAGCCACTACGCCTATCTTGTCTCCTTCTTCTATTCCGAAGGTAACGTCCTCGAAGAGCATGCGGTCACCATAACTCTTGGTCAATTTCTCCACCTGTAAAAAGCTTGCCATAACCGGTTGCGATTTTATTCTTGTGCAAAGTTAGCAAAAAAGGCGAATATAGAGGAACTGAGGGCGATATTTTAGATTCGGCGAACTCAGACCATTGCGATAATACAAATAAAATTTTGTAACTTTGCAGCCTAAATATCCAAGTGTAGAAAATTACCCTCATGCGTCGTCTTATCGCCATAGTGTTTCTATTAGTGTTTCTGGGTTCTGCGAAAACTGACGCGCTGTCGTTCAATCTCGATTCGATAGCGGAATGGGGACGCTTTCCCCGGTTCTGCGTGAACACATACCGCTGGGGCGATAAATTTTTCAACACTTATGACAGCCTTTACGTGCAGGGCACAGGCACGAAATTCAATGTCAAGGCCACAGCCGACTCGTTTGTCGACTATTACCGCTTCACCCTCCCGGACAACAGCATGGTGACCATGATCTCGGACCCGTCGACTTCGGTGGGTGCCTATCTTACCTATCTGGCTGTCTCGGTGGGCTACGACATAAACGTGAGTCATCTTTTCGGCTCGGTAGCGCATGCCCGAAGCCGTTATCAGTTCGGGTTCAACTGTGCCCTTCTGGGAGTGGAACTTTATCTTGAAAATAATAATATCGGCACAAATATCAAACAGTTCGGCGACCTGCACCATCTCTCCATACCGTTCGAGGGTATAAAGAGCAGCGGCTGGGGTGTCGACCTTTATTACTTTTTCAATAACAAACGATACTCGCAGGCCGCGGCCTTCAATTTCAGCAAGATACAGATGCGCAGCCAGGGTTCGTTCTATGCCGGGCTGAGCATTTTCACACAGCGTTACGATTTCGATTTCACACAGTTGCAGTCAGCGCTTCAGGAACAGTTGCCGACCGACTGGATCGATCATCACTACCGTACCAACACGCACAATTACGGATTCCGCCTCGGATATGGCTACAACTGGGTATTTCATCGCGGATGGCTGATGAGTGTTGCGGTTTCGCCCACGGTAGGCGTAAAGCAGGGGTATGTTAATTCGCAGACCGAGGGCTGGAGCTTCATGTTCTACAACCGTCTGCGCGGGTCGCTGGTATGGAACCACGGGCCGTGGTTCATCGGAGGAATTCTGAGTGCCAATACCGCGATAGTTTCCGACCGGAAGACTACGTTCTTAGGCTCGAATCTGTCAGCCTCCGGCTCGATTGGCTACCGTTTCAATCTGTGGTGAACGGGCTGAGGCTGCCCGCTCACTCGGCCACTGCGAGCACATGATGGCGTCTGCGAATCTTGTAGCCTGTATGCACCACGATGATCGCCATAAGGGGCGTGAGGTAATTGAAGAAACAGAAAGGAAGATAGGTCATAGTGCTTACACCAAGCACCGACGCCTGTGTGACACCGCATGAGCTCCAGGGAATGATGGGCGATGTGGCCGACACCGAATCCTCAAGAGTCCGGCTCAACAGACAAGCCTCCATGCCGTGACGACGGTAGTGCGAACGGTACATGTTGCCGCAAAGCATTATGGAAAGATACTGGTCGGCGGTGCATGCGTTGAGTGTGAGGCCGGACGCCACCGTAGCCGTGACGATCGACGTGCGTTTATGGAGTGAGCGGGTGAGACGCGAGGTCAGCGACTCAAGCATGCCCGTACCTATCATCATCGATCCGAAAACCATAGCGCTGAGCACCAGAAACACGACCGGCAGGATGCCGAGGACGCCGCCTGTGGCGCACAGTTCGTTAACCGATTCGTGAGAGGTGACAGGCGTGAATCCGCTCCACACAGCGCGAAGCACGTCCATAGCTCCCATCGAGCCGTCAGGCTGGAAAACGAAGATTCCGACCGCGCCGAGCAACGCGCTCACACCCAGCACAACGAGCGTATTGACCCTGAACGCAATCATCACCAGAGTAAGCGCCGGAATCAGAAGTACCCACGGACTGAGGGTGAACACCTCGTTTAGTCCCGCGAGCATACCCGCGCTCTCCCCGATGGGCGTACCGGGACCCGAAAGGCCTTTGACGGCGAAAATCAGCATCGCCACAAGCATTGCCGGCACTGTGGTTATAGTCATGAAGCGGATGTGTTTGAACAGATCGACCCCACATGTGGTGGACGCAATGACGGTGGTATCGCTCAACGGAGACACTTTGTCACCGAAATATGCTCCCGATATGATAGCCCCCGCGGTCCATCCCGGATGAAAGCCCATGACTTCCCCTATGCCGATGAAGGCTACACCTAGCGTGGCGATTGTGCTCCACGAACTGCCCGTGAGCACTGACACCACAGCACACACACCGCAGGCCGTCACCAGAAACCATTTGGGATCAAGCAGCATCAGTCCGTAATGAATCAGCGTAGGCACCACGCCGCTGAGCATCCATGTGGTTGCCAACATCGCTATAAGCAGGAGCATCGGAATGGCAGGAAGAATCTGGGAGGCGCTGCGACGCAGCCCCAGCAGCAGTCCGCGACGTCTTACAGCCCCGACACCCTTTGCAAGCAACAATGAGACAATCCCCGACAGCAGCAATGCGTAGGGAGCATGATCGGCGATGGCCACCGGACCTTCGATAATTATAATTAATGCGAACGAAATGAAAAGCAATACGACCGGAACAGCCGAAAGCTGCCACGACACCCCGCCTTCAGACGAGCGAAAATACTGCAAAAATTTTGTCACTTCTCAGAAATTGTACTTTAGAAAAATGTATTTCAATCACTGCCATCCGGCAGAAAAACGCGCAAAGTTACGAATAAATGCAGAATTATGCAACCATTCCCGCCCTTCCGCCCATATTTCAAACATTTATTAAGATATCTTTCAGGCTGTTTAGTAAAATCCTTCCTCACATACTCTATCATCCTCCGGATGCCATGCATATCCATAATAAATATCCGGCCAAATCTTATGTTAAAATTCGTTAATGTCAATCTTCAAATTTGGAATTTATCTATTTTCGGTTGTATCTTTGGGAGGTGACAAATAGCGATGCTCCAGAAATGAAACAAAATATCATAATATTTATTATCTTCGTTTCCTTATGCTCATTGATGTGTTCGGCAAACGGAGATCCGGTGGTGCATTATTCTTCATTGAACCGGGCGGGGAATCCCATGCCGTTGAATATAGAGGAAGTGGTTATCGAGCGCGAGAACTTGCACGTCTCACACTCGGGCGGGTATAATATTTTCCATGTGGAGTACCTCTTACGTAACGAATCAGATCGTGCTATCAACAATATAAATTATGGCTTCCCCATAGATTATTATGTCGGAGCCAACGATGATGAGACACCTGTATTAATGGACGACGATATCTCTGAAAGTATGTATGAAATAGGGTGGTGCAACGACATGATTCGTGATGTCTCATTCTGTTTCAACGAAGAGAAACTGACATTTCATTCGGCTAAAGAAAGCGTTCGACCCTATGAATATCAGGTGGATTTTGATGATGATTTAAATGAAACCGAAAGCGAGTTCAGTCCGGGAATTATGCGGCGATGGTTTTATACACAGTTTTCAATCCCTGCCCGATCGAAATGCATACTTGTGGTAACTTACAGTGTATACGCTGCATCAGAAGTAGATTTATTCAGCTTTTTAAGCTCACCTGCTGCAAGTCGATACAAGAGTTATTCAGTATCAAACAAGACTGAAGCCGGACAAGTATTCTTTATTGATTATGATTTTCAGCCTGCCGAACATTGGGGAGCGGGAATCATAGAATCACTTTACATAACCATAGACCTTTCAGGCTTTTCCAACCCCTGTTTGAAAATGGACGGATACTATTTTTCAACTAAGGAACTTGCGAGGTATGAAACCAACTGCCTCGCCAAGAATATCGAACCTATAAAATTGCTGATTCAAACATCCAAGTGACATCTCTGACAAACTGATACGCCGTACCTTCGAAGCGACATTCATTATCCATGAAAATTTTTGTTCGAATCTTGATTTCAATAGGTCTACTGCTCCTTTTGCGGGGTTGTTTTGGGTTATTTTATCTCAAAGTTACGCATCTGTCGGAAGAAGATTTGAAATGGGTGACCAATAATAAAGATATGTCAGGAGTTATGGTTTCGTCTAAAGGAGATCGCGCAAAAATATACACTTATTCATATTGGATTGCAAACGATAAAAATCCTATATATTTCAGCTGGTCTGGAGGTAGTAACTACAAGGAGGCTAATGCCGGATATAGGTTCCGCATACATAGTGGTCTATTAAAGAAAGATGGGTCTTTCAGGATCCAGAAATCAGCAAATGAAGACGTGGTATATGCTAATGGATTCTTGGGAAATTTATATAATGACTCATTAAAACTGACAGATGCAAAAAGTATAACTATCGGAAGCAGAGTCTTCAATGATTGTTTTATAATTGATGATTTTAACGGACACAATAATAGTACGCTTAAAAAAGATGATCCTAATAGAGTCTGTGAATTTATTTTAAGTAAAAAATACGGTCCCATCTATTTCAGACTTGTTAGCGGCGAAGAATATTTCAGAGAATTCAAATGAAAAACTATAAACTGATATTTGCACTGATTGTTCTTAGCATGACAAGTTGCATAGGAATATATAATCGGATGTCTCATCTGAATGAGGATGAACTGGAATGGGTTACAAATTGCAAGCCGGGAGATAAGGCGTATTTTTATTCAGATAGAGGCAACATCGAGACTCTTAAAATCACCGAACTCGAGATCCATAATTCCAGGAATCCTTTCTACTTTTATTCAATAGATCACGATCCGGGAAATTATAGGGCTAAAGCATTTTGTAAATTTAATTTAAATGGGAAGAATACAGATTTGAAAGGCCGCATATCTGTCTCCAAAGATGCGAAGACCGATGAATTAGGATTTCATAGTTTTTTGGGTCGCATGCAGTCACATTATACCGCCCGTATTATTTCTGATGATACGGCCGATTATGATCTAACTGTAGATTTTAGACCTCAAACATTCGTAATAAATAAAAAGACGATTACTGATTGTATTGTGGTGAATCTTCAGAACAGCAGTAATCTTGCTACTACCGATGACGTGGAGGAATTTGTAGTCAGCAAGCATTACGGACTAATCAAATATACAAAGCCGGACGGAGAAGTCTTTATCCGCAAAATCCCTTAACTATACCGTAAATTCCCAATTCCTTTATGGGATGCCGATAATAAAAGCCCTCCCGCCTGAGATGCTCAGACGGGAGGGACATTCATTTATATTACTGTTGATTTCCGTGAAGGGATTTTATCAATTGTTGGTGAAGATCACGATGCGGTTCCAGTTGTTGGTGCCGTAAGGCTGGACTGTGGATCCCATTGCGTCGATGGAGAGACGGTCGGGGTTGACTCCGTACTGATTCACGAGTGCGTCTCGAACAGCTTCAGCGCGACGCTTGGAGAGGCCCATATTATAGTCGGCAGAACCGGTGTTCTTATCGGCGTAGCCGCAGATTGTTACGTTCTGGTCGGGATTCTGTTTCATCCATTCAGCCACATTGTAGACATTTACCATTTCTTCGCCGGTGATCTTGGCGCTGTTGATGGTGAAGCGTACGGTGGCCATGAGGGGTGCGGGAGCAACAGCTTCTACAACTGTTTCCTTAACCTGTACCTCGGGGCAGGGAAGCTGTGATTCAGCCACTGCGAGGGCTACGTTGGCAGCATTGAGGGCTGCGTGGAGGTCGTTGACCTGATTGTTGAGGTTGGCGATATAGTTGGTATAGTCGCAGGGGTTGTAAGCCTTGAATCCTGCGCCACCGATATTGAAGCTGAAACCACCGATAACGCTGAGGTTCATGTCGACAGGAGCACCGATGGCTTCGTTGTTCCAGTTATCGCCTGCGAACTGAGCGCGACCTTCAGCGAAGAAGTCGACATACTTGCAGAGACGGAAGCGGAGCTGGAGACCGGCAGATAAGGGAAGCGCCCATGAGTTGCCTTTGACCTTGCCATTGTCGCGGAGCATGGTGCTTGCACCGTCATTAAAGTCCCACATAAAAGCACCGCCGAGTCCTACGAAGGGAACGATAGAGAAAACACGGTTCGAATTCACGCCGCCGAAGGTGTTGAACATATCCCACATGATGTCTGCGTTGGCGTTTACCCATTTTGCGGTATTTGCCTGACGGCTGTCCCAGTGAAGCGAGCCTCCGAGGAAACTCATGCGCCATCCGATATAGGGAGAGAACCATTTGCCGAAACCTACATTATAGACTGTTGTGAGATGATGTTTCTGAGAGCCGTCGGGAAGTTCGTTCTCCATGAAAGGAGATGTCACACCGGCACCGAGCTGAATAAACCAGTTGTCACCGCGGTTACTGTAATAGTGTGTCTTGCAAGGCTGTGCTGTTTCTACTACAGAAACGACTTCTTCGCCTACGATAACTTCCTGTGCATTGGCTTTAAGGCCCGAAAAGGTCATTGCGCCGACAGCGGCGAGAGCCCAGAACGCTTTAGTTTTCATTTTGTCAGTTGGGGGGTTAGATTATACTTGAATTAGGTTAGTTGAAGCGATTTTATTAACGATCGGCAAGGTTTGTAAGCCGACGTTTGTAAAGATAACATCGGGGTTTTTCAAATTGTTCAAAAATTTTCGTATCTTTGTGGCAAGAAACAATCAGTGTATGGCCTTAAAAACTCCTAAGGTTCTGTCAGTCAAGGCAAAGAAAAATTTGCCCCGCACCCTGCGCGCGAGGTCGCGCTGGCGTGTGGAGATTGTGAACGAGAACACTCTGTCAAGAGTATGGAGCTTCCGGCTCACGGGGTTGGCCGCACGCATCGCCCCCCTGGTGGTTATAGCGGCGGTGGGCTCGCTGATTGTGGTGATTCTTGCATTCACTCCGGCGGGCCGTCTGCTGCCGGGACGCCTCGCGCCGGAGGAACGCGCCATGTATGCGGATATGGCCGTCAGGGCCGATTCGCTGGAACGTGTCGTGGGAGTGATAAACAATTATGCATCGAACATACGCGCCATTCTTAACGATTCAGTGACACCGGACCCCACGGAGTTGCTCCCGGCGCAGAGTGCCGATTCGCTGGCCGGAGCGTCGGAGGCTGAATTGAGGTTCGTGCAACAGTTCGAGCAGAAAGAAAGATTCAAACTTTCAGTACTGACTCCCTTGGCCGCTGACGGCATGATTTTCGAACAGCCCTTCACACCCCAGGCCGGAGGCACAGCCGTAAGCGCCATCTTCCGAGGCACCGTGATCAGCTCGCAATGGATGCCCGAGGGATGGTGGAGCGTGACCGTACAGCATCCGAACGACTTTCTGAGCGTCTACGCACCGCTCACTGACGTATATGTGTCAAAGGGAGCCCGCGTAGTTGCCGGCCAACGCATCGGCACGGGCTCTTCGCCCTCGCTTGAACTGTGGCACGCAGGCAGTGAGATCGATCCCACCCAATACATTCCCGATTAATAATCAAAAAAATACCAGATATGAATAATCTCAAAAACATCTTCAAAACCACAGCGCTGGCCGCCGTAGCCGCCATCGCACTCGCCGGCTGCAACAACCGCGCCCCGTTCGAACGCCTCAACGCCGCTGTCGACTCCACACAGGTCGAGCTGGCGAAACTCAACGATACCGGCATTCCGTCGATGACTGTAAGCTATGACGAAATAACCAATTCGGTGGTGTACAACGTGGCTATCGACGCCGACCTCTCGCTGCCCGAAGTAGAACAGAATTTCAAAGCCCAGATGCCTGTGATGGAAGCCGGAATAATTCAGAGCCTGCTCATGAACGATCGTTTCGGTCTTGGTAAAGAAATCATCTGTGCCGGTGCCGACATCAAACTGGAACTCAAAGGCAGCCAGGGTGGAAATCTTGAAGCAGTGATTGACAATTCAAAAGTCCTCGAAGCCTACGACCAGGTGTTCGGTGAAGGCAAAGCCGCCGAACTTCGCGCATCGCAGAATGACTAAGAATCTGGCCATACTCGGCTCCACCGGCTCAATCGGCACCCAGACTCTTGAGCTGATAAGACGTTTTCCGCACCGCTACCGCGCATCGGCTCTGGTGGCCGGCCACAGGGTCGATGACCTGATTGCACAGGCGCTCGAATTCCGCCCGGATGTGGCCGTGATAGCCGACGAATCGCTCTATGGACGCCTCCGTGAGGCTCTTGCGCCCCACGGCATAGAAGCAGCCTCCGGAGCAGCCGCCGTAGAAGAGGCCGCGGCGGCCGACGGCGTGGACATGACCGTCACGGCCACCGTAGGATACAGCGGTCTGGCACCTACACTCGCGGCCATACGCGCCGGCAAGGACATCGCGCTCGCAAACAAGGAAACCCTTGTCGTAGCCGGTGAACTGGTCACAGGAATGTTGGCACACTCGCGCTCTCGGATATTTCCCGTAGACTCGGAGCACAGCGCCATTTTCCAATGTCTGCGTGGCGAGGACCCCGAAAGTGTCCGCCGACTGATCATAACGGCGTCGGGCGGTCCGTTCCGCACCTGGGATGCCGAACGCATAGCCCGGGCCACTGCAGCCGACGCCCTGCGCCACCCCAACTGGTCGATGGGTGCCAAAATCACTATCGACTCCGCCACGATGCTCAATAAGGCGTTTGAAATCATCGAGGCCCGATGGCTGTTCGGACTGCCGCCCGAACGCATCGACGCCATAGTGCATCCCCAGAGCATTATACATTCGATGGTGGAATTCCGCGACGGCGCCATCAAGGCTCAGATGGGTGTGCCTGACATGACTCTGCCGATTGCCTACGCGCTGGGCGAGACCGTCAGGACCGACAATGTAAGCGATTTCTGCTCGCTCACAGCACATGATACGCTGACATTCGAGGAGCCTGACACCAAGCGTTTTCCGGGCATCACGCTGGCTCGCCGCGCCCTTGAGGCAGGAGGCAATCTTGCCTGTGTGATCAACGCAGCCAACGAAGTGGCCGTGAGCGCCTTCCTGCACGGACAAATTTCATTCCCGGACATTTACGCCACCATAGTCGACACGGCCGAACGTGCCACCCGCATCGAGTCGCCTTCATATGACGATTACGTGGCTTCGAACGCCGAAGCGCGCCGCATAGCGCAGGAAATCATCTCGTTAAAAAACCGATAACAAACTCTCTCCGATCAAATAAATGGAATCATTCCTGATGAAAGCCTTACAACTTGTGGTGGCACTGGTGCTTCTGGTGACTATCCATGAGTTCGGGCATTATTTCTTCGCACGTCTGTTCGGCATCAAAGTCAACAGATTCTACCTGTTCTTCAATCCGGGCTTCTCGCTGCTAAAATATGACCCGATGAAGGGTACACTCAGCATATTCAGCCGTGATGACCAACATTCGCTCGCCACAATCCGGGTATCGAAACCCCGTCAGCCGCGTCCTGACGGAAAACCGACATGGCGCGACACTATCTACGGACTCGGATGGCTTCCGCTCGGAGGATATTGTGATATAGCCGGAATGGTGGACGAGACAAAATCCGCCAAAGATCTGGCTGCAGAACCTCAACCCTGGGAATTCCGCACGAAAGCGGCATGGAAACGCCTGCTGGTGATGGTCGGCGGCGTGATGTTCAACTTCATCCTGGCCATCTGCATATACATCGGCATAGCCCTGCACTGGGGTGACCGCACCGTGGCCTATCAGGACATGGCCGAGGGAATGGACTTCACCGAACCCATGCACCGTGCCGGATTCCGCGACGGCGACATCCTGCTGCAGATTGACGGCAAGGACATCGACCCCAAATCAGGCAACACCGCCTGGCGTCTGCTCCAGCCCGGCACAAAGGCGAGTGTGCTCCGCAGACACACCGACACCGTGCATATCACCGTACCCGACAATCTCATAAACGAGATCGTGGAAGCCAACACATCCTGCATGGAAATCCGTCTGCCGGCCGTAGTGCTCCAGACTCTCGGAGGCGAAGGAGCCGCCAAAGCCGGACTCGAACCCGGCGACCGCATCCTCGCTGTCGATACGGACACAACCCCGACTCTCACCGAATTCCGGCCGGCCATCGCGGCCCGCAAGGATGCCGCTCCGCTCATGACGATCCAACGCGGCGACTCCATGTTCCGCGTACCCGTAGGCATCAACTCCGACGGACAGATCGGCATACAGCTTACCCCCCCGGACGGCATCTTCCCCGTCACGGAAGTGAAATACGGATTCTTCGAGGCCATCCCGCGCGGATGGCAGGTAGGAACGGAACGTCTCACCACCTACGTGGAATCCTGCAAGATGCTTTTCACAAAACAGGGAGCGAAGAGCGTCGGAGGTTTCGGAACGCTCGGCTCCATGTTCCCCGACAAATGGAACTGGTATTCGTTCTGGCAGATAGCCGCATTCCTCTCCGTGATACTCGCCTTCATGAACATAATTCCCATTCCGGGACTCGACGGCGGACACACCTTCTTCCTGCTTGCAGAGATGGCGACGCGACGCAAGCCGTCGGAGCGTTTCATGGAAGTAGCCAACATGATCGGCATGGGCTTCCTGCTGCTCCTGCTCGTCTACGCCAATATGAACGATATTTACCGTCTTGTACTAAAATAATATGAAGACTCTGAAACTCAAACGGGGCAAGGAAGACTCGCTGCTGCGTTTCCACCCATGGGTGTTCTCGGGCGCGCTCGTGTCCATGCCCGACGATGTGGCCGAGGGCGAGATAGTGCGTGTGGTATCGAATGACGGTGCGCTTATGGGACTCGGACATTTCCAGATCGGTTCCATAGCGGTGCGAATGCTCACGTTCGGAGACGAACCCGTCGACGACTCATTCTTCCGCACCCGTCTGGCCGATGCCCTGCGGCTCCGCAAGGCCCTCGGTCTGGCACGTCCGGACAATACGGCCTACCGGCTCGTGCACGGCGAGGGTGACTTCCTGCCCGGACTGGTCGTGGATATATACGGCCCGACGGCGGTAATGCAGGCTCACTCACCCGGCATGCACCTCCTGCGCGAAACGATCGCTCGGCAGCTTGTCGCTCTTGAAGGACTGGATGTCACCAACGTGTACTACAAGTCGGATACCACCCTACCCTTCAAGGCCGGGTTGAACCCCGAAAACGGATACCTGATAGGCGGCGACGCTCCTACAGTAGCCACCGAAAACGGTCTAAAGTTCAACATCGACTGGCTCCGCGGCCAGAAGACAGGCTTCTTCGTGGATCAGCGCGACAACCGCACCCTGTTGCGCTCCTACAGCCACGGCCGCAAGGTGCTGAACATGTTCTGCTACACCGGCGGCTTTTCGGTCTATGCCCTCGACGGCGGTGCCGAACTTGTACACTCGGTGGATTCATCGGCCAAGGCCGTCACGCTCACAGAAGCTAATGTCGAAATGAATTTCCCCGGTGACACCCGCCATCGGGCTTATGCCGAAGACGCATTCAAATTCCTGGCATCAGTGGAGGACGGTGCTTACGACCTCATAGTGCTTGATCCGCCCGCCTTCGCCAAACACAGGAGCGCCCTGCGCAACGCCCTGCGCGGCTATCAGAAACTCAACGCGGCCGGAATAGCCAAGGTGGCGCCCGGAGGACTGGTGTTCACCTTCTCGTGCTCACAGGCCGTAAGCCGGGAACAGTTCCGTCTGGCGGTTTTCTCGGCCGCCGCGCAGACAGGGCGCCGTGTCCGCATCCTGCATCAGCTCACCCAGCCGGCCGACCATCCCGTTAATATCTACCACCCCGAAGGTGAATACCTCAAGGGGCTGGTCCTTTATGTCGAGTAAAAACATTATGAAACAATTCAAAATCGCAGCCGTGGCCATACTGCTTGCCACGGCATCACAATCAACAATGGCCCAAGATCCTTTTGACTACAAAGTGGACCGTTTCGCCGACATCGAGGTGCTCCGATATCAGGTGCCCGAATTCGAAAGCCTCTCGCTCGACCAGAAACGGCTTGTATATTATCTCACCGAAGCCGCCCTCTGGGGACGTGATATCCTCTGGGATCAGAACTATAAATACAATCTGCCCCTGCGCTCGCTCCTCGAACAGATATACACCTCCTATACAGGCGACCGCAACGACCCGCAGTTCCTCGCATTCGAAAAATATCTGAAACAGGTGGAATTCGCCAACGGCATCCATCACCATTACTCCACCGACAAATTCACGCCTGAATTCAGCCGCGAATGGTTCGAGTCGCAGGCCGAGGGCAAGAATTGCCCCGTATTGACTGAAGTGACCGAAGCTATATTCAATCCTTCTGTGGCAGCAAAGCGTGTCAATCAGGCTGAAGGCGAAGACCTCATCGTCACCTCGGCCAACAACTTCTACGACGGTGTGACGCAGCAAGAAGTCGAGGACTTTTATGCAGCGGTCAAAGACACCACCGATCTTACGCCCGTATCATACGGACTCAACACCCGACTCACCAAGAAAGACGGGAAGGTGGTGGAACAGGTCTATAAACTTGACGGCTATTACTCCAAAGCCATCTCCCGCATAGTCGACAACCTCACACGTGCCATGACCTACGCCGAAAACGATGCCCAGCGCGCCATCATCGCACGCCTCATCGACTTTTACACCACCGGCGATCTCGCAACATTCGATGACTACTCAATTCGCTGGACAGAAGACACCGCCTCACGCGTCGACTTCATCAACGGCTTCATAGAAAGCTACGGTGACCCGCTCGGCATGACCGGATCATGGGAATCCATCGTGAATTTCCGAAACGATGAGGCCAGTCACCGTACCGAGGTGCTCAGTTCGAACGCACAATGGTTCGAGAACCATTCGCCCGTTGATCCGCGTTTCCGTAAAGACAAGGTAAAAGGTGTGTCTGCCAAGGTCATCACTGCTGCCATTCTGGCCGGTGACGCCTATCCCGCCACTCCTATCGGCATCAACCTGCCGAATGCCAACTGGATACGCGCTCAGCACGGCTCCAAGTCAGTCACAATCGAAAACATCACCGATGCGTACGACAAAGCCGGTCAGGGCAGCGGGTTCAACGAAGAATTCGTAATCGACGAGCCTACGCGCGAGCTCCTTGAAAAATATCTGTTCATCACCGACAATCTGCACACCGACCTCCACGAATGTCTCGGACACGGCTCCGGACGCCTGATGCCCGGTGTGGATCCGGACGCTCTCAAGGCTCACGGTTCCACCCTTGAGGAAGCCCGCGCTGACCTGTTCGCACTCTACTATCTCGGCGATCCCAAGATGCTCGAGCTCGGTCTGCTCGACAATCCGGACGCCTACAAGGCCGAGTATTACAAATATATCCTCAACGGACTGATGACCCAGCTTATGCGCATCGAACCGGGCAAAGACATCGAGGAAGCCCACATGCGCAACCGCCAGCTCATAGCCGCATGGGCATACGAGCACAGCAAGAAAGACAAAGTGATCGAACTCGTAAAACACGGCGGCAAAACCTATGTCAAAATCAACGATTACAAGGCTTTGCGCGACCTTTTCGGACAGCTTCTCAGCGAAATCCAGCGCATCAAGAGCGAAGGCGACTATGCCGCCGGGGCCGACCTCGTGGCACGCTATGCCGTAAAAGTCGATCCGAAACTTCACAAGGAGGTGCTTGACCGCTACGCCACTCTTGACATCGCCCCCTACAAGGGTTTTGTCAATCCTGTATATACAGCTGTGCGCGACGACAACGGCACCATCACAGACGTCACCGTATCCTACGGCGAGGACTATCTGCCGCAGATGTTCCGCTACTCGCGCGATTATAACGGTTTGGACGACTGATTCTCACGGATGCTGTCCCGACGGACAGCATCCGCTTTATCCATAAGAACATGCTTTCAGACACTGTAGCCGCCGTGAGCGGTATTCTTTCCGATTATGTACTGATAGTCGTGCTGCTCGCAGCGGCGATATATTTCACGGCGACTACCCGCGGCGTGCAGTTTCGCATGGTGCGCGAGATGCTATGGCTGCTGGTACACTCCACCGGACGCGATGAGAAAGACATTCCCGGCCAAAAGCCGCGCCACGGCAATGTCAGCTCATTCCAGGCTTTCGCCATGTCGATAGCATCACGAGTCGGGACCGGGAATCTGGCGGGAGTGGCCACCGCCATCGCCGTAGGGGGACCCGGCGCAGTTTTCTGGATGTGGGTGATCGCCCTTCTCGGGGCTGCAAGCGCGTTCGTCGAATCCACTCTTGCGCAGCTGTTCAAAATTCGCGGCCGAGAATCATATATGGGTGGACCGGCCTACTATATTCTGAAGGGACTGCACAACCGTCCGTGGGCCGTCACATTCGCCATACTGATCACCCTAACCTACGGGTTCGCTTTCAATTCCGTGCAAAGCAACACCATCAGTGATGCTTTTGCGGCATCGTTCTCGATTCCCCCTGCCATCACAGCCGTGATACTTGCTGTGATGACACTCGTAATAATCTGGGGAGGTGTAGGACGTATCAGCCGTTTCAGTCAGATTGTCGTGCCGATGATGGCAATTGCTTACATACTGCTCGCCGCGATAATCGTATGCATGAACATCGGCCGTGTCCCTGAAATCCTTGCCACTATCGTTGAAAATGCGTTCGGTGTGCGTGAAGCGGCAGGCGGAACTCTCGGATCCGCGATGATCATGGGCATAAAGCGCGGTCTGTTCAGCAACGAAGCCGGCGAAGGCTCGACACCGAACGCGGCCGCGACAGCCTCGGTTAGCCACCCGGTAAAACAAGGTCTTATACAGGCCCTGGGCGTTTACACAGACACTCTGCTGGTTTGCACAGCCACCGCTTTCATAATTCTGTGCAGCGGAGTTTACGGACAGGGGCATGACGGCATCATTCTCACCCAACAGGCCATCGACCACGAATTCGGAGGCAACCTCGGAAGTATTTTTGTAAGCGTGGCCATATTCTTCTTTGCTTTCACAAGTGTTATCGCCAATTATTATTACGGGGAGACGAACCTCCGTTTCATTGCGGACAGTTCCCTGCTGATCAATACCTATCGGCTGTTGGTAGGAGCCATTGTCTTTGCGGGAGCCATATCTTCGCTCGATCTCGTATGGGGATTCGCCGACATCACTATGGCTCTGATGACCCTTTGCAATCTTGGTGCTATACTGCTGCTGGGTAAATACGCCGTACGTCTGATGAACGACTATCGGGCACAGCGACGTATGGGCCGCGATCCTGTCTATCATTCCTCCGTAATTCCGGAAATAGCGTCCGAGACCGAATGTTGGTCATGAATCAATATGAAACTCTCTCGTTGTTTTTTCCGTAAAATAACGGCGGACAGTCCTTAGTGGATTGCCCGCCGTTATTTAATGCCGGTTGTGATTTATTTCACTGTGAGAGTATAGTTCATTTCGGGATTTACAGCTTTCTGAAGGTCTGCGCCAACCATTGTCAGCGAACCATCCTCGTTCATGAGGAAGTAACCGGAAGCTGCGGATGCTGTGCCGAGAGCGTCCTTAGCATCGGGCATCAGACGGATATATTCGACTGTGGCTCCGTCAACCTGTTTGGATTCCTTGCGGAAATCGCCCTTGGTGTATGAAGTTGCCACTTCTTTCATGCCGGATGCAGCCACGGTATCGGCAGCCAGGGTGTTTTCAACCATAGTGTAGTCGCCGTCGGTATAGTTATTGTCAGCGTCAAACTCAAGTTTGAGGGTATAAACAGTTCCCTGAGCGTCGGCTGCGGGGAGAATACCTGAGTAGAGCACTTCCTTATCGGCGCCACCTTTCGTCTGGGCGGCATCAGCCTTTGCATTAGAGTTGTCGCATGCTGTGAAACCGAGGGCTGCGATAGCTGCAAGCCCGAGCAATAATGTCTTTTTCATAATTTTTTATTGTATTTATCTGTGAGTTATCTTTTTCGAACGAGACGCGAAACACGCCCCGTATGGAGTATTAACATATCATACGATAAAAAAGTTCTCACATCAATATTTTTTCTGCTCCAAAAACTATTTTTCTTCACTATAGGCCAACAGATCAATTTGCACAATTACTAAACACTCGAATGTTTCTGCAAAATTTCGCCATTAATATCAGAGGCGGGTGCTGAAGTTGAGCGTCCGCCTCTGATATTAATTTTCTATTTGGTGTTACACTTCGTGAAGATTGTGCCCCATGCGATTCTTCTTTGTTGACATATACCTGTGGTTATAAGGAGTGAGAGGAACCTCGATAGGCACGTTCTCGACCACCTCAAGGCCGAAACCTTCGAGACCCTTACGCTTTACAGGATTATTGGTCATCAGACGCATCTTCTTAATACCAAGCATATTGATTATCTGAGCGCCCACTCCATAGTCGCGCTCGTCGGCGGCGTGTCCAAGATGCAGATTAGCGTCGACGGTATCCAGTCCTTCTTCCTGAAGCTTGTATGCGCGGATCTTGTCCATCAGTCCGATGCCACGGCCTTCCTGATTCAGATATATAATCGCACCGCGGCCTTCTTTCTCTATCATTTCCATAGCCTTATGGAGCTGAGGACCGCAGTCGCACCGCTCGGAGCCGAAGATGTCACCGGTGGCGCAAGATGAGTGCACACGCATCAGCACAGGCTTGCCGTCGGCTACATCCCCTTTGATAAGGGCGATGTGTTCCAGGCCGTTATCTTTCTGGCGGAACGGGATAAGGCGGAAGTGGCCGTAGGCCGTGGGCATATCGACCTCAACACCCTGCTCCACGAGCTGTTCGTGTTTGAGACGATAGGCGATGAGGTCACGGATGGATACCAGTTTCATGCCCCATTCGTCGGCACGGCGGCGCAACTCGGGCAGACGGGCCATCGTGCCGTCCTCGCTCATAATCTCCATCAGCACCCCGGCAGGGGCCAGTCCGGCGAGACGGCACAGATCCACGGCAGCCTCGGTGTGGCCCGAACGGCGCAATACCCCCTGATCCTGGGCGTAAAGAGGATTGATATGCCCCGGGCGCCCGAATGTTTGAGGGGTTGAGGCAGGGTCGGCGAGCGCGCGGATAGTTGCGGCACGGTCGTGAATGCTCACACCCGTGGTACAGCCCTCAAGTTTATCGACTGTCACTGTGAACGGAGTGCCGAGCATGGATGTATTGTCCGTCACCTGCGGTTCCAGGTCAAGCTCCTTGCAGCGCGAAAGTGTGAGAGGCACACAGAGCACACCGCGGGCATTCTTGAGCATGAAGTTAACCATTTCGGGTGTAATTTTCTCGGCGGCACAGATCAGATCGCCTTCGTTTTCGCGGTCTTCATCATCCACCACTATCACCATCTTCCCTTCGCGGAAGTCGGCTATGGCATCTTCTATAGAATCGAGTTTAATCATGAGTTTTCTATCGTATCGGAGTTTGGGGAGTCAATTTCAAGTCGCGCGAGAATTTCCGCCGTTGTCGCGGCCATAGCGTCAAGGTCGGAAGGCCGGGGGTGGAAGGGGTAATCGTTCAGCAGATTCACGATCATCTTGTCGCGCGAGTTGGCAAGATGGTCAATGACAGTTTCGAGCGGCTGTTTCAACGGAGCGACAGGCCGGCTGTCCAACCTGCGCCACAGACGCGGCGTGCGTGCCACGCGTTCTTTTGCTTCCTTGATCATTTCAGCGAAGCGGTTAAGTTCGCTGATAGCGGCCGGCACGTCCACTTCTGTCATTATTATGTCTTTGGGCATCAGGTCGCGTTTGCGGCGACGTCCGATGAGGCGTTCGAAGAACAGACGGTAAGCATCGGCGTTGAACACGGCCGAATCATCCACGGCTTTCGATGTGAAGAACACGCCGAGCGGCAACAGCACTATCGTTGACAGCCACATGCCCTGCCAGACTTCGAGTTTGCCGTCGCGGGCCATCTTATACCCGGTGTTGTCGAAGATATAATACACTATAAACAGGAAAATGGAGATCACCAGGGGAGTGCCGAGACCGCCCTTTTTGATGATGGCGCCAAGCGGCGCACCGATGAAGAAGAACAGCAGCACAGCCACCGAAAGGGTGAACTTGCGTTGCATCTCGATGGCATGGCGCCGCATCAGTCTTCCCTGTTCCTCAAGCATCAGGGTGCGATATTCGAATTCGCGGCGACTCTGGCGGGCATCGGCTATGGCCTGATTTACATATGTCCTCATATACGAGGGCGAAGGCGTCACAAAAAGCGAGTCGAGATTTATCTCGTCTGAAATGGTCTGCGCGGCAGCGAGCGTTCCCTCGTCGAATTTCGCCGGAACAACGTGGCGAGCACCTGACGAATCTGTTTCAGTAGTATTGATATTCAAGCCCACGGATGGCTGTACGAGAAGGTCGGTGGCATACACGTTTCCAATCGAGTCGACACGGTGATGTATGGAATCGATTGACTTGCGCAACTGGCTGACATTCTGGCCCACATATTGCGACCGGATACCACTCTCGTCCATACGGTTGAAATTGGCATCGAAAGTGAAGTACACCTGTTTCTCAAAAAAGGTCTCACGACGGAAAGGCATATATCCGCCTGTGCCGATACCCATCGAATTGTCGTTCAGATTCTCGAACATCTCACCGGTGTGGAGGTGCAGGAACAGATGTGTTTTGTCATCAGTGAAGGCGAAGCGGCCGGAGTCAGCCAGAATCACGCGCACATTTTCGGCTCCGCGCGTGAGGTCGTAGATGATCATGTCATAAAGCATACCTGTTTCGGGATTCTTACGCTCCACATACATATTCATGCCCGGGATATCGGAGTAGAACTGCCCTTCGGGAATCTCGACCTCCGGCGATTTCTGTCTCACCGAGAACATGAGTGTCCACATCTTGCTCTGCGCCACCGGCAGCACATAATTCTGAAAGAAGAACGCCCCGATGGCGATGAATACCATCAGTATTATAAGCGGACGCATGATGCGGAAAAGGTTGATGCCGGCTGCTTTCAGAGCAGTCAGTTCCAGCTTCTCGCCCAGATTGCCGAACACCATGAGAGAAGCAAGCAACACCGCAAGAGGCAATGCCGTCGGAACCATGGTCAGCGCGGCATACCAGAACAACTCGCCGAGGATATCGAAACTCAACCCTTTGCCCACAAGGTCGTCGATCATGCGGAAGAGGAACTGCATCAGCACTATGAACAGCACGATGAAGAATGTCATCAGCAGCAACGGCAGGAAGCGCTGAAGCAGAAAGGTGTCAAGTCGTTTAATGCCAAACATCGTGCAAATTTACGAATAATCTGTGAGATAAAAGCCTGCGGTAACACAAAAAAGCTAAAAGCCCCACGGCTCTTTCATTTAAGATTTCGTCTCCTTTTCAGGAAATGGGTTATTTTAT
>CAMWNG010000024.1 GCA_947175575.1 uncultured Bacteroidales bacterium | reverse complement strand
TTTTCAATGAGTTACGGGATTTATGGGTGCCCAGAACAGGACTCGAACCTGCACGGCTCTCACCACTCGCACCTGAAACGAGCGCGTCTACCATTCCGCCACCTGGGCTGGTGTGCCGCTTTCGCGGTTTGCGTTTGCAAAGTTAGGGATTCTTTTTGTTTCTTGCAAGTTTTTTATGGCGTTTTTTCGTTTACCGGATTTTCCAATCTTATATATTGTTGGTTGTCACGCCTTTATGATTCAGAGTGCGCAGCCGGAACGGGTGGATAGTCGATAGTGTAGTGGAGGCCGCGGGATTCGTGGCGTTCTTTGGCCTGACGCATTATGAGGTAGCCGACGTTTATGATGTTGCGCAACTCGCAAATCTCGCGGGAGACGGTCGATGATTTGAACAGCCGTTCTGTCTCTTCGTAGAGAATGTCGAGGCGGTTCCACGCGCGGTCAAGGCGTAGATTTGAGCGGACGATGCCTACGTAGGTGCCCATGATCTGGTTGACTTCGCGGAGAGACTGGGTGATGAGCACCATTTCTTCGGGATGACGGGTGCCTTCGTCGTTCCATGCGGGAACATCGGTACGGTGCACGATTCCGGAAATACGGGGCGCGGAATGGCGTGCGGCTGCGTCGGCATACACGACGGCTTCGATAAGGGAATTGGAGGCCAGACGGTTGCCGCCATGCAGACCCGTGCAGGAACATTCGCCGAGAGCATAAAGACGGTCGATGGACGACTGTCCGTCGAGGTCTACCTTTATGCCGCCGCATAGATAGTGTGCAGCGGGAGCCACCGGGATATAGTCTTTTGTGATGTCGATTCCGAGATCGAGACAGTGGCGGTAGATGTTAGGAAAGTGACGGCGGGTTTCTTCGGGGTCTTTATGTGTGACGTCGAGATATACGTGATCGTCGCCGTGGAGTTTCATTTCGGAGTCGATGGCGCGGGCCACTATATCGCGGGGGGCGAGTGAGAGGCGAGGGTCGTAGCGGTGCATGAATTCTTCGCCCCGGAGGTTTCGGAGCACCGCACCGTAGCCACGCATAGCTTCTGTTATGAGGAAGGAGGGACGATCGCCGGGATGGAAGAGGGCTGTGGGGTGAAACTGTATGAATTCCATGTCGGCCACGGTGCCTTTGGCACGATATACCATGGCTATACCGTCCCCTGTGGCCACGAGAGGGTTCGTAGTGGTCTGGTAGACAGCCCCTACCCCGCCGGTGGCCATGACGGTGATCTTGCTGAGGAATGTGTCGACACGGCCTGTGTTTTCGTCGAGGATGTATGCACCGTAGCATGTGATGTCGGGGGTACGGCGGGTGACGATCTTGCCGAGGTGATGCTGGGTGATTATCTCAACGGCGAAATGATGGTCGAACACGTCTATTCCGGGACAGTCGCGCACGGCGCGTATGAGGCTCTGCTGGATTTCGAATCCTGTGTTGTCCGCGTGGTGGAGGATACGGAATTCCGAGTGGCCGCCTTCGCGGTGCAGGTCGAATTCGCCGTTCTGATTGCGATCGAAATTAACGCCCCATTGCAGGAGCTGGCGTATCTGTTCGGGGGCGTTGGTCACTACCTGTCGCACAGCTTCAGGGTCGCTGAGATGGTCGCCGGCAATCATGGTATCCTCGATATGTTTGTCAAAATTATCCACTTCGAGATTTGTCACCGAAGCCACACCGCCTTGAGCAAGAGCCGTATTGGCTTCTTCAAGCGTTGTCTTGCAGATCAGCGCCACACGTCCGTACCGGGCCACTTTGAGAGCATAGCTCATGCCGGCGATACCGGAACCGATGACGAGAAAGTCGTAATGATAGGTCATTCCGCGTGTTTTTTACAGGTTGCTTTTGCAGCGGCAAAGTTACTAAAAAACATTAATTCAGCATACTTTTAGGCGGGGAAAATTGTTTAGGTATTGTAATGTTGCATGGGGTTATATACCTTTGCAGAAGAAAATGACTAACAACTAAAACATACATATATGGATACTAAAGATTTTGACCGTCTGAGCTATGCTCTCGGTCTCAGCATGGGCAATAACTTCCGTGCGTCAGGCATCGAAACCATCAACGTACAGGATTTCGCCGACGGTGTGGCAGCCGTGTTCTACGGCTCTCAACCCAAGATGACCTATGACGAGGCCAAGGCTGAGATTCAAAAATATTTCGAGGCCCTCCAGGCCAAACAGGAAGAAGCCGCCAAAGTGGCATCCGAGGCTAACGAAAAAGCCGGCAAGGAGTTCCTTGAGGCAAACGGCAAACGCGAGGAAGTGAAAGTGACTCCCTCCGGCCTGCAGTATGAGGTGCTTGAAGAAGGTAACGGTCCCAAACCCGAAGCCAACGATCGCGTGGTGGTACACTATACCGGACGCCTCATCGACGGAACCGTATTCGACTCCAGCGAAGAACGCGGCGAACCCGCCACATTCGGAGTGACTCAGGTAATTCCCGGATGGGTTGAAGCCCTGCAGATGATGAACGCCGGCAGCAAATGGCGTCTCTACATCCCCTCACAGCTTGCTTACGGTCCTAACGGTGCCGGCGGCGTCATCGGCCCCAACCAGACACTGATTTTCGACGTAAACCTCATCGAAGTCGTAGGAAAATGAACATGCACCGTCTGTTATTGACGGCGGTGAGCGCGGCAGCAGTGACTTTCGGAGCCACGGCTGCCGCGCCACAGCCTGCCGATTCGCTGTCTGTGGCTCTCGGCACGGTCATCGGCGAGCAGTTGCGCCAACGCGTCGACCAGCTCGCGTCAATCGTCGGGCCGTTTGACACAGACGTATTCGTGGCCACCGTGTCCGAGGTTCTCCACGCGCGCCCTACGGCTTTCACTCCCGAAGAGGCTGATGCATGGATCGATGCCTACGTAGCACGCACCCGTCCCGCCGACGAACTCCCCGACACTTTCACACCCGAATCGCAGAAAGCCTATCTTGATTCGCTCGCCGCGGTTCCGGGTGCCGTCACCACTCCTTCGGGACTGGTATTTATTGTCGACCTTGAAGGCGAGGGTGCCATGCCCGGCCCGAACGACAAGGTAAGCGTAATGTACAGCGGACGTCTCTCCGACGGCCGGCTGTTCGACGCCACGGGCAGTCCCATCCAGTTCGGCGTATCGGAACTCACCCCCGGGTTTGCCGAGGCATTGCAGATGATGCGGCCCGGCGGTCGCTATCACATTGCGATTCCGGCATCGGGCGCATACGGCTCCGAAGGCATCCCCGGCATTATTCCGGGCAACGCCGCACTTGACTTCACCGTCGAACTTATCAAAGTAAACTGACTCTCAATCAAGAAACAATTATAGCTATGAAGAAAACTTTAGCAGGCGCCTGTGTGGCATTCGCCGCCATCCTCGCCTCATGTTCCGGGGAAAAAGCCGGTTCGGCACTCCCCGAAGAGCTCAACGACTCGATCAGCGTGGCCTACGGCCGCGCATCCGGCAGTTTTTCGCTCTCCGACGTAACGAACTACAATCAGGGCCGCGAATCGAAAGTATCCAAAGAGGATGTGCTCAAAGGCATCCGCATCGCTCTCTCGCAGGGTAACAATGACGGTGTGCTCATCGGCATGCAGATAGGCAACGGCATGAACAACGAAATGCGCCGGTTCGCCGAAAACGGTATCGATGTCGACCGCACGGAAGTGTTCAACGCATTCAAGGAGGCGTTCATGGCCGACTCCATCGACATGGAACAGATGCGCGAGAATCACACCGCTGTCAACCAGCTAATGCAGCGCGCATCGGCCATCATTGAGGAAGCCAAGAAAAAAGAAGCCGAACAGGCTCCCGACGCCCAACAGAACGCCGTGACAGGCCGAGCCTATGTCGACAAGGTGAAAAAGTCTGACCCCGAAGTCAAGACTACCGCAAGCGGACTCAGCTACAAGATCGTTGAAAAAGGCGATTCCACGGCCGTGACTGCCAATTCCACCGTAGACGTGATCTATAAAGGCACCCACATCGACGGTTCTGTATTCGACGATTCCAACGGCAACCCCGTCACCTTCCCCGTATCAGGGGTACAAGTACCCGGCTTCGCCGAAGGCCTCCAGATGCTGGGCAAAGGCGGCAAGGCCGTGCTTTATATCCCCGGCGAACTGGCGTACGGCCCCAACGGCATCCCTCAGGCCGGAATCGGTCCCAACGAGATGCTCGTATTCGAAGTGGAAGTTGTCGACGTGAAATAACATCGGCCCTACCCCCTATAAAAAGCATCCGCAGACCCTCCTGCGGATGCTTTTCGTTTTTTTAGTCGCACTTATTTGGTGGAATGGATAAAAGTGCTTAACTTAGCACACCGAAAAACAAGGCTCGGCCTGCGGGCTGTAGCCCCTTACCTTAATTCTAACCAGCCTTACAATGGAACGCTCGCATAGATTTTGCGTAATAATGTGCGGCGGCATCGGCAGCCGTTTCTGGCCCTACAGCCGCACTAATATGCCTAAACAGTTCATAGATTTTCTCGGCACCGGACGCTCTCTGCTCCAGATGAGTTACGACCGCATCCTGCCCGTAGTGCCGCGCGAGAACATCGTGATTCTGACCAACGAGATGTACGCCGCCGAAATCCGCCGGCAACTCCCCGATCTGCAGCCCGAACAGATTCTGCTCGAGCCTGCGAGGCGCAACACCGCCCCGTGTATAACATGGGCCGCCCACCACGTAGCGGCCATAGACCCCGACGCTTCGATGATAGTCATGCCCAGCGACCATATCATCACACGCGAACGTGAATTTGAGAACAGCATAATCCGCGGATTCGAATTCGTCGAGTCCAACGATGCCCTCCTCACACTCGGCATCAGTCCCACACGACCGGAAACAGGCTACGGGTACATCCAGATAGGGCCGGAGACAGCAGAAAAAGGCATCTTCAAGGTAAAGACATTCACCGAAAAACCTGATCTCGAGCTTGCCAAGACATTCCTATCAACCGGTGAATTTTTCTGGAACTCAGGCATCTTCCTCTGGCGCGCATCATCGATACTCTCCGCTGTCGGAACCTGCGCGCCCGACCTCGCCGCTGTTTTCCAGGAAGGTGCGAACAGCTTCGGCACAGCCGACGAGACCGCTTTCATCAACAAATGTTTCCCCGGATGCGTGAGCATCTCGATCGACTACGCCGTGATGGAACGCGCCTCGAACGTATATGTAGAGACAGTGAACTTCGGATGGAACGACTTGGGCACATGGAGTTCGCTCTATGACATGTCGCCGAAAAACCGCGACTCGAATGTGACCCAGAACTGCCGTGTGCTGGCATATAACTCGCATGGCAACATTTTTGCCGTGCGTGATGATAAACTGGTGGTTGTGGATTCGCTGTCCGACTATATTATCGCCGACGCCGGCGACGTTCTTCTGATCTGTCCGAAGGCCGAAGAACAGCGCATCAAACAGATGGTAAACGACGCCAAAGTGAACTTCGGAGACAAATATCTCTGATACGCCTGATCTTAACGACAAACTATTTGCCGGCACTCGCCGCATCCACAACCGGATGCGGCGAGTGCCTTATAGTCACACTTCCACCTTTATCACTTCGCCGGACAGCGGATACCATAGATACGCCTCAACGGGATCTAACCCCATTGCCCGCAGCGAGAGTGCATAATCGCGCACCTGGGTGCGGTGATCGTCGTGAGGACGGGAAGTGCATTTGTAATCGATGACGCTTACCGTGCCGTTATCATCCCACACTATACGGTCGACACGCGTATGCTCCCTTGTGACCGGATCAAACACAGGCTGTTCGGTAAGTATGCGGGGATTCTCAGGACTGAACCACCGGAGCACCCGCGGGTCGGCTTTGGCGAACGACTCACGCAGAAGCGATCCGAGCATTTCAAGACGGTCAACAGGAATCCGTCCTCGATGGAACGCCAGCGAATCATCGAGATCGTCTATCGTGTACATTCTTGACAATATGGAATGTATCTCGATACCGCGGCGCTGAGCCTCGCGGAAATCATCACTGACTCCGTCAGCCGTCCGATCAACGATGTGGCGGTCTTGCTCGGCTCCGGTAGCAGGATCGTCATCAGTCTCGTCAAGATATGTGAGGTCTGCCAGACGCGTCACGGCAGCCTTGTCGCTGTCAGCGGTAAATTCAACTTCGATGACCGGTAGAGGCACACCCCCGATGGGGTTCATGGGATCAGGGCGTTTCTTCTTACCAGATACATCTTTTTCTTCCACTTCTTTGAAAGTCGGTTCACCAATCTCGAAGGTGGAATCAGTGGCCGTTGCTTCTGCCGGCAGATTGATATACACTCCCGACCCGCCAGCCAGGGCTGAGGCACCGGGACCTGTAAAGGCTGCGATCAGAGCCTCGCCGAGAGTGCCTGTCTTGCCTTCTATTTCATATATATCCAACTCTCTCACGGCTCGCGTGAACGCCACATAGGCCACATTCATGTTGTCGCTGACCGATTTCCCCAAATGATAGTCATACTGGGATTTGAGCGGACAACCGTCAATTCCGAACGAACTCTTCGAAGACAGATACATGAGAGGCGGCGGTGTGCCGGGGTCGATGCCTGTCTCGCGTTTCAGGAATGTGCCGAGGCCGTCGGTGTCATACCACTCATCCCCCGGCGTACGCAGCAGATCCTTGCCGTTCAGCGGGACATGAACACAATCCCATTCCAGACCTTTGGCCTTGTGGACAGTAGAGATGGTGACCGCGTCGCGCCTTGAATCTGCCGCCACATTGATTCTGTCGCCCTGAGCTTTCCAGAAACGCAGGAATGAATTGAGGGTGGGTATGTTGTCGCGGTTAAACTCGTTGATTACATCAAGCAGCGCAAGGATATACTGGGCGTTCTCGCGCCTTTCCTGCGGTGGGATTTTCAATTCCACCACCGCTTCTGCCAAAGCGGGCAGATTTGCCGGAGCCCTGCGACGCACCTCCCGCAAATCATGATCAGGGCCATCGAACGGCACGGGCACATCCGGAGGTGGCGCCTGTGTGGCGGATTCATCCGGGAAAGACACACCCACCTGACGCACAGCCTGATCGAGAGCCTCACTCACCGTGAGCCCGTGTGCGACATAATAATTGAAACAGTCGACCATCAAGCGGCGCATACGGCGTTTGCGGGCATTCTTACGCTGCGGGGCATCCGGGGCGTCTTCGTCAACCGGTGCATTCACTTCGGGGTCAAGTGACGGCGTTCCGCGCGATATAAGCTCAAGCGCCGCTATGATTTTCCGGACTGAAAGATTGGCGCCAAGCCTGAGAGCCTGCTCGCTCACGAGATTTATGTCGGGATAATATTTCTGGATATACGTGGCTATGGCGACAGCTTCCGCCTCAGTGCGGACAAGAATGGCAATATCGCGCTGCGCGTACCCCCGTTCTATCTGTCCCCTGATATTCCGTGCTATGCGTTCGGCATAGATATAATGATTGGAAATCCCTCCCAATTCCGATGCGATGGTATCCTTGACGGTCTCCGGGATGTCCTCAAGAGAGAAACAGACGCGCCCGGTGAGTGAAGCCGTCTTTTCGGGCAGATCCTGAGCTATACCCGAATATCCGGGAACCGGAGCCGTGATGTCCGGGGTCAGGCCCGGACGGTTGGCAAGAAGTTCGAAAAGGGTATTGTTGAAACGTACGACGGTGTGCGAGGATCGGTAGTTGGTATTCTCACCCGGGCGATCGCCACGCACACTGCTGCGCCCGGGGAACTGACTCTCCACTTTGTAGTCAAGCAGCTCGGAGTCGGCGCCGCGCCATCGGTAGATCGACTGTTTTACATCACCGATTATAAGACTGTCAAAATCCGAACCCAACGAGTTGCGGAGCAGCGGGCTGAGGTGACGCCATTGCAGTTCCGAAGTGTCCTGAAACTCATCTATCATGAAATTTTGAAGTTGAACTCCGACTCTTTCGAAGATGAACGGGGCGTCTTCCTCGCTTATTATTGAATTAAGCAAAGTATTGGTATCCGACAGCAGTATCAGGTTGTTGTCACGACGATAGCGGTCAACATACCGGTTTATGAACGATAAGGCTTTCACGCCGTAGACCGTGCGCCTCAGTTCGGCCACAATCTCTTCCACAGCGGCTCCGCGGCGGCACTCCGCCACGGCTTTCGCGAGAACATCCAGATAATACTCCGAACGCGCCATCGCTGTCTTTTTTACCACCCTGTCCGGATTTCCCGTTTCTACTTTAGATATAAATTTTGGTTCAGAAGGCGAAACCTTGAATCCCGAATCTGGAGTGAACTTCTGCCAATACTTTATCACATTGGCATCGATATCCTCCACCGGGAGCTGTGAGAGTGTGTCCTGCGCGAGCGCATATGCACGCACGCGCAAGCTTTCAGCGCATCGTTTCAGTCCGTCCACGAATCCTTCGAGACGCGACGCATCGGCCAGATATTCGTCCATGTCGGCCTGACGTTTCGTAAACTCTTCCGAAAAAGCTTTCTCCAGATATCCTATCAGACCGTTATACATCCTGCGCGAATTGTCGAACGGATTGAAATCCGCCGATTCGTTGAGGCGCGAGTGTGAACGATCCATCAGCCATCGCCTTATGTGCCGCACATCGTCCGCGCTCGCCACATCCGCTATGCCCGAGGTGGATGACGGATGATTCACCTCGTCAAGCAGCATCGACATGGATTCCGACAGCACCGTCAGCGGGTCTATTTCGAGGCGGTAATCGCCCTGACGGTCTATTTCGCGTGCAAAACTGCGGAGCACCGTCTGAAAGAACGCATCGATTGTGCTCACATTGAACCGTCCGTAATCGGCAAGCAGCTTCCGCAACGCGCGCGAGGCCACGGTGGCCAGTTCTTCTCGCGTGCAACCGTACTCTTTCACCAGCCTCGCAGCATAGTCCGAGTCATCCCGGGTGTCCTCAGGAACGAAAGTCAGGGCTTCCAGCTCCTTTATTATTCGGGATTTCATCTCGGCCGTGGCCTTGTTCGTGAAAGTTATGGCCAGAATGCGTTCGTGAGGTGCGGCAAGTACCTTTGCCCCACCGAGATATTTTGCATCGTTGAGCACATAACCACTCTTGCCCGGCAGACGCTGTCCGAGCAACATTCTGATATATTCGTATGCAAGGGTGTACGTTTTACCTGACCCCGCCGAAGCCTTATAGATGTTCAGCATAACGCAAAGTTACATCATTTCGGCGATAAGTCCAAGTTTTCAGCGTCAATCTCTTACATTTACCATACTGTTATTCTCCGAAAGTGTTGCGGTGAACGCGTTCGGGGTGCCATTTGTCCATGGGGGTTGCGGCTGTAAGCGGATGGCCTACCGGAATCAGATTGAAAGGCACGAGATTCGGCGGTAACGAAAGCAGACAGCTGACAGTGTCCATTCTGTCCTGATGCGGATAGAGGCAGGTCCACACTCCGCCGAGGCCCAGAGCATGCGCAGCCAGCAGTATGTTTTCGGAAGCCGCGGAAAGATCCTGCTCCCAAAGAGTGGCATCATCTCCTGACAGGAATCGGTCGCGATTTCCGCATACCACAATGGCCAGCGGAGCATTTGCTGCCATTTTCGCATACGGTAATTTTTCGGCAAGTTCTCGCAACAGTTCGGTCCGGTCGATCACCACGAATTCCCACGGCTGCCGGTTGACGCCCGACGGCGCGCTCATTGCCGCATGCAGCAACGCCGACCGCTGCAACTCCGACACAGGCTGCGACGTAAATCGTCGCACACTTGTCCGCTCCATAATATTTCTGTATGCCGGATTTTCGTCCATCAGCATTGAAATCTCACTTTTATCCATAATCATATAAGTTTTTATTGTATAACCCATAATATTACAAAAAGTTGTGTCTTCCGGTCCGACAAGACGGGGTCTTAGTCACGGATGATGCCAAGAAGTCAAGGGCTGCATTTCATGGTTGTGTATGACATTTTTTTTACTTAACTTTGCAGCGGCTTTGTGGGACAGTTGTCCCATGGGAATCAGGTGCGAATCCTGAACAGTACCCGCTGCTGTAATTTGCCGAGCTTCCGAGCATTATGTCACTGGACTGCGGTCCGGGAAGGCGCCCGGGGCGGTTGGCGATAAGTCAGAAGACCTACTTAGCCGCAGTTCATCCTTCACACAGCCTGCGGGACTATTGGCTGGAACATCCCTCCGTGCGGATCATTCGCGTCCGTGAACCCCGGGAGGGAGCCTCTCGTAATCTTGCAGCTGAATTATCAACCTTTTAATTTATGCTCAAGATGCGTAAAATTTCATTTTTCAAAACACTTATCCTCGCCACCGCAGCGGCCGGGCTTACCGCATGCTCAAACGATGAACCCGACAACAACGGAGGTAATAATTCCAATGGAAATCCGACCGGTGTCTTCGTCCTCAATGAAGGAGGATATATGCAAAGCAACGGTTCTCTCTCATTCTACAACACCGAAAGCGGTAAGTGCGAAAACGATCTTTTCCGCAACGCCAACGGTTTCGGCCCCGGCGACGTTGTGCAGTCAATGACCCTTGATCCGGCCAGTCCGAACGCATGGCTCGTTGTGAACAACTCGCAAGTCATATTCGCCATCGACCCCGACACCTATAAAGAAAAAGGACGTATCACCGAGGGTATAACCTCACCGCGACAGATGGCTTTCATCGACGAAAACAAGGCTTATGTCACACAGTTCTACACCAACGCCATCGCCGTGGTGAATCCAAAGACTTATGCGGTGACAAAATATATCGAATATCCCGTCGAAGAGAATGCCTCGCCCTCCACAGGCGAGATGGTTGCCGTAGACGGCTTCATGTATGTATGCTGTCCCAACTACAACAGCGCCCTGCTTAAGGTCGACACCTCGACCGATAAAGTTGTGGACGTGATCTACCCCGGCATCCAGCCCTCGCACATCGTGGCTGACGCCAACAAAGACCTGTGGGTGATCTGCGACGGTGGCTATCAAGGTTCGCCTTACGGTTTTGATGCCACTAAACTTGTTCGCATCAGCACGTCTGACTTCAAAGTCAAGGCCGAATACAACATGGGGCTCGGCGACTATGTACCTGTGCTGACCATCGACCGCGCAGGTCGCAACCTCTTCTGGATAAATGGAGGGGTATATAAGATGGACATCGCAGCCGGCGGGCTGCCTTCCGCACCGATAATTACCCCTGACAATGCTGTATTCTACGGTATGACCGTTTCACCCGGCACCGGTGAGATCCTTGTGACCGATGCGGTGGATTTCTCTCAGAATGGCCGGCTGTTACGCTATGCGGCAACGGGAGGTGACCCGATCTCTGCCGTCACCGTAGGCGTATGCCCCCACGCATTCTGCTGGAAATGATAAAATATAGATTGTGGTTTGCGACCGCCGGAGCACTGGCCGCTCTGTCTGCAACGGCAGAAGCGCCCGTAGCTCTGCGCGGTATCACCGCTACCGCACGCTCTCCGCGCGAGATAGGCGCGGAAGTCACCCGTATCGACTCGGCCATGCTGCGCACATCGCCTGCGCAGAGCATGGCCGATGTCCTTACATTCGGTTCGTCCGGATATATAAAGTCATACGGCCGCGCATCGGTTTCAACCCTCACTTTCCGCGGCACTTCGCCGTCACATACAGCCGTCACATGGAACGGTATGCGGATCTCATCACCCATGCTCGGTTCCACCGATTTCTCAACCATACCATCCTATATGATTGACGGTACGCGTCTGTTGCACGGTTCGTCATCGCTGAGCGAGACAGGTGGTGGAATCGGGGGATTGGTGAGCCTGACTTCAGCAGCATGGCGAAGCGACGATGACAGAGCGTTCCGCCTTCAGGCCGTGCAGGGGTTAGGATCATGGAGTACCTCAGACTCGTATCTGATGGCCGGATGGAATTCAGAACGCGTTTCCATTACCGCCCGCATGACTTATGCCCGCTCTGACAACGATTTCAAGTACACCAATTACGAAAAGAAAGAAAATATCTACGGACCCGACCACGAGATAATCGACTCGTATTATCCAACGGAGCGCAACCGCAACGCGGCATTCCATGATCTCAACGCAATGCTGTCGGTAGCGGCCGACGGAGGTCGTACGGGTTCTTGGTCGCTGGACGCATGGTGGACAGACTCCGACCGCCAGCTGCCGCTCATGACCACGGACTATTCATCTTCTAACCTCGGCTTCGAGAACAAACAGAGCGAACACACCTTAAGGGCCATCGGACGATGGACCAAAAGCTTTCCCGACCTCACTCTGCGCGCAGCCGCCGGCACCGTGATTTCAGACCTTCATTACGACTCGTCACACGAACTGGGAGCAGGTCTGACCTCGGTGCTGACACGGAGCATCACCCGGCAACGCAGCGGATATGTCTCGGGGAGCGCATCATGGATTCCGGGGAGCACACTCATAATCAACGCCGACGCGGAGTTCTATTACCATCATACGTCAAGTGCTGATTTCGCACCGGTTGCCGGAGCAGTAAGCTATGAAGGCTCCCGGCCGGAACTCGGCATCGCCCTCGCCGCACGGTGGCGGCCTTCAAACCGCACCGGTCTCGGCGCCATCCTACGTGAGGAGTTTCACGGGAGCATGATAAGTGTGCCCATTCCGGCCTTGTTCGGGGAATATCTGATTATACCGAAGGCACAATTGCTGGTCAAAGTATCCGGAAGCCGCAATTACCGCGTCCCGACACTTAATGACCTCTACACCGTGCCCGGCGGCAATCCTGACCTGCGTACCGAGAACGGATGGACCGGCGATCTGTCGCTCTCGGCGGCTACCCCACGCGACACACCCGTCCGGATTTCAGGAAGCGCGGGAATATTCGGGTCGCGTATCACAGACTGGATCCAATGGCTCCCTTCACCGCGCGGATATTATGTTCCCCGAAATGTGCGGCGGGTTGATGCGTCAGGATTCGAGGCCTCAGCTGACGCTCTTTGGGCACATGCCGGTTGGACTCTTAGCCTCAAGGCCTCATACACCTTCAGCCGCAGCATAAACCGCGGCGAACCATTAGGAGCAGGCGACATGAGCGTTGGGCGCCAGCTTCCGTATGTTCCGCTACACGCTGCATCAGGCACATTCCGTGTGGCGTGGCGCGAATGGCAGATGGTATATATGATCCAGGGATACAGCCGCCGATATGCTTTGTCGAGCAACGCCGTAACCCCCGGCGCCGACCTCGCCGCATACAGTGTGAGCAACCTTACAGTTGAACGCCCGATAACAATCCGGAATGTAACGCTACGGCCGAAAATCGCTGTCAACAACATATTCAACACACGATATCGCACCGTACTCTCTCGCCCGATGCCGGGAATAAATTTCGAGGCTTTCTTAGGCGTTGAGTTCTGAGGACACCATCCGCAGAATATCCTCGGCCGCCGTGTCCGGATTCACGAATCGCGCAGGGCGAACTCCCGGCCGGGCAAGCCACGTCAGTTGCTTTTTCGCATATACGCGCGTGTTTTTGGCAAGTCGGTCAAGCGCCGTACGACGGTCCATCTTTCCATCGAACATAGCAAACATTTCTTTAAAGCCTACTGTGTTGAGCGAATTCAGATGCCGCAACGGATAGACTCCGCGGGCTTCTTCCACCATGCCGTCGGCAACCATCTGCTCCACACGTCGGTTGATACGGTCGAATAATTCCGCTCTGGGACGATCGACCGCGACCTTGATGATATCGAAGTCTCTGTTCACGCGTCCGGCTGTGCGCAGGGAGCTGTATGGCACCCCGGCCTGCATACAGATCTCCAGGGCATGCGCCACACGCCGCGGATTGGATCGGTCTACACGGACAGCATATTCCGGATCGAGATTTTCAAGGAGCGCCAACGCTCCCGGCAAGCCATGCTGATCCATAATATCAAGCACACGGGAACGCACACTGTCCGATATAGTCGGCAAACTGTCGATTCCGTCGGTCACCGCGTCAATGTAAAGCATCGAGCCGCCACACACCACAGCACATCCGTGACGCTTGAAAAGCTCCGGCAGCAGAGCCGTCACGTCCTCTTCATATTTCGCCGCGCTATAATACGCGTCCAATGGCAGTGTCCCCACAAAATGATGCTTTACCCTTGCGAGTTCTTCGGGTGTGGGAGCGGCCGTGGTTATCGGTATTCCGGCATATATCTGACGCGAGTCCGCAGAAATGATTTCGCAACCCAACCGTTCGGCCACAGCTATCGCCACGGCAGTCTTACCCGACGCTGTGGCACCAGTGACTACAATTACAAAAGGCCGCGGCATAATTCTTTATAGAAAAACAGCTCCACGATGGCGGAGCTGAACTTGGAGCGGCAAACGGGGTTCGAACCCGCGACCCTCAGCTTGGGAAGCTGATGCTCTACCGACTGAGCTACTGCCGCATTGCTGTTGCAAAGGTAGACAATTATAATAGTTCCTGCAATTTTTTTCGCGTTAATTTTGTGTATGGCTCGGTTAAGACTGTTTCGGCCTGTAAAATACCGTGGCGCGCGGAACCGAGGCGAGTCTGGCAGCTTCCGCCGCTATGTCGCCGCGGGTGATCTGCCGTTGCAGCTCCACTGTGCTGTTTATGTCCTCACCGTGCATTACACACATGGCCAGATTCTGAGCTTTTGACAAGGCGTCGAGATTTGACAGCGCGAAAGTCGATTCGAATCGATTCATGGTTCGCTCCAGTTCGTGCGGGGTCACGCCTCCGTCGGTTGCGAGAGCCTCAAGCTGACCGAGCATGGCTGCGGCAGCCTCTTCGAGAGCCTCTCGGGTGCCTTGTGACACCCGGGCAGTCATCATTACAAAGCCCGGGCTTTCGGAACCTGTGATAGAGGCATCGGCGTCAACTATCAGGCCGTTACCGCCGAGAACGAGATTACGGTAGAACCGGCTCGTCTGTCCGGCCGAAAGGATATCGGTTATGCAGTCGGCCACGCGGTAATTTTTGGTGCCGTAGGAGTCCATCGGGATAGCCAGCGCCACCATAGGCATCGGTGCATTGCCGAAAAGTTCCACTGACACCGATTCGGCAGGGAATCCCGGATCAACATTCTTCCGGGCAGGAATATCGCGGCGCGGAATGTCGCCGAACCATCTTTCAACCATCCCGCGCCCTTCGCCATAAGGAACATTACCCGAGATGGCCAACACTGCATTGTCAGGAGCATAATGCCCGTAGAACCAAGCGCGCACATCATCATCGGTCACGCGAGCGATATGCTCGGGGGCGAGTCCTATCACAGGCCAGGAATAAGGATGCCCGGGGGCATACAAGGCCTCACGGAGCGTATGCATCAGCAGCCCGTAGGGACGATTCAGACACTGCTGTTTGAATTCCTCGGTGACAACGCTGCGCTGAACCTCAAGCGCCTCATGATTGAATCCGAGAGCCTCCATGCGGTCGCTCTCGAGATAGAGAGCTGTGGCCACATTTGCGGCCGGAAGCACATCGTAGAAATTGGTGAAGTCATTTGACGTCCATGCATTCGATTGTCCGCCCGCGTTTTGGAGCACTTTGTCAAAATCCGGCACATTCCGGCTGCCGCCGAACATCAGGTGTTCGAACAGATGCGCTATCCCGGTGAGCGAACGTGATTCGTCGCGCGCCCCGGTATTATAAAGCACATCGACCGCCGCCATCACCGTGGCGGGGTCGTAATTGTGCACCACCCGCAGACCGTTGGGCAGCGTATAGGTACGGTATTCTATCATTGCAACGGTCAGTCGGCGAGGACCTTCATCTTGATGATGCGCACATCCTCAGTAGGACGGTCGGAACGGTCGGTTTCGACCTTTTCGATCTTGTCAATCACGTCCATTCCGCTTATCACTTCGCCAAAGACGGTGTAGGCGCCGTCGAGATGCGGTGCTCCGCCGACTGTGGTATACGCCTCGCGCATCTCATCGGTAAGTTTCAGGGGATTTTTAGCTACAATCTCCTCGGTCTGTTCCACGATTTTCTGTTGGAGCGCATTCAGCCCTTCGCGGTCACCGGAAGCCTGCATTGCGCGTATCTCGTCCATGTGCTCTGCCGCCAGCCCGTTGAAGGTGCTCTGGAGCTGCTGATTGTGCAGATTGGCTTCGAGACGGTCAAGCTGGTTTTCGGGCACTTTCGCGCCTGTAACTACATAGAACTGAGAGCCTGATGACCGTTTTTCGGGATTGACCTGATCGCCTTGTCTGGCTGCCGCCAGCGTATAGCGTTTATGGAAATGCTTCGGGAATAGAATTTCGGCCTCGATGGTATAGCCGGGGCCACCCGAACCAAGACGCTGACCGGCCACCGCGGTCTTCGAATCCGGATCGCCGGCCTGCACCATGAATTCGTTGATGATGCGGTGGAACAGCGTTCCGTCATAATAGCCTTCGTTCACGAGTTTGACGAAATTGTCGCGGTGTTTGGGCGTGTCGCCGTAGAGCAGAATAGTGAAATTGCCCATGGTGGTCTCGACTTCCACTTTTGCAGATGTGGTGTCGGTGGTGAGTGTTGTGTTTACGTCAGTCATATCTTCGATTTTTGTTTCCGGAGCGGCCGCCTGTGTCTTTGAACATGCCGCTGCCGACATCAGCAGCCATGCGGCTGCGACAGTCAATATTGATTTCGTTGCTTTCATAACGTATCTAAGAAGGAATATGTTTCAGAGAGAATCGGGTTTGGGGAACAGACGTTTGTATATCCGTCTGAAATTATTGTCCTGTGCGGAAAGTTCCTCAGCCCGCTCCTTGCAGTCATCGCCGTAAATCGCTGTCATCAGCGAATGCAGGTAGCGGTGTTCGCGATCCTTGTCTATGGTGGCAGCCACAAGAGCCTGTATAGCGCCCGAATACCGTTCCGGATCTATCGCCTGAAGATACCTCGCTGCCGAGGCCGTGAACTGCCCGTTGTGGTCCACGCGCTGCATATTGTCTACAAGAGCATCCATATCATCGGCGCAGGTCTCGATGTTATTGGCCATATATTCGTAGGTGAGCAGCCCGTCGGAATCTTCCTTGAGGCGTTTTGCATCAGTTTCTGTCATACGATTCCATTATTAAATCCTTGTCGCAAAATTACAAAAAATACTCCGCCCCACCAAATCGGATTTATCCACCTATCTTCGCGTTATTACTTTGCAAAACAAAAGCGGAACCGTATGGCTCCACTTTTTTGATTTTGTGCCGATATTATTTCAGAAGGTCGGGACGCAAGCGCATCGTGCGTTCGAGTGACTGGGCGTGTTTCCACTCGTCGATGCGTGCCTGATGCCCGCTCAACAGTATGTCAGGCACACGCCATCCGTTATACTCGGCCGGACGTGTGTAGACAGGCGGCTCAAGCAGATTGTCCTGAAATGAATCTGAGAGAGCACTCTGTTCGTCTCCGATAGCGCCGGGCAACAGACGCACGATCGCATCCGTAATTATTACCGCCGGCAACTCGCCTCCGGTGAGCACATAATCGCCTATGGAAATTTCCCGAGTGACGAGATGTTCACGTATGCGATAGTCCACGCCTTTATAATGTCCGCACAGGATTATTATGTTTTCAAGCATCGAGAGCGAGTTGGCTATCGGCTGTGTAAGTATCTCGCCGTCGGGAGCGGTGAATATCACTTCATCGTAGTGGCGTTCGGACTTCAGCGCGGATATGCAGCGGTCAACCGGCTCGATCTGTATGACCATGCCGGCATCGCCGCCGAACGGATAATCATCCACCTTGCGGTGGCGGTTGGTGGTGTAGTCGCGCAGATTATGCACATGAATCTCGGCGAGGCCCTTGTCGCAGGCACGCTTGACGATCGAAGTGCCTAACGGCGACTCCAGCATCTCCGGCACAACTGATATAATATCTATTCTCATTCGTTATATATGATTTTGTCAGCATGTGAGCCTTGCAGACGGACAACCACATCTCCCGCAACGGGTGACTGTAATTCGATGCCCTGAAGATTGAAATAGCGTACCGCGCCGTTATGTTCCAATGTCATATCGGTCACAGAACCGCTTTTCCACTCGTCTTCGGCCCATTGACAGCTGTTTGCCAGATATGTTGAGAGGCGGTCGTACTTAGCCATAATGTCTGTCTGGGCATATTGTGGCCAGCGGGCGGCATCGGCTTTAGCCGCATCCACGATCGACTCGGCGATGGGCTTGAGTTCGGATATCACATCGTTACAGAGTTTTCCGGTCTGCCCGGCCCATACCGTGGTCACAGCTTTCACGAATCCGTCCATTTTGTATATCCCCGGAATCCAGACCTGATAGAAATTGGCTTGGCCGATGAAAACAGGATCTGTGCCGGTGCCGTCCATGAAGGCATTGCCGAAGTCCCATACGGGACCGAACATCCATTTGTTCGATTCGCCGCGCTGGCGGTTGAGGTAACAGCTGCCATGGAACGATTCACGATCCTGCATCAGCTGCTGCACCATGTAGTAGCGTGCGAGGCAGTCTATGTCCACCAGCTCCGAGAGCGACTTGAAATCACCTTTATCGACGGCCGTATTTATTGCCGTCATCTGCGATTCAAGATAGCTCTCCTGCTCTGACGACAATTCTTCGGGAGATTTATATGTGAACCAGATATTATAACCGTCCGCCGCCGTCACAGTGACATGCGGATCGGAATCGTAGTTGTCGATCTCCACGAGCCATCCGCCGTCAACATCCGTGGTGGCCAGATCTTTCTGTTCTACCACATTCACACGGTCTTTATCGACGCGGATTGTTTCGGTGAGCCAATACAAACCTATATAATCGCCGTTTAGAACCACTTCGAGGGGTTTGGATGCGGGAGTCCAGGGCAAGCCTAATTTCCGCGACAGAGCGAAACCGGCCTCATTGCGCAGATGTCCGAGATTGTCGTCGGCATGAGCGAGGATAGCGAAGTGTTTGCTCTTTTTCATACCCATCAAAGGTGCTTTTTCATCGAGTTTCAGCCGGTAAGGCTTTTTGTCGAATCCGGTCCAAGTGTAATTACCGCGGCCTTTGATCTGCAAGGTGAGAGGCTCTGCCACCGAACCGATAGCCTCTATGCCTTCGACACCCATCGGGTCAAGATAGTAGGTACCCTTACGATAAACTTCCTTTGAATCTACAGGAAGGTTGTCGTTCGTATTGATGAAAAGCACCGGAAGCGTACCGCTCCATGGTTTGTCAGGTTCCGGTCCGGTTTCACCGTCCGAGAAGAACAGCTTGTTTGTTGACAGATCTACGTACAGCGTATACTCACCTTTGGCCGGAGCCTTGATGTTAGGCGCATAACCCGCGGTCAGCGTTAGCCATTTGTTCAGAACGGCATCTCCGTTCAGGCCGAGTACACCTTTGTCAAACTCTGCCCACGCTTCGGAGACATTGTCAGACTCCGTTTTTACTGTGGAAATCTTGAATTCCTCGCCCGAAGCGAAATTCACTTTCAGGAAGTAAAGACCGTTATCGTTCCGTGCGAACTCAAGGGTTTTGGTAATATCCCAATTGTTTACCGCACCACAGAGATACACCTGTGCCTGTATGGCCATAATAGCCAGCAACGGTAATATAGTGCTCAAAAGAATCCGTTTCATATCAAGTAACTTAGGGTTATCTGTTTTATCTTTAAAAGATTCCTGATGAGGCGTTGAAAGTCTCACCAGGAATTAGAATTCACTCGGTAACAACAATCTTATCGGCCATGGTGCCTTGCAGACGGATCACGACTGATCCGGCCGAGGGAGAATGGAGTTCTACACCTTGAAGATTGAAGTAGCGCACGGGAGCTGAAGCATCCGTATCCACATCAGACACACCGACCTTACCCCACTCGCGGATACCCCAGTCGTGACTGTTGCGCAGATATGAGCTGATGAGGTCGTATTTGTCGATAATATCCGTCTGACCGTACTGAGGCCAACGAGCGGCGTCGGCCTTTGCGGCATCCTCGATTGACTCGGCAACCGGTCTGATTTCATGAATCACTTCGTTGCAGCCGTCGGGACCGAAATCTTCCCATATGCCTTTGATGGTGGTGATGAACTCGGGCATGTTGTAGATTTTTGAAATCCAGACCTGATAAAAATCTGAATTACCGATAAATACAGGATTTGTACCCGTTCCATCCATGAACGCGTTACCGAAGTCCCATACAGGCCCGAATTTCCATCGGTTCATCTCGCCGCGCTGGCGGTTGAGGTAACAGCTGCCGTGGAACGATTCACGATCCTGCATCATCTGTTGCACGATATAGTAACGTGCGAGACAATCAATATCGACAAGGTCGTAGAGGCTTTCGAAGTCGCCGGCGTCAACCGCACGGTTAATCGCTTCCATCTGTGCCTGCAGATAGTTTTCCTGTTCGGATGAGAGAACTTCAGGAGATTTGTATGTGAACCAGATGGGATATCCGTCGGAGGTGTTCACCGTGACATGCGGATCTGTATCGTAATTGTCTATTTCCACGAGCCAACCGCCGTCGACATCGGTTGTCGCCAGATCTTCCTGCTCGACGACATTTACGCGGTCGCTATCGACACGGATTGTTTCAGTGAGCCAGTAAAGACCGATGTAATCGCCGTTGAGAACCACTTCTACGGGTTTTGCATCCGGCGTCCAGGGTAAATCGATTTTGCGCGAGAGCGCGAAACCCATGACATTACGCAGGAAACCGAGATTGTCGTCGGCATGGGCAAGAAGCGCGAAATGCTTGCTTTTCTTCATTCCAAGCAGGGCGGCCTTCGCATCCAGTTTCAATCGGTAAGGTTTCTTATCAAAGCCTACCCATGTCCAGTTACCGCGGCCCTTGATCTGAAGAGTCAACGGTTCGGCCTCGGAGCCGACAGGCTCAACATCTTCTACACCCATCGGGTCAAGATAGTAGGTACCCTTACGGTACACTTCCTTGGAGTCGACAGGGAGATTGTCTGTGGTGTTGATGAAAATCACGGGGAGTGTGCCGCTCCATGCATGAGAGGGGGTAGGACCCTCGCCGCCGTTAGAGAACATAAGCGTGTTGTTGGCGAGATCGACATAGACGGTGAATTCTCCGGCAGCCGGGGCTTTTATGTTCGTGATAAGTCCGGGAGTAAGCGACAGCCACTTGTTCGCCTCGACAGGCGAGGATATACCGAGTGCACCGCTGTCGAACTCGTTCCATGCGCCGTTACCCTGACCGGTGGGACGCACTGTCGAAATCTTGAATTCGGAGTCGGCCGCAAAATTCGCCTTAAGATAGAAGATACCGTCAGAATTGCGATTGAATTCCATAAGGTTGTTAATGGCCCAACCGTTGAGAGTACCGCAAAGATAAAGATGCTGTTCAGTGATGACGGCCTGTCCCCACTGCTCAGTGCTCCAGCGGTTGCTGTTGCGGAGATAGGTGCAGATACGGTTGTATTTGGTCATTATGTCGGTCTGTGCATACTGAGGCCAACGCGCGGCGTCGGCTTTCGCCGCGTCTACGATGGATTCGGCTACAGGCTTCAGACCTTCGATTATAGTCTCGCAACCGTCGGATGCGAAAGTCTGCCATACAGATTTCACAGCCTTTTGGAACTCGGGCATACGGTAGATCTTCGGAATCCACACCTGATAGAAAAGAGTACCGTCGATAAAACCGGGATTCTCGCCGGTGTTGTCGCCGAAAGCGTTACCGAAATCCCAGACAGGACCGAACATCCATTTGCTTGACTCGTCTCGTTCACGATTTAGGTAACAGCTGCCGTGGAAGGATTCGCGGTCCTGCATCAGTTGCTGTACGATATAGTAACGTGCGAGACAGTCGATGTCAACAAGTTGCGAAAGTTTCGCAAAGTCACCGGCCTGAACGGCAGAATTGATGGCCGTCATCTGCGACTGAAGATAGTTTTCCTGTTCAGTTGAAAGTACTTCCGGCGATTTATATGTAAACCAGATGGGATAGCCGTCGGAGGTGTTCACCGTGACATGAGGATCGGTATCGTAATTGTCGATCTCGACGAGCCAGCCGCCATCAACATCTGTGGTTGCAAGGTCTTCCTGTTCAACGACATTAACGCGGTCGCCGTCAACACGGATGGTCTCAGTGAGCCAGTAAAGGCCGATGTAGTCGCCATTGAGCACCACCTCTATAGGTTTTGCATCCGGAGTCCAGGGAAGACCGAGTTTACGGGAAAGTGCGAAGCCCATCTCGTTGCGCAGGTGTCCGAGATTGTCGTCGGCATGGGCGAGGATGGCAAAGTGTTTGCTCTTTTTCATGCCCATCAACGCCGCTTTGGCATCGAGTTTCAGGCGATAAGGCTTTTTGTCGAAGCCGGTCCAGGTGTAATTGCCACGGCCTTTGATCTGCAAGGTGAGAGGCTCGGCAGCTGAGCCGATGGCCTCGATGCCCTGAACACCCATCGGATCAAGATAATATGTACCCTTGCGGTACACTTCCTTTGAATCGACGGGGAGATTATCATTCGTATTTATGAAAAGGACGGGAAGTGTGCCGCTCCAATCACCATCAGATGGATTCGGGTCAACCGATCCGGTGGAGAACATCAGACGATTGGTGGCCAGATCGACCATAAGCGTGTACTCACCGGCAGACGGAGCTTTTATATTAGTGACAAGACCGGGAGTAAGCTGCAACCACTTATTTGCCTCGACAGGCGAGGATATTCCAAGCACACCGCTATCGAACTCGTTCCATGCGCCGTTGCCCTGTCCGGTGGGACGCACTGTCGAAATCTTGAATTCGGAGTCGGCCGCAAAATTTGCCTTGAGAGAATAGATACCGTCAGAATTGCGGCTGAATTCCATGAGGTTGTTGATGGCCCAACCGTTGAGTGTACCGCAAAGATAAAGATGCTGCTCTGCGACGACTCCCTGCCCCCACTGCTCTACGGCCCAGCTGTTGCTGTTGCGGAGATAGGTGCTGATACGGTTGTATTTGGTCATTATGTCGGTCTGTGCATACTGAGGCCAACGCGCAGCGTCGGCTTTCGCGGCGTCTACGATGGATTCGGCCACAGGTTTCATTTCCGAAATCACATCGGAACATCCGCCATCAGCGAATGTAGACCATACTGACTTGACGGCTTCGAGGAAGCCGGGCATACGGTACACCTTGGGAATCCAGACCTGATAGAAAAGAGTGCCGTCGATAAATCCGGGATTCTCGCCGGTATTGTCGCCGAAAGCATTACCGAAATCCCAGACAGGACCGAACATCCATTTGTTCGACTCGCCACGCTGGCGGTTGAGATAACAGCTGCCGTGGAAGGATTCGCGGTCCTGCATCAGTTGCTGTACGATATAGTAACGTGCGAGACAGTCGATGTCAACAAGTTGCGAAAGTTTCGCAAAGTCACCGGCCTGAACGGCAGAATTGATGGCCGTCATCTGCGACTGAAGATAGTTTTCCTGTTCAGTTGAAAGTACTTCCGGCGATTTATATGTAAACCAGATGGGATAGCCGTCGGAGGTGTTCACCGTGACATGAGGATCGGTATCGTAATTGTCGATCTCGACGAGCCAGCCGCCGTCGACGTCTGTGATAGCACGGTCTTCCTGCTCAACGACATTAACGCGGTCGCCGTCAACACGGATGGTCTCGGTGAGCCAATACAGGCCGATATAGTTACCGTTAAGCACAACCTCGATAGGCTTGGTAGCCGGAGTCCAAGGCAATCCGAGTTTGCGCGACAAAGCGAAGCCCATGACGTTTCGCATATAGCCGAGGTTGTCATCTGCATGGGCAAGCAGAGCGAAGTGTTTGCTGGTTTTCATGCCCATCAACGGCGCTTTGGCATCGAGTTTCAGGCGATAAGGCTTTTTGTCAAAGCCGGTCCAGGTGTAATTGCCGCGGCCTTTGATCTGCAAGGTGAGAGGCTGGGCAGCTGAGCCGATGGCGTCGATGCCCTGAACGCCCATCGGATCAAGGTAGTAGGTACCCTTGCGGTACTCTTCCTTTGAATCGACGGGGAGATTATCGTTCGTATTTATGAAAAGGACGGGGAGAGTGCCGCTCCAATCGCCGTCGGAAGGAGTCGGACCGACCTCACCGGTGGAAAACATCAGACGGTAGGTGGCCAGATCGACCATAAGCGTGTACTCACTGGCCGCCGGAGCCTTGATGTTTGTGGCGACGCCTTGTTTGAGTTGCAGCCACTTGTCGGCTTCGATGGCGCCACCTTCAAACCCGAGCACACCGCGGTCGAATTCGTTCCACGCCGAATTGGTATCCGAACCGGCAGGACGGACAGTGGAAAGCTTGAACTCCGTGTTGGCCCCTGTCGCAAAATTCACTTTCAGGGTGTAGACGCCGTCATTGTTTCGGGTGAACGCCAGGACATTCTGAATATCCCAGTTGTTGACGGATCCGCATAGATAGACCTGCGCCCTTAGGACTGTCACAGCCATCAGCGTAAGCAGGAAAAATAATAGGAAACGCTTCATAAAGTATCAGATAAGTAAGTATAATTGAATGGTTATGTGTTTTTCGGATGATGTGAGACGGGGAAGCCGTCATATTTGGCCGGCGAGATTGCGGCAGGCGTTCTCAAGGAGGTCAAGCACAAGCTCGAAGCCTTCCGCACCTTCGTAGTAGGGGTCAGGCACGTGATCGTACCGTGTGGCTATACCTTGCATCCATTCGCTCATCGAATGAATTTTGGCAAGGTCTTCGCGTGTTCGTGCAAGTTCGCGCAGATCAGCGATATTACCAGAATCCATTCCGATGATCAGATCGAAGTCGTCGAAATCCGACTCACGCACCTGACGCGCTCTGTGGGTGAGTTCATACCCGCGGCGCCGGGCATGTACGCGCATGCGATTATCGGGCAACTGGCCTGCATGCCACCCGCCGATGCCTGCTGAGTCTATTTCCCATAGAGATTCACTCCCGTTCTCGCTTACGATCTGCCGGAATATGCCCTCGGCTGCCGGACTGCGGCATATATTTCCGAGACATACGAACAACACCCTCACCGGGCGGTTTAGAGGCAATTCAGGCAATTTCTCGTTCATAGATGTGTCTATTACGCATTATGCCACAAAGTTAGCAAAAAAAAATGAACCTTGCGGAACTTTTGCTGAATTTAAACCGAAACGCTCCGCAGGATGACCCTGCGGAGCGCTGTTTTATGCAGTCAGAGAATTGTTTTGACTACTTTTTAAGGCGCGGTTTATTTAACCACTTTGAGAGCCTGCTTGGCAGCACCGGCTTTAGCTTCCACTACGTAGAGACCACCGGCGAGCTGATCGAGGTCAAATGCCTGACCGGCTTCGAGAGCTACGTTTGCAACCATTACACCTGCAGCGTTGTAAACTGCTACCTGAGCGGCTTCGAGAGCTACGATAGCACCGTTGTTGTTGACAACGAGGTTGTCGCCTTCAGCACCGAGAACTGCATCAGCCACGCCGTCGATGGGTTTGGTAGAGCCTTCGAAGTTTACAGGAACGATACCATAACCTGTAACACCTTCTACAACCATTTCAACTTTGGGATTTTCTTCACCGAGTTTGATACGCTTGATACCGGAGTGGTGGAGAGGGTTGGTTTCGTCGTACTTTTCAGCCCACCAGTATTTACCTTTGAGCATGGTCTCCCAATCCTGAGATTCCTGAGCTTCAGCTTCTTCGGGTGTGGGAGCGCGGTAGCACCAGTACATGTATTCGCTATTGGCGTCGATGGCCAGCTGAGATATACCTACATGCTCATAGATGTCACTACCCTCATACTTCACGGGTGAACCGTCGATGAGTTGTGCGTCAAGATCATTGAAGAACTGATCATAATTGGGATTAGGAGTCTGCGTGAGATCATCGAGTTTGATACGGTAGAGACCGGCCTTGATGAGTTTATCTTCTGAGAGACCTGCTTTTTCAATGTAGATGTAGAGGTCACCGTTCTTTTCGTCGATGTTGAAAGATGTAGCGATAGGTTTGAGAGCAGTGAGATAAGCTGTGGCGCCTTCAGCCGGACCCTTGGTGCCTGCGCCGATATTCTTTTCCTTGAATGAGAAGAGACCTTCACCATTCATCTTCATACCGATCCAGTAGAGGGGTTCGGGATTGCCGTCGGCATCCTGGTCATTTGTGATTGCGAAACCGTTCTTAATGCAACCCCATGTCCAAGGATTGCTGTCATAGAAGGGCATCCAGTTGTTTTCCATCCATGAGGGGTAATCGATGGGCAGAGCGATAGCGTCGGCCGAGATCTTACGGACGCATACGTTACGGTCATTGACATAGAGGGTCGAGCCGTAGATGTAGAGACCGAAGGGATCCTTGTAAGCGTTGTTACCGGTGTTGTCAAGAACGACAGCCTGGAACACGTCATTACCAACCTTAGAGATGTAGAACAGTTTGCCGTCGCCTTCGGTAGCGGAAGAAGCGCTGTACCAGAATTTCTTACCGGCAGATGCGCCATAGATACGGTGAGAGAATTCGAGGAGCTGGAAGGTGTGAGAGAGACCCATGGGATAAACATCGTCCTGACCATCAGCATATACACAATGGAGGTCGCCGTCATCGCCTGCATAGTAGAGACCGTTGGGCATGCCCATGTCTTCGCCGCCAACCGCGAGGTTAGCGTCGCCCTTGATGGTGAGGAACTTCCAGCCGGCGGCTTCCTTATATGCAGCAACAAGTGATTCGGGAACGGTAACGGTGATTTCGTCGCCTTCTTTGAATACGCCGTCAGCCATTGCTGCGGGATAGTAAGCGCCTACGGTGAGATTCTTGACACCCGAACCGGCGAAGCAGTCGGCTTCGAGGATGGCGAGAACATTACCGAGATCGAGTTCGGTTACTTTTGCGCAGTTCTTAAATGCATCCTGCTTGACAACGGTTACATTGCGGAGGATATTGACTTTGGCAAGTTCGGGGCAATCGGCAGCAACACCGAAGGGGATTTCAGCAGTGTTGAGCGAGAGTTCGGCGAGTGCGGGGCAGTTGGCAGCTGCATAGCGACCAACAGAACCTTCGAAAGCGATCTTTTCGATACCTGTGCCATAGAGAGCATAGTCACCCCATGATTTGCACTGGGGAAGGTTGATTTCCTTGAGGTTCTTGGCACCGTAGAAAGCGTAGTCGGCAACAGCGGGGAAATCGCCGGTGAAAGCAGCTGCTTCCAGTGCGGGAGCATAAGCCAGGAGGGTCTTGCCTTCGGCATCGGTGATGTAAGAACCGTCAGCAGCGCATTTGAAGGATTCATTTTCTGCTGCAACAACAAATTTGGCAAGATCTTCGCAACCCATGAATACACCTGAGCCGAGGGTCTTGGTGGCAGCGGGGATGTCAACGGAACGGATGCCGGTGAGAGCGAAAGCCTGATTGTTGACAGTCGCAACAGTTTCGGGGAGAACGATGTCGCCGGAGAGGTTGCTGCCGGAGAACGCCATCACACCGATAGTTTTCAGAGATTCGGGGAAGTTGATTTCTTCAAGAGCCGAGTTATTGAAAGCCAGAGCGTCGATTACGGTAACCGCATCGGGAAGAGTGACTTTCTTGAGCGACTTACAACCCATGAAGAGTGAAGAGCTGACAGTGGTGGGACCTTCGGGGAAGGCGAATTCTGTCATTGCAGTAGCTGCGAAACAGTTTGTGCCGATGCTTGTCATTTCGCTTTCGAAAACGATTTCGCTGAAGTTTCCTGCATTTTCAAAGAAAGAAGCGGGAAGTTCGGTGCAGTGACCGCCGATTGTAGCTTTCTTGATATTGCCGTTGTTGCGCATAGGCAGCGAGCTCATATCTTTATATTTATCGGCAAACTGACGGTTCATTACGAGTTCTTCAACGGGAGACGAAGTGCCGAACGAAGCCACCTGCCATGCAAGAGGTTGTTCACCGTCGGCGAGCACGAGTTTCTTGAGGGCTTCGCAACCGGTGAATGTAGCAGACGCGATTTCGCCTACAGTGCCAGGGATTGTGATTTCAGTAAGAGCTACACAATCCTGGAAAGCGTTACCGGAAATAGCGGTAAGGTCATCAGGAAGAACAACTTTAGCGAGTTTAGCACAGCCCTGGAATGCACCGCGGTCAATTTTGATCGCGCCGCCGGTTTCCATTTCGAACGAAGTGATTTCTGTGCCTTTGAACACAGAACCCACTTTGCTGACTGTATAGTCCTTGCCGTTGTAATTTACTTTTGCGGGGATTTTGATGTCACCGGTATAAGCGGCGGGAGCGGGTACCGATGTATCGGTAAGTTTTGCATCCGCTTTCTGTACTTCTACATTGGCCTTATTGACCTTGTAGACAATACCGTTCTGCACAAAAGTCTGTGCTGAGGCGAACATCGCGCCTGTGGCAAGCATAGCTGCCATGGCGAGCGAACGAGTCACCATCGGAGTAGAGATTTTCATGGTCTATTGATTGGTTAATAATTAGTTGTTTCAGATTATCGGAAGTGAGGAAGAAGAACTTCCCTTTCAATGTGCAAAGATAAAGTAAATTTACTTAACTCCCAAAAATAATTGCGGAAAATATTTAATGAGGGATTTATAACCCGGTCTCCGGACGGTTTTCAGGTCCGAAGACCGAGTTAAGTAACTCTTCAAAATTAGTTTATATTATGGCTTTTTTTGTAACCCTTCGG
>CAMWNG010000023.1 GCA_947175575.1 uncultured Bacteroidales bacterium | reverse complement strand
CCGGGGACACAAGGATTTTCAGTCCTTTGCTCTACCAACTGAGCTATGGCACCTTGGTTTTGCTCTGCAAAGGTAGGGACTTTTTTCTTACTGACCAAATTTTTTGAGATGTTTTTTGTTTTTTTGTTCGTTTTTGAGTCGCACCGGTGGGTATTGCGCTCAACTTGACGCTGAAAAATTAGCGATCGGGGTGATGAAAGCGTCCTTTGGAAAGTCAGAATTGTGTTTTCTTCCCGGCCGTTGATAAAGCGGGGGGGGATAGTGATATGAAGCATGCAGCCCGGGCGGCGGAGTCGGGAATTCCTATTTCATGAACACGAAGTAGACGGCTCCGATGAGGCAGAGGCCGGCGGCGGCGTGGTTCCAGTGGAGTTGCTGGTCTTTGAAAAATATGAGGGTGAACAGGGCGAAGATAACGAGGGTTATGCCTTCTTGCATCACTTTTAGCTGGGGTAGGGAGAAGTGTCCGCCGTTGCCTTGGAAGCCGTAGCGGTTGGCGGGGACCATGAGGATGTATTCCAGCAGGGCCATGCCCCATGAGATGAGGATGATGGCCCAGAGGGGGGTGGAGTCGGTGACGACTTTCATTTGTTGAAGCTTGAGGTGGCCGTACCATGCGAAGGTCATGAATACGTTGGCCACAACGAGCAGTGCGATTGTAATCCAGGGTGCCATTTTCAGAATCCGGTGAGTTCGTCGAGTCCGAAGAGAAGGTTGAGCATGTGTATCACGTTTCCGGCTCCGGCTTTGTAGCGTGAGTCGAAAGCGGCGGTGACAATGAGACGTCCGAGTCCGTCGTGCCCGAGGCTAATGGCTGTTTTGTTGGTGCCTGTTACCATCTCGCGGGTGATGGTGCGGGTGGGGAAGAAGATGTGACGGTGATCGGCGTAGAATTCGGTGTATATGCGGCGTATCTGGTCGAGAGCCATGCGGACGTCTATGGTAAGTATGGCGCAGGCGAATGTGTCGCTGTGTTCTACGGAGGTGATTTCTATCGGGGCGGAGAACGACTGCTGAAGGTGTGCGAGTATGTTCTCGCGCAGCACTTTGAAGTCGAGGGGCGGGAGTGTGGCGGCGGGAACGCGTATCGAAGTGCCGGTGCGTCCGGGCAGCAGCATGGTTCCGGTCACGGGGGTGTTGAGCAGGAGGTTTTTGGCCAGAGGCATGAGGGCGAGTGCGCCGAGCAGTGTCGTGATGTCGGGCTGCAGGGCTACGCGTGCTCCGCGCACGAGGGCTTTGCGGTTGAATTCGCATACGCCGGGCACTCCGTCGCTGGCGTCCACTGGCCGCATCATCATATTGGTCAGGATGGCCTTGGCGCGCACGTTCTGTCCGAGGAAACGGTCGAGGGCGGCTGTGTCGGGGCCTATGTAGAGGTCGATGTTCTCGAAGTCGGGCACGGGTGAAATGGGAGTGCTTTCGCCCTGGATAGCGTCGAAGAGAGCCGTGACGCCTTCCGGGGGCATGGCGTTGGCGCTGACCCATCGGAGGTCTACGTCGGGGTGTCTGAGCAACAAGCGCACAATTTCGGGGCCTGAGCCTGCGGGTAGCTGGAGTCCTGTCTTAATCATCAGAGGAGGGGAATATGTCGTTGAAAATAATGTCTGTCGCGCCTATGTTCGCGTCGATGTATTGCCGGGCGGCCTGTCCGGCGCTGTTGCGCGCATCGGCCGATTGAAGCAGTGAGTCGAGAGCTTTGGTTGTGTCGCGCTGAGAGTTGACCTGTGTGGCCGCGTCGTTTGCAAGCAGGTCTGAGGCTTCCTTGAATTTTTCGTGGCGGGGTCCGAAGATCACGGGGATGCCCCAGGCGGCGGCCTCGTTGATATTGTGGATTCCTGCGCCGAATCCGCCGCCCACCCAGGCCGCAGTCCCGTAGCGGTAAAGGCTGCTCAGGAGTCCGAAGGAGTCCACGATTATATAGCGTTCGCTTCCATCGAGATCGTCCGGGGATGCGACTTCCGACAGGAGTCGGGCCTGAGGGCCGAGATTCCGGCGCAGAGTGCGCAGACGGGAGTCGTCGAATTCGTGCGGGGCTATTATGGCCCGCACATCCGGATGTGCTTTCAGCCAGGAGATGTAGAGGGCCTCGTCGGCCGGCCATGAGCTGCCTGCCACGAGTGTGAAAGGCGCCCCGGATGAGAAGCGCTCGATTACCGGCACCTCGCGTGCGGCGCGGCAGATGTCGGCCACGCGGTCGAACCGTGTGTCGCCCGCAACGGTTACCTTGTCTATGCCGATGTCCTTGAGCAGACGCGCCGACCGGGCATCCTGCACATAGATATGGTCGAAGCAGCGGAGCATGCGACGGAACAAGCCCCCCCAGGGCTTGAAGAACACCTGCGACGGGCGGAAAATCGCGGATATGATGTATGTGGGGATGGCGCGTCGTTGGAGTTCGGTGAGGAAATTGCCCCAGAATTCGTATTTTATGAAGATGGCGCACCGCGGTGCGGCGGCATCGAGAAACCGGCGCACATTGGCTCGTGTGTCCATCGGAAGGTAGGCCACGGTGTCTGCGCCTTTGTAATCGCGGCGCACACGGTAACCCGAAGGAGAGAAGAATGTCAGCAGAATGCTGATGCCGGGGCGTTCGCGGCGCAGGCGCTCGATGATGGGGCGTCCCTGTTCGAATTCGCCCAGCGATGCCGCATGAATCCACACGTCATAACCCTCCGGGGCTACGGCCGCACGACATTCCTCGAGAGTGCGGAGCGTCTCTTCCTGGCCGCGCAGCATCTCCCGGACCTTGTCGGAGCGGAGGGCGGCCAGGGATGCCCCGGCACGATATAGTTGAATCGCTGTGTTATACAACGGGTTCATCAGGGTGGATATTCCGGATGGCGTCGCGCAGACGTTTCACAGTCTCCTTTTTACCAATGATTTCGGTGATCTCGAACATGTGAGGGCCTTTACATTCGCCCACGACGGCCAGACGGAACGCGTTCATCACATTGCCCATGTGGAGTTCGTTCGACTTGATCCAGTCCATCACCACCGGTTCGGCAGCCGCGGCCGAGAAGTCATCGAGGCCTTCGAGCAGCACGGCCAGGCGCTCCATGAGTTCCGGGGTCTGTTCGCTCCAGCGTTTCTTGACATCCTTGGGGGCATAGGTCGTGGGTGCCTCGAAATAGAATCGTGCCTGCTCCGTGAGGTCTTTCACGAAGTTTATACGGCTCTTGAGCGTCCCCACGGCTTTGGCTATATAGTCGTCCGAGAAGCCGTCGAGATTGATGCCGGCCGCTTCGGCCGCCGGCCGGAAGAGCTTGGCGAGTTCGGCGTCTGAGAGCTGCTGTATATAAGTGTGGTTGAACCACTTGCCCTTCTCAAAGGCGAATTTGGCACCCGACCGGGAGCAGTGGTCGAAAGAGAATTTCGATATGAGCTCGTCCATAGACATCACCTCGGTGTCATCGCCCGGATTCCAACCCAGCAGCGCAAGGAAATTGATGACGGCTTCTGGCAGATAGCCGCTCTCGCGGTAGCCTGATGATGTCTCTCCGCTCTTGGGATCGTGCCACTCCAGCGGGAATACCGGGAAGCCGAGCCGATCGCCGTCGCGTTTCGAAAGTTTCCCCTTTCCGTCGGGTTTGAGCAGCAGGGGAAGGTGAACAAATTCAGGGGCTGTGTCAGCCCAGCCGAACGCCTCGTACAAAAGCACATGCAGCGGGGCTGAGGGGAGCCATTCTTCGCCGCGGATCACATGCGAGACCTCCATGAGGTGGTCGTCGACGATGTTTGCCAGATGGTATGTGGGAAGGTCGTCGGCGCTTTTGTAGAGCACTTTATCGTCGAGGATGTCGCTCTTGATGGTCACCTTGCCGCGGAGCAGGTCGTTGACCACCACGTCGCGTCCCGGCTCAACCTTGAACCGCACTACGTATTGTTGACCCTCATCGATCAGGCGTTGCACTTCCTCGGCCGGAAGAGTGAGCGAATTGCGCATGCGTCCGCGGGTCGATGCGTCATACTGGAAATTAGGAGTTGCGGCGCGTGCGGCGTCCAGTTCTTCGGGCGTGTCGAACGCTATGTATGCGCGTCCTGCATCAAGCAGATCCTTCACATGCTTGCGGTAAATGTCGCGGCGTTCGCTCTGCTTGTAAGGGCCGAAAGGTCCGCCTTCCCGCACACCCTCGTCAATCTTGATGCCGAGCCATGCGAGCGATTCGTTGATGTAATCCTCTGCGCCTGGCACGAAACGGTTTGAGTCAGTGTCTTCGATGCGCAGGATCATTGTGCCGCCGTTGCGGCGTGCGAAAAGATAGTTATATAAAGCGGTGCGTACGCCTCCGATGTGGAGGGGGCCGGTGGGTGACGGTGCGAATCGCACTCTGACGGGTCGTGCCATGGGTAGATAGCCTATGAGATACTTAAAAACTATACATGTTTTGTGGTTAAGACATGAAGGCAGCACTGTCTCGCTCCGTGCTTGCGTCCATATCGTTAAGCCACAGAAAAATAAATGTCCTTTCAGCCGACAAATTTACAACAAATCCGTCAAACTGCAAAATAAGAGTTGAAACGGATTGTGTGGAAGCGGTTATCACTTCTCCGTGGACATCCAGTTAGGTAGGGCGGGGGAGCATAGATGAAGAGGTCGCTTTTTCACTTTTTTGTCCATTTTCTTGGCACTAATCTCAAAAACGTGTAAATTTGCACATTCATTAATCTCAAAAACGTGCGAAATCGGTGTTTTGTTAATCTCAAAAACGTGATAGATCTATGAAACGAAAAATTTATGACAGGCTTCTTGACTGGAAAAACAAGGATAATGGCACTACGGCGGTACTCATTGAGGGGGCGCGTCGTATAGGTAAAAGTTATATTGCCGAAGAATTTGCCAGAAACGAATATGAATCCAATATTGTGATAGATTTCAGTATCGCGCCTTCTGATATCTCCGAACTCTTCGAATATTATCTTTACCATCTGGATGAGTTGTTTGATCGTTTGCAGATATATTATCAGGTAAAACTTATACCACGCAAATCGGTGATAATTTTTGATGAGGTGCAATTCTGTCCTAAAGCGAGGAGCGCGATAAAACACCTTGTGGCGGATGGTCGGTTCGATTACATAGAGACCGGTTCTTTGATATCAATTAAGAGAAATGTTAAAGATATCCTGATACCCTCCGAGGAAATTACCCTTGAAATGTATCCGATGGATTTTGAGGAATTTCTATGGGCAATGGGTAATTATACCCTTATGCCGTTTATACGCAAGCAGTTTGAAAGTAAGAAGCCTATGGGAGAGTCACTCCACCGGCAAGCTCTTGACTATTTCCGACACTATATGATTGTAGGGGGTATGCCCCAGGCGGTAGAGAAGTTTATCCAGAATCAGGATTATGACGAGGTTGACCGTGTAAAACGTCGTATAATAGACCTTTATCGCAACGATATCCGGAAGTTCGCTGACGGAGAAGAACTCAAGGTTGCCGCAATTTTTGATGAGATCCCCTCTCAGCTACAACGTCATGAGAAAAAATTCCGAATGTCTGCTTTGGCCGAACATGCCCGGATGCGTCAGTATTCAAACGCGTTTTTCTGGTTGTCAGATGCAAAAATCATCAACTGTTGTTTTAATTCGACAGCTCCAAATATAGGATTGAGGCTGAACGAGGATCGTACCACTTTGAAATGCTATATGGGAGATACCGGATTGCTGATCTCAATGGCATTCGACGAGTATGGCGATGAAATCAAGGACTTGTATAAGAAACTTGTGTTCGGGAAGCTTGAAGTCAACGAAGGAATGCTGGTGGAGAATATTGTAGCGCAGATGCTAAAAGCTGCCGGACATAAACTTTACTTCTTTTCAAAAAGCAGCGAGGACTCCGAGAATCGTATGGAGATAGATTTTCTCATTGCTAAATCTAAAATAACAAGCCGTCATAATATATCGCCGATTGAAGTCAAGTCGGGCGAGAGATATGCGTTTACTTCATTACGGAAGTGCCGGGCCAAATACGGGCAATATCTGGCGACATCATATCTGATTCACGACAAGGATCTGAAAATTGAAGACGATATAGTATTCGTTCCGATATACATGACATCATTGTTGTGAGAACAAGATTTTTGTGCACTAATCTCAAAAACGTGTGAAATCGGGGTTTCGTTAATCTCAAAAACGTGATGGCGGGGCGGAAAAGGCGAAGGAAAAAACAATAAGGATTTGCACGCAGGGTGTGAGCATCCTGCATGCAAATCCGGGAATTCCAAATCCGTTTATTAAAACTTGTGCGCGGAATTTCCGCGACTTTTCCATTGATTATATTGCCATATCGGTATTTTGTGGTTTGACATCGGGTTGAAAAACCTGTCGACAGGGTTTGGGTTTTGATGGGTGAGAATTAATCTCAAGGGGTCGTTAAAGCATATTGAACCGGTTCGCTTTGACAATGCAAAGTTAATATACAGACGAAGGCTCCGGACGACAATCGGACCGATTGTGCGAAAAAAGTTGTTGATAAAAGCTAATTGTCTATGAATCAGGGTAATCTAAAATCGGACAATCCGTAAATTTTTTCGTTGCCCCGCTCCTTACTTTTTTATTAATGATAAACGGAACGATTCGGGAAATTTTTTGTAACTTTGCAGACCGTGGGCACCATTGTGTCGCAAGATCTGATTTCTTACATGAACAAGCTTCAGCTATATATAACCAAATCGTTGCGCGGGTTCAAGAACATGCGCGACATCAACCCGTCGGAAGACGTGCGCCGGCATATCCACGATGTTCGCAACGCACTGGAAATCATAGATTACGATCCGCGGGAAAAGCATCTGTTCTATCTTATCAGCTACATAGAGGAAGGTGCGTTTTTTACCATACTGCGCACCATCCCCGACAAACCGCTCGATCATCTGGCATCGACGATTTTTGTTCCGGCCGGAGTGACGGTTAGCCGCGGGGAGATGGCTTCGATTGTACGCGCCACCACGCGCATGGTGTCGAATCCGGCGGTGACAGCCGAAGACCTCAATGCTCTCACAGAAATGTTAGCGCGCGAGTATCCCGCCGATGCGGCCGCTCCCGCCATTGAGCCGTCGACCGGTGGCGAATATGCCTTCTGCTATTACGGTGCACCGGGAGAACGCCGCCTCGATGACTTTTTCGGCCCCGGGCTTTATCAGCCGGATTTCGTGCCTTACGCCGGGGTGTTGTTGGTCGACAGCAACCTCGGGCTGCAAGCCTACGGCATCGAAGCAGGCCGGGAGGAAGAGCCGGCGCAGGAAGCCGAGGCTCCTGAAACCGTGGCTCCCGAACCACGATATGAACCCGCCGCCCCGGAGCAGGAACCCGAACCTGAAATGCGACCCGAAGAGCCTGCGAAACAGCGCGGGCGCCGCCGGGTCTATCATTTCGAGCTTCCGCTTGTGTCTGACGCCATGGGCGCTCCCGTGAGGTTCGATGTGGAGACAAAACGCGCTCTTGACGAATCGCCCGTCGAGGGCTATGAGCCTGTCGACAAGATATCCGAAGGGCCGGATACGGTTAATTATCTGGAATATGCGGGCGAGGAGGTGTCCGAAGGCTACAGCCTGAAATGGCTGATATATGTGGCTTCGACGGCTTTCATCATAGGGTTGCTGTCCGGCTGGGCCATTTTCCACAAGTCGGCTCCCAAGATCGTGGCCGGAGAACAGACAGCCGCTGTCGAGGCCGTGGAGGCCCGCATGCAGGCTCCGGCACCAGCGGCCGAAGAGCCTGCGATTTCTCCGTCAGAAACTCCCGCGCCTGCCGAGGCCACCCCTGCCCCGGCTGCCGCACAGCCCGCCGGAGAAGTGACAGCCGAGGCCATCGCGTATCTCGACAACAACAAGAAATGGACACGCGCGGAGCTGGAGAAACACCCCTCGCTGCGCGGCCTCTACGATGATATGAACAATTATCGGCAGACACGGCTTACCGACTTCTGGGCCAAGCGTCTGGCGAAATCAAAGGAATTCCGGCGCGTGGCTCATCACGTAGGCGAAGGCATGCGCAAGAAGGTGTTCAAACCCTCCGGAACTTATAATTCATCGGGCGAGGAGACTATAACGGTGCAGAGTTATCTGAACCGTGTCGACCCCGCAAATCCCGCGAAAAAATGATCTAATCAATTTCAGAATAACATCATAATATGAAGTTCAAATCAAGATATATATTTGCCGCCATGCTCGCGGGACTGGGCTGCATGTCGACAACGGCAGCCGCTCCCTCCCGCATAAGTTGCGTCACACCGGACGAACGCACCGTGACCGTAACGGCTCTATCCGACAACATCCTGCGGGTGACAAATCATGCACCCGGCAATCCGGCGATGCCCTCGCGCGCATCCGTGCTCGAGGAAGGATATAACGGAGCCGTCACCGCTCAGGCAGGTCCATGGCTCGCTACACTGAGCACTCCCACCGGAGTCGTGGCCACCCTTGACACCCGTACCGGCGCGCTCACGATCTCTTCCGGCGCAGGACGGACAATCACCGACACCGGCGAACGCACACTTTCAGGCGGACGTTCCGAAATTGAGCTTTACACCACCGCCACCGGCTCGTTCTACGGGGCTGGCGAACGCGGGCATAAGCTCAACCTTCGCGGTGACACTCTCGTGATGTACAACCGCCAGAACTACGGATATACCGGATCTGATCCCCGCATCTCGCAGATGAACATCACCATGCCGCTGTTCCTGTCATCGGACGGATTCGCACTGGTGTTCGACGACTATGCACGCGCCGAACTCGTGGCCGGCAATCCCATCCGGTACATTACCGAGAATCCTCATGCTGTCAGTTATTATTTCGTGAACGGCCCCTCGACTCTGGCCGATGTCACCGAGCAGCTGACCACCCTCACCGGACGCCAGCCTCTGCCGCCGCTGTGGAGCCTGGGCTATATAACCTCGAAATACGGCTACCATGATCAGGCCGAGACGCTCGGGGTGATCGACACTTTGAAGACCGCCGGTTATCCGGTCGACGGCATAGTGCTCGACCTCTACTGGTATGGCAAGGAAGAGGACATGGGCCGTCTGGCATGGGATCCCGATCAGTGGCCCTCGCACACCGAGATGCTGCGCGACCTCAAGAAGAAAGGCGTGAACCTCGTGGCAATATCTCAGCCCTACGTGTTACGCAACGGTCGGGGCGTAGATAATTATAATGAACTAGCATCCAAGGGGCTGCTTCTTAAAGATTCGGTAGGGAATCCGCAGGAAGTAAAGATCTGGGTGGGCGAAGGCGGCATGTTCGACGTGTCGAATCCCGATACCCGTGCATGGCTGCGCGAACGCTACCGTCAACTCACCGACGAGGGCATCACCGGCTGGTGGGGTGACCTCGGCGAACCCGAGGTGCATCCGCTCGGCGGCCTGCATGCCAACGGTCTCGGCACGCCTCTTTATCACAACCAGTACGGAAATGACTGGTCCGAGATCATTTCCGATCTTTTCCGCGAAGAATATCCCGACCGGCGACTGCTCACCATGATGCGCGGCGGTACCACGGGGCTGCAGCGCTACAGCGTGTTTCCCTGGAGCACGGACGTGTCGCGTTCGTGGGGCGGTCTGGAGCCTCAGGTGCGCATCATGCTCAATTCCGGCCTGTCAGGCCTGGGTTATATGGGGCACGATGTGGGCGGTTTCGCCGTAGATCCGGACAATGCGTATCTCCCCGAGCTCTATGTGCGCTGGCTTCAGCTCGGCCTTTTCTCGCCTATGCTCCGCACACACGCCCAGCAACATGCCGAACCGTACAAATACCCCATGTACGCATCCATCATCGAAGATATCGTGAAACAGCGTTACCGCTGGCTCCCCTACAACTATACGCTCGCGTACGAGAACGCGGCGAAGGGCTATCCGCTCGTGCGGCCGCTCAACTTCACCGACCCCACGGCCACATTCGATAGCATAAGCGATGAATTCCTCTGGGGATCGGAAGTGCTTGTGGCACCGGTACTCACCGAGAACACTACCGAGCGTTCAGTGACTTTCCCTGCCGGAAAATGGGTGGCATGGGACAGCCCGGAACACGTCTACGACGGTTACACCACCGCCACCGTCGAGGCTCCCCTGAGCCGTCTGCCGCTGTTTGTGAAGGGCGGCGCCGTAATTCCCACGGCGGATTACAAGATGGAGAATACGGGCGATTACAACCCCGGACGTCTTACGGTCAATTGCTTCCCTGTGGCCGGCGAGACCGGATCGTTCACCATGTTTGATGACGACCGCCTCACACCCGGCACCCTCGAATCAGGCCAATACCGTCTGATCAGCTTCGAAACCACCGCCGGTGCCGGAGTGATCACCGTCGATGCCAAGGGCTCTTACCCCGGGGCACCGCGCACCGTCTCGCTCGATTTCGTTATCAACCGCGTGGCTGCTCCCGGCGCAAGGATTACGGTAAACGGACGGGCTGTCAAGAGCCGTTATGATGCAGAGGCGCACACGCTCAGCTTCAGCATCCGCTGGCCGGTGGACCGTCAGTTAAAGATAGAAACTTACAATATGGAACTCTGCAAGTGATTCCTTGCAGCATAGAACAGACAGATAAAAAGATGTTTTCAGGAATAGTAGAAGAAGCCGCCCGGATAAGCGGCGTGACTGCTTCGGAGGGCAATGTGCGCCTGACGGTGCGTTGCTCGTTCGCGTCCGAACTCAAGATAGACCAGTCCGTGGCCCACAACGGCGTGTGTCTCACTGTGGTGGAGATACGGCCCGACTCGACATACGATGTCGTCGCCATACAGGAAACCCTCGACCGTTCCAATCTGGGGCTGCTCAAGCCCGGAGATGCCGTCAATCTCGAACGCTCCATGATGCTCAACGGCAGGCTTGACGGCCACATCGTCCAGGGACATGTGGACACCACCGCCGTGTGCGATGACATCGAGCATGTCGACGGTTCGACATATTTCCGATTCCGTTACGATATTCCGGACGAAATGCGCCGCAAGGGATATATGACCGTTGAAAAAGGGTCTGTGACCGTCAACGGCGTGAGCCTCACGGTGTGCGATTCCGAAAGAGACTCGTTCCGTGTAGCCATCATTCCCTACACACTTGAACACACCAATTTCCGCGATATAAAAGTCGGGTCGGTGGTAAACATCGAATTCGACATTCTGGGCAAATATCTCGCCGCCCTGCGCGATGCTTAAGTTATAAAAATCCACAAGAACACGATATGTTACAGAAAATATCCGACCTCCGCGCCGAAATAGCCGCTCTCGCTGCCGAGAATCTCGAGCAGGTGGAGGCATTCCGAATCAAATATCTCTCGAAAAAAGGTCTTGTCTCCGCACTGATGGCCGACTTCAGAAATGTGCCCGCCGACCAGAAACGTGCCGTCGGTCAGGCCATCAACGAGCTTAAAAACTTTGCCACCGAGACTGTCAACTCGCTGCGTGACAGCCTCACCAACAAGACCGACAACGGCGCCGGACTCGACCTCACCCGCACTGAGGCACCTTTGCGACATGGCACACGTCATCCGCTCTCGCTCGTGCGCGAGGAGATCATCGCCATCTTCCGGCGTCTGGGCTTCAACATAGCCGAAGGTCCCGAGGTGGAGGATGACTGGCATGTGTTCTCGTCGCTCAACTTCGCCGAGGATCATCCGGCCCGCGACATGCAGGACACATTCTTCATAGCCCGAAATCCCGAAGTGCTCCTGCGCACCCATACCTCGTCTGTCCAGACCCGCGTGATGGAAGCCGCAGAGCCTCCCATCCGCATCATCTGCCCGGGACGCGTTTACCGTAACGAAGCTATCTCTGCCCGTGCCCATTGCTTCTTCCATCAGGTCGAGGCTCTGTATGTCGACAAGAATGTGACGTTCGCCGACCTGTTGCAGACCCTTCAGTATTTCGCTGCCGAGATGTTCGGCGGCGAGACCAAGATACGTCTCCGCCCCTCGTATTTCCCCTTCACAGAGCCTTCGGCAGAGATGGACATAAGCTGCAACATCTGCGGCGGCAAGGGATGTGCGTTCTGCAAGGGCACGGGTTGGGTAGAGATCCTCGGCTGCGGCATGGTCGACCCCAATGTGCTCAAGGCTTGCAAGATAGACCCCGAAGTTTATTCCGGATTCGCTCTGGGTATGGGAGTCGAACGTATCGCCAATCTGAAATACCGTGTCAACGACCTGCGTCTGTTCTCGGAGAACGATGTCCGTTTCCTTGACGAATTCGTAGGTACGCACTGATTCCGCACCACTGATGAAAGCCGAGGAACGCTACAGCGAGGTCATCGACCGTTTCATAGAGCATATGCCGTCTCCGCGCACGGAGCTGCATTATGACAATCCCTACCAGCTGCTGGTGGCAGTGGTTCTGTCGGCACAATGCACTGACAAGCGGGTGAATCTCACCACGCCGGCGTTCTTCGAAGCTTTTCCGACACCGGAGGCGCTCGCGGCCGCGCGTCCCGAGGATGTGTTCGAGTTGATAAAGTCGATTTCCTATCCGAACAACAAGACAAAGTCGCTGATAGGGATGGCTCGCCGTCTGGTGGATGATTTCGGCGGACAGGTCCCGGACGACATCGACTCGCTTCTCACACTGCCCGGCGTGGGGCGCAAGACGGCCAATGTGATTCTCTCGGTGGTGTACGACCGGCCGGCGATGGCTGTCGACACTCATGTGTTCCGTGTGGCCGAACGGTTGGGACTGACTACGCGCTCTCGCAATCCGCTTACCACGGAGAAAACCCTCACCCGGAATATTCCTGAAGAGCTCATCGCTACGGCGCACCATTGGCTGATTCTCCACGGGCGGTATGTGTGCAAGGCGCGAAAACCCGAGTGCGGGGAATGTTTTCTGCGTGATGTCTGCCGGGCCTATCCAAAGTTCCGGAAAGAGAATGAGAAGGAGCAATCGCTGAAAGACGCGCTTGCAGCAAAGAAAAAATCATGAGCCGTGCAAGAGACATTTCTTACCATAATTGAGGTCCTGGGGACAATAGCCTTCGCTATCTCCGGCATACGCATGGCCGCCGCGAAACAGTTCGACTGGTTCGGCTCCTATGTGGTGGGACTTGTGACGGCGATAGGCGGCGGTACGCTGCGCGACGTGCTGCTCGACATCCCGGTGTTCTGGATGCTGTCGCCTATGTATCTGAGTGTCACGGGCATCTCGCTGGCCACAGTCATCATCTTCCAGAGGCTTATGGTGGGCGGGATGAGAACCCTGTTCATCTTCGACGCCATCGGCCTGGCACTGTTTGTGGTGGTAGGCATCGAGAAAACGATCGTGGCGGGTTTTCCGATGTGGGTGGCCTGTGTGATGGGCATCATAACGGGTTCGTTCGGTGGCGTGATTCGCGATATCCTTCTCAATGAAGAACCGCTATTCTTCCGCAAGGATATCTATGCCACGGCATGCCTGGCCGGCGGTCTGGCCTATTGGCTCCTGAGCATGCTCCCCATCGCGCAATGGATTCCGCAACTCACCTGTGCCGTTGTGGTCATCGGGCTGCGCGTGTGTGCCGTGCATTTCAAATGGTCGCTTCCGATTCTGCATGTAAACACCGCTCCAAGCGAGGATAAGGCATAGAACCGCCCCGGATAAAACGCCGGCCGACCCTTCGTGACATTTGTCGAGGAGGGCCGGCCGTCGTTTTATGAGTATTTATTCTTCGGTGATCGTATAGTTGAGCCAGTCGATCAGGGGTTTTAGAGGCCGTAGCATCTCGGAGGCTTTCTCGGGCCAGTCAGGCGAATCGAAAAAGTCAGGGGGCACGGGACACTCCCGTCCGTAATGGTTGAGCCGGAGGAGGTCGGCGTCCGGATGGTCTTTAGGCCAGCCTTTCGGAATGGTCTTGAGGCGGTCGCCCGCCCAGTCGGGATATATGGCCTTGAGGTCGGGATTGTCGATTATCGTCCGGAATTCTTCGATGTTGTCCACTATGGCATGGCGCATCTTGCGGAGCACGTCGCGTTCGGGCATCCATAGGCCGCCGAAAAGGGCGTTGGTGTCCGGAGTGATTCCGGCTGAGATATAGTAACCGGCGCGTTGGTGAAACTGACGATTCCCCACGCTCATATAGCTTGAGAAATAGGGCTTGTAGGGCGTTTTGTCAATGGAGAAACGAGTGTCACGATAGATGCGGAAGGTGCAGTCCTTTGCATTGAGCATGCTGAACTCGGGAGCCCACTGCGAGCTTATGTCGATAAGCCGCTGAACCTGTTGCAGCCAGCGCTCGCGCTGAATGTCGAACTCCTCGCGGTGTTCGTGGAACCAGGTGCGATTATTATTGGCGTTGAGCCGTTTGAGATAGGTGGTGAGTTTCATCGGGTTTTACTTTATTTCCTCCCATACGGCGTCCTCAATCTGGGATTCGGTGTAAGTAGTGGTGGTGGTGCCTTCGGGACCGGATTCTGTGGCTGTATAGGTGGTGGTCTCGACCTTTATTTCCTCGAAGGCTACATATTCGCCCACATTCGGGTCGATTTTCTTTTTTTTGCGGCGGGGAGTGGCCTGATTGTTGCCGGCAGACGAGGTGTTGCGCCTGTAAGCTTCGCGGAAGCCCTCTGTGGCCCGCCTCCAGTTGCGCTGTAACTGGTAGCCGCGCCAGATCGCTTTGCCCAGGGGGATGACGATGAAGGCTATGAAAATACACAATAGGATAAATCCGAACATAATCAAACGAATTTATGGTGAGAGAAAAGAGGTGGCTTCAGCTCGGTTCAGAGCTTGAAGCGGTTGAGGGACGCGCTGATGCCGATATAGAGCAGAATCGTCCACAGCAGCCCTGACACGCCCCACATTATCACGAACATTACCGTAGCTGCAAGAATGGCATAGCGGCGGAAGTTCTCACGGAAGTCGAAGTTATGGAATTTGAGCGAGAACATGGGCATGTTCGAGATCATCAGCGTCGAAATCAACACTATTATAACCGCAAGTCCGGCCGATCCGAAAAATCCGTGGGCGTCGATCCATGCTGACAGCCCGATCCAGAAAATCGCGTTGGCGGGGATGGGCAGGCCGCGGAAACTGTCGCTCTGGGTGGTGTCGATGTTGAACTTGGCCAGCCGGAGCGCGCCGAAAGCGGGAATCAGGAGAGCCGAGAAACAGAGCCACGGGTGCTGCGAATATTGGAGGCCGAGATTCAGCATCATCAGGCCGGGAGCCACTCCGAAGCTAACGAGGTCGCTCAACGAGTCGAGTTCCTTGCCCAGTGGTGAGTAGGCTCCGAGTCCGCGTGCCGAGGCCCCGTCGCAGAAGTCGAACATGGCTGCTGCTGCGATGGCTATCCATGTCCACTGCAGGCCAGACAGCGAGCCGAACTGTTCTTCAAGATGAAAGGCCATGAAGATGGCCACGCATCCCGAGAGCAGGTTGCAGAGTGTTATGGTGTTGGGAATGATCCCTGTAATCTTCTTAGTCATGATAATTTAACATTCGGGCCCGGCGGATTGTTGATTGTCGGGTCGCAGACGTCCGACCAGAGAGATGCCTCCGGTGACAGTGTCTCCGATATTCACGAAAGTTTCGGTTCCGAGAGGGAGATAGATGTCAACCCTGGAGCCGAATTTTATGAATCCCATGTGGTCGTCGATGCAGGCGTCGGTGCCTTTTTCGGCGTATGTCACAATGCGGCGTGCGATCGCGCCGGCTATCTGTCGCACGAGCACGAGCTGCCCTTCAGGAGTGCGTATCACCACTGTGGAGCGTTCGTTCTCTGTCGACGATTTGGGAAGGTATGCCGCCATGAAACGTCCGGAATGATGGGTGGCGTAAACCACTTCGCCGTTGACCGGAAACCAGTTGGCGTGCACGTTGAAGATGCTCATGAACACGGAGAGCTGTATGCATTCGCATTTCAGATACTCCGGTTCGTAGACTTTCTCGAGAGCCACGACCTTGCCGTCGGCGCTCGCCACCACAGCGTCCTGCTGGTCGCCGGCGAAATGACGGCGGGGCGAACGGAAGAAGTTTACGACGAGCAAATAGAAAATTCCCAGGGCAACCGTGACTCCGATGGCCCATGCCAAGGGCTTGACCCACAGCCACAACGGCAGACACACCGCGATGATAATCGCGGCAAGGACAATAAGGATGTTGGTGCCTTCGTGGTGTATCTTGACTCTCATGGCGGCAGCTCAGAGACGGGGTTATTATTTCTTTGTAGGGTGCACATGATTTGTGCAGATGCAAAGGTAGCGTAAAAAAACGTAACGACCGCGCGTTTTATTAATTTTTTTAATTTTTTCAGCGTTTTTGCCCCTGTAAAGTCCGGGTTGGTCAGGATTTCTGATACTCGGAGGGCGACATGCCGGTCATGTGCTTGAAGTATTTCCCGAAGGACGACTGGGTCGGGAAATTGAGGGCGTAAGCTATCTGCTGTATGTTTTTTCCGGAGAAACGAAGCATGTTCTTGGCCTCCATAAGCACGAATTCATCTATCCATTTCGCGGCGGACCGGCCGGTGGATTCCTTGATCAGCAGCGAAAGATATTTCGGTGAGATGAAAAGTTTCTCGGCATAGAAGGCCACGGCACGTTCGCGGGTGTGGTGAAGGTGAACGAGCTTGATAAAGTCGCGGACATACTCGGTGCGACGGTTTCCGGAAGGAGTGCCGTCGGGGGGCGCGACGTTCATGCCGTCGGAGATGCGTCGGTGATAGATCTGAACCATGTGGTAGAAGAGTCCCGAGAGGATGCTTGATGCCGTGAGTTTGCAGATCTGGCGGTCGGTGCCTTCGTAATCGATTGCGTTTTCGTACAGCAGGGAAAAGAACGCGGATATGCGCTCACATTCACGTTTGCTAAGTTCGGTGACGTTTCTCGGGCGGTCGATGAGCGAGGGCAGGGGCACCGAAGTCATATTTACGTTTATGCTCTGAGAGAAGCGCAGGTCGCAGAAAAGCGCATAGAGTTCCAGATCGTTAGGGAGCGGACTCTTGGCCTGAATGATGTTACCCGGAAAACCGACAAGGAGTGAGTTTTCTTTCATGACGTAGCGCACCTGGTTGATCTCGATTTCCACAGGTGACCCTGCGCGCATCAGGAGCATCAGAGTGCCGCCCAGGCGCATTGGTTCCGCGCCTATGAGGCCGTCGAGACCGGCCTGACCCGGCCGGATGTAGCTGAATACGTATGAATCGTCGATCTGGCTGTAGAGCTCGGAGAAACTTTTGAGCTTAGCCACATTTTCAAGTTTGATGACCTTTTCCACGTTAATAATGATTGATTGGCACAAAGGTACAATATTTTGTCCAATCAGCCAAGAGGAAAAGCCCATCAGGCCAATTTCCTGTCTGATTGGACGGAATCGGAGGGGGGATCTTGATGCATCGGTATAGAATGATACGTGAGAGTCTGTATCTGTTACTCGTCCCACGATTCGAGGCCTTAGCATTGCCCATTGTAGTAGAACGAGCAACGCGGAGCCTCACGCTGTATGATATAAGACAATAGGGCATGTATCGCTACACGCTCTATCAGGTATATCACACCCGAAAGGCGCCTATCGTTGCCTCATCCCTGACTCAGATTAGAAACTGCCACATTTCAGAAAGCCAAGAACAAGCGCTTGATAAACGCTCTTGTATTATGTCTGCATCCCCGCCACGCGTACCCCATATCGGGACTCCGCAAGCGATATGCAACCGCAAAGGTACAAAATATTTCGATACATGTCAATAGATTTCTTAGTGTGAAGAGAAGTTATAACAGTTGATGCAAAAGTATTCAATAGAAAGGAAATGCTGTTTTGCGACGTTGTGCAAGGGGAATGGGGTGGGTTACTATTTGGTCGGGTGGGCATGCGCGCCCGGGACGTTCGCGGGTCCCTTCCCCACACGCTATTGGCGTATGGGGTTACTGTAGATCGGTGTCTTGCAGACACGACGTGTTGGCAGCCGGACGGAAGGGAGGCGCAGACGTCTCGGATGCGCAGGTGCGCCGGATGGGTTTTGTCGGGTTGGCAGCCGCGCCCGGGACGTTCGCGGGTCCCTTGTGGGTCGGGTTGGCAGCCGCGCCCGGGACGTTCGCGGGTCCCTTGTGGGTCGGGTTGGCATGCGCGCCCGGGACGTTCGCGCGTCCCTTCCCCACACGCTCTTGGCGTATGGGGTTACTGTAGATCGGTGTCTTGCAGACACGGCGCGAGGTCTTTTTGTCGGGTGGTTTTTTTGACGTCGTGGGCGCAAAAGTATTGCGCCCGTACAAGGTCGCGGTACGTTTTGGCGGGTTGGTGGCCACGCCGGAGACCGTCGTGGTCCGAATGGGAAGGTCGCGGTACGTTTTGGCGGGTTGGTGGCCACGCCGGAGACCGTCGTGGTCCGAATGGGAAGGTCGCGGTACGTTTTGACGGGTTGGCGGCGCGCCCGGGACGTTCGCGCGTCCCTTGTTCTGTTGGGTATAAAAAAAGAATGAGAAATGAAAAACGGATGTTTTTGCTATTTCTCATTCTCCTCTCTCCTCTGGCGGTATGGACGGGACTCGAACCCGCGACCCCCTGCGTGACAGGCAGGTATTCTAACCAGCTGAACTACCACACCTTTTGTTGAGTTCTCTAACCCTTGGTGAGAGGCATCGGTTGTGTCCCGATTGCGAGTGCAAAGTTAAGGCGTTTTTTGATTCCGTGCAAATCTTTTAGAAACTTTTTTTCGCAAAACATGAAAATAATCCATTTTGGCGAATATGTTGGATTATTATTCGCTCGCGCGGCCTACATTCCGTAGCGATGGAATGACGAGGGCTGTGGCCACAATGGTGGCCAGAATGTCGCTGAGCGGGAACGAGAGCCATACGCCCTCGACGCCGCGCAGGGTGGGCAGCCAGAGCATAAGCGGGATCAGGAAGATCACCTGGCGCGACAGCGAGAGGATGAGCGAGCGGACGGGCGCCCCGATGCTCTGGTAGAAGGTGGTGACCACGATGGGGAAACCGACTATGGAGAAGGCCCACAGGGAGTGCCGGAGGCACACGACGGTCTGCTCGATCAGGAAATCGGACTTTGTGAACGCCCTGGCCACGGCGGCCGGCCAGATCATCGCGGCTGTGGATCCTATGACGCATACGGCTGTGGCGGCTCCGGTGGCCAGCCAGAAGGCACGGCTGAGGCGCCGGCGGTTGCCCGCGCCGTAATTGTAGCCGAGAATGGGCTGGAGACCCATGCAGAGGCCGAGGACGAGTGTAACCATCAAGGAGCTTACGGTAACGAAGATTCCGGCAGCGCCGATGGCCATATCGCCGCCGTGTGTGACAAGCGCGCGGTTGATGATCGCGTTTATGAAGCATGAGGCGATGTTGATGATCGAGGGAGCGATGCCTATGGAGATGATGCCGAGCACTATGGTGCCGCGCAGTCGGAATGTGCCGCGGTGGAATGACAGGTTTACGTTTTTGCGGAGGAAGTGAGCGACGACGAACCAGCCGGACACGGCCATGGCGATGTCGGTGGCGATGGCCGCGCCGATCATGCCGGTGTCGAGCCATAGAACCAGCACGGCGTCGAGGACGATATTGACCACGGCTCCGATGAACATGGTGTACATGGCCTTGACGGGGTAGCCTGTGGCACGCAGCACATTGTTGAGGCCGAATGTGATGTTGGTGAGAAGCATGCCGGGGAGGACCCACATCATGTAGGAATAGGCGTAGGGGAGGGTGGCGTCGCCTGCGCCGAACATGCGCAGCAGGGGTTCGAGCTGCCATGCGATCAGGGCGATGTATGTGGCGCCGTTTATTATGGTGAGGGAGGCGGAATTGCCGAGTATGAGGGCTGCGTCGTCGCGACGGCCGGCGCCCATGGCTATGGAAATGCGAGCCGATGCGCCCACACCCACCAGCACACCGATTGCGGTGGTGATGTTCATGATGGGGAAGGTGATGGTCATGCCGGCGATGGCTTCGGGGCCTACGACTTGTCCGATGAAGATGCGGTCGACGACATTATATAATGCCATGACGAGCATCCCCACCACGCTCGGCAGGGAGTATTTCCAGAGCAGCCGCCCCAGCGGGGCGTGCGCAAGTTCGTGCATGCGGTTGTCGTCGGTCATGTGGGTTGCAGGCATACATCACACCCCGGGGACAAGATGTCCGCCGGGGTGTATTTATGGTTAGGGAGCGCCGGGCGCCGGATTATTTGCCGGCAGCTGCTTTGGCGCGTTCGAAGTATTTGCGGAAGTCGGTCTGTGAGGTTTGTACGAACTGGGGATAATCCTCCATGAGGGTGTTGAGGGCCTTGTATTCGGCCTGGTAGTCTTTGAGTTCGCGGTAGACATTAGCCTGTTTGACGAGGATGATGGGAACTACCACGGGATTTTTGTCGGCCTTGCTGATGGCTTTGCCGTAAGCCTTGGCTGCTTCGGCATACTGATTGAGGTTCGAGTAGCAGTCGCCCATGAGGGTGTATGTTCCGGCGGCAATCACTTTATCGCCGATGGATGCGTCCTTAAGATAATCGAGAGCTTCCTGATATTGACCGGCCTGATAGAGGCGGATGGCAGCTTCAACCTTTGCGCGGTTGCCGCTCTTGTAACCCTTTGTAGCGGCTTCCTTATAGAGAACCAGAGCGATGGAGTCGTTCTGAGCAATGTCGGCGCGACCGGCGGCCTCGTCGGCTTTGTGGCTTCCGCTCTTGGCGACGAAGAACCAGATGAAGATGGCTACGATAACCACCAGGATGAACACAGACAAGCCGAGGATGAGCTTGCTGTTCGCTTTGGCGCGGGATACGATGTCTTGACTTTCCGCCAGTTCGGCGGCGAGCTGGTTTTTAGGCTCGTTGTTTTCCATATCTAAATTGTAAGTTTGTGACGGGTTTATATTTCAAGGTGCAAAAATAGCGCAAAAAAAGCAAATAATAAAATTTTAGGCCAAAAAAATGCCTTGTATGCCCCCTGAGAGGGGGTATTGCGGCCGCGGACAGCTTTTTTTCAGCCCGAAATTGGCTTTTTTCATCATAAAGTCTTACCTTTGCATACTTATAATATAGAGTGAAACCGCGTCATGAAAAAGATAGACATAACTGTTCCGGTAGAGGCTCTGTCGTATGATGAGCTGACGGAGAGCGAACGCGCCCTGGTGGACAAGGCGCGCGAGTACACCACCCATGCCTATGCGCCTTACTCGCACTTCAATGTCGGAGCGGCCATAGGGCTCGAGAACGGCGAGGTGGTGCCCGGAGCCAATCAGGAGAACGCCGCCTTTCCCAGCGGCACGTGTGCCGAGCGCACGGCCTGTTATGCCGCGGGCGCGCGTTTCCCGGGCGTGAAGTTCAAGGAGATCGCTGTGGCAGCCCGCGGTACAGACGGTCTCGAACTCGCCACCCCTGTGGCTCCCTGCGGCGCATGCCGTCAGGCACTGCTTGAGTATGAGACTCTGGCGGGACGTCCGGTGCCGGTGCTGCTCGTGGGCCGCGACGCCATTTACCGTCTGCCGTCGGTGGCTTCGCTGCTGCCGCTGGCGTTCACGCAGATCGACTGATATTCCTATCGCTAACAATATAAAAACATATAATCATCCGATGAATTTCGTAGAAGAACTCAAGTGGCGCGGCATGATCCACCAGATGATGCCCGGCACCGAAGAACAATTGCAGAAAGAACTCACCACAGCTTATCTGGGCATCGACCCCACGGCCGACTCGCTCCATATCGGTCACCTCGTAGGCGTAATGATGCTCAAGCACTTCCAGCGGTCGGGTCATAAGCCCATCGCGCTCATCGGGGGGGCGACCGGCATGATCGGCGACCCCTCCATGAAGAGCCAGGAACGCAAGCTGCTCGATGAGGAAACCCTGCGTCACAATCAGAACGCAATCAAGGCCCAGCTCTCAAAATTCCTGGACTTCGACTCCGACGCCCCCAACGCCGCCGAGATGGTGAACAACTATGACTGGATGAAGAATTTCAGTTTCCTGGATTTCATCCGCGACGTAGGCAAGCACATCACCGTCAACTACATGATGGCCAAGGATTCAGTGAAGAAGCGTCTCTCGGGCGAAAGCCGCGAGGGCATGTCGTTCACGGAATTCTCATATCAGCTCTGCCAGGGCTACGACTTCCTGCATCTGTTCAAGGAAAAAGGCTGCCGTCTGCAGCTCGGCGGTTCAGACCAGTGGGGTAACATCACCACAGGTACCGAGCTTATCCGCCGCACCACCGGAGGCGAGGCATTCGCACTCACCTGCCCGCTGATCACAAAGGCCGACGGCGGCAAGTTCGGCAAGACCGAAAGCGGCAACGTATGGCTTGACCCGCGCTACACCTCGCCTTATCAGTTCTACCAGTTCTGGCTCAAGGTGAGCGACGCCGACGCCGAGAAGTATATCAAGATTTTCACAGAACTTTCGCGCGAAGAAATCGAAGAACTTGTGGCACAGCAGGCTGCCGACCCCGGACAGCGTCCCTTGCAGAAACGTCTGGCCAAGGAGATCACCACCATGGTGCACAGCGCGGCCGACTATGAGGCTGCCGTTGAAGCCTCGCAGATTCTGTTCAGCAACAATACGGCAGACGCGCTGCGCAGGCTCGACGAAAAGACCCTGCTGGATGTATTTGCAGGAGTGCCGACGTTCGAGGTATCGCTCGACGAGATCAAGAACGGCATTTCTCTTGCCGACCTGCTCACCGACCGCGCCCCGGTCTTCCCCTCGAAAGGCGAACTGCGCAAGATGGCGCAGGGTGGTGGTGTGCTGATTAATAAAGAGAAGATCAGCGACCCCTATGCGGCCGTGGATCCCGCATCGCTGCTCCAGGGAAAATATCTGCTGGTGCAGCGCGGCAAGAAGAATTATTTCCTGCTGATCGCCAAGTAAACGGATAGGAAACGACAAAACGCATGCACTCCCTGTCGCACCGAGTTGCGGCAGGGAGTGCACTTTCTATCCTAATTAAATAAACGAGAGTTCGGGAAGATCAGAGGGAGGGATCGTTAACATGGCCTACGGCGAGCAGGATGTTATGCTCCACTTCGCGGATTACAAAGTAGAAGGGCTTGGTGAGACTGACGAATTTGTAAGGACTCGCCGGCTGTTCAGAATCGGGATCGGCAGCCATTGCCATGCCTATGAAGGATGCGGCCGCAGCTTCGGCACCGTTTTCAGAGACGTTTACAAACATCTTGTGAATGAACCGGTTTATGTAACATGGTTCATATGAAGGTATGCCTAAGCGTGTCATATAATGATTGAACTGTGGAATCCCCGCCTGTTTCATTATGTCGGTAAGATTTGAATAATCGGTAGTCAACTCAAATTTAGGCATGGTCAGGGCAACGGAATCTGTCGTGGCTGTGGAGCAAAGAGAGGTGTATTCCGCGAAGGAAAGGTCTTTGCCATCGTCCGGCAGAATCAGATCCATAACGATTTTGCCGCCTTTGAAGGGGAGGGAGGTCATTCGGAAATCCTCGTTTTGGCTGTATTTCAGTTCGTCAAGCCGCTCCATATAAGTGGCCTTGACCGAACCCGTTGCAGAAGTGAATTTGCCGTCGTAGGAGTCTTCGGGGTTGAACGCTTTTTTCCAATCTCCGTTGAAATAGAGTGCGTTGGTTATGCAGAATAATGTGCTCGGTTCAATCTTTTCGACGATCGCCGGGATGAGGCCGCGGGTGTAATCGTTCACCCAGGCATTGATCATAGCCACGGTGCTGACATCGTTGAAGTCTACAGACTTAAGTGTGGCTCCATAAAATTCAGCTACCGATTTCACAAGTTCCTGCTCAGGGGTATATTTAGCTGCCAACCAGAGCGAATTGGCCAGCGAGAGGTCGACTCCGTTGGTTTCGGAGGGGAGGAAGCTCAGGAGCTGGCGGTTGAAATCGTCGAGTTCGGCAGCGTCGGTGAAGCCGAGGGTGTTAACGAGTTTTGCGCGCGAATCGCTCTCATCCTCTACAGAGGCCAGGAGCGAAAGGGCTGAATTGATGCTGACCGGCGAAAGGGAGTGGTTCTCGGCCGGATTGGCATTCAACACGGCTTCGAAAGTTTTCCAACCGAGTTCGTTGTAGCCGGATATGGCGGCTGACTGTGCGGCGGAAAGATCAAGTGAGGATGTTGTGGCAACGGGTTGAGCGAATTCAGCATTTATCCGCTCATCCTCAGCCGCGTTCTTGGGAGCGTCAGTGTCCGAAGAGCAGCTCCAGAACAGTGCAGGCACTGCTAAAGAGAAAATAACAAAATACTTTTTCATAGAGAGTGGTATAGAATATTATTTTGCAAAGTTATGAAAAAGGTTACAATTAACAAAGTTCTTTTGATTAAAGACTTCAAAAGATATAATTCGGTAATTTTATATCAAGAAGCTAAGTGGTTGAAATGGAGGTTTCGATGCTTTCAATGAGCATATCTTCCTCCGATGAGCAGCTCCACAGCATAAGCGGGAGCAGGAAGAGATAAAATAATTTCTTCATAATTTGTTAGTTTTGATTACAATATGTGTTGTAGGTTAATGATTGGGTTTTAGAATTACGTGTTGATTAAATATTAAAAAAGATGTGAGTTTAAAGTCGTTTTTATTGGGTTGGCAGCAGGTCCCTTGTTTTGTTGAGTTGGCAGCGCGTCCGAGACGTCCGCGCGTCCCTTGTTTTGTCGGGTTGGCAGCGCGTCCGGGGACGTCCGCGGGTCCTCCCCCACACGCTATTGGCGTATGGGGTTACGATTGTTCAGTGTCTTGCAGACACGACGGGTTGGTAGCGCGTCCGAGGACGTCCGCGGGTCCCTGTTTGGTCAGTCTAATGTTATGGTGCCGGAGTATTCGTTGCCTTTTTCGGTATGAATTTCGATGTATATTTCATTATATTCTTCTCCGACCCATACGGTGGTAATTAAATCGGATGAGTCGAAAGTTTCGGTGATTGCAGTACCGAACTCGGGCTGAACGTAGATTTCGCAGTTACCTTCCGAGACAGCGAACTCAATGATAAGAAGACCATCATCGTACATACATGAGACTGATTGGAGTTCCGGAACTCTGGGGCGGTCCCCCGGTTTCTCAAATTTTCTTTTGAGAATCACGTTTCCACTTGATCCTCCATCATTTGTTGAAGCGAGTCCAGAGAATGAGATTATACTCAATAATAGGACTAAGACAAAGTGCTTTAGTAATTTCATATCTTAAAGAAATTTATGGTTGGTATAGCACAAAATTACTATATAATAATGCAATACAAACAAAAAATGAGGCAATATTTTTGCCTCATTCCAAGGCGTAACTCATAGATAGTCAATTGTTTGCGACCGGGTAGGGGATCTTAAATCCCTCACCACGGACTGACTCCAGTTAAAATCCTGATTATCAGGGAGGTGCAGTATTAGTCGCTGATTGATAAGTTTTTAGTTAATTTCTCAATAAACAAGAGCTTGTGCCTTGCATCAGAATTTAAGATTCTCGTGACAAGTCTGCTTTTCCGCAGATAAAAATATTTGTATTTTATATTTAAGAATATACAAACTGATCGAACCGAGAGTCCTGCAAAAACAAGCGTCAAGAAGTTAAAATCGCTTTCATTTAAGAAGCTGCATTCATCGCGGATCATGGACATGATATTACCCATATAAGTGTCCACGGCCATCTCAATGTTGTGTATATTCTTTTTACTACTGAGAGTTTTTAGTTCTTTCTCAATATTATTTAAAACCGATATTTTGGCGTGTTTTGAGTCTCCTATATTGAAATATTCGTCGCAAAGCATATTGAGAGTTCTCCAACTCTGGTGAAAAAGATATTCTATAATTCTTGAATTACCAGCATTGTTATCAAGTTGTCGCTTTAGAGAAGAAATTTCTTCGTTACGAGTTTGTAATTCCTTGTTTAAGAGATCTTTTTGTTGAATATCCTTCTCGGTTCTTTCTTTAAGAGATTTTAAAGAAAGGGCAAAAGATTCAAGTTCACTCTCCCGCGCATGAAGTTTTAAACGATAAATACATATCAATAATGCAATAAGCAAAGTGGCCGAGAGAATAGTTATAATAAGGATAATTAATGTATTGTGGGTATTCGCTTTTTCGGTGGCTGCTTTGTGTTCATAAAAATCTCTCTGAATTCCCGTAATAGAATTTTTTATGTATTGGTCAGCGATGTAGCCCTGTAAAGATAGCAAGGAGTCGCCAAGTGTGGCTGCTTTGGAAAAATCTTGCTCAATTAGGGACTGTTGGAAATCCGCATACATTACTCTAGCCGTCTCTTCGATATTTTCTGCAACGCAATAAGCATTAAAAAGAAGATTCCGAGAATTATAAATGTCACTTGCTGATAATGATATTTTGGACTGAGTGATATATGCGTCTACACCATTTTTATAAAAAATTTGAAGATGAGTGGGGAGTTTCTCAAACTGCTGAGTCTCTACCAAAGCAGCGCATTTTGAAGGTTCGATATAATTGAATAAGTTTGAATCTTCTGGTTGCTCTGATAAACAAATCGTTTGAAGACTATCAGCAATATGGATACCACGTTCATAATCACCTATGTTAAAAAGGGTGATTGCAAGATCGCAAAGAGCGTAGCGGTGGTTGAGGATTTTGTTTGCGGTGAGATATTCCCGGGCTGCTTCGGCTGTATAGGGTTCCGCTTGCCAAAAGTTGTATGAGTCAAAATAGATATCACCGATGAGTTCGGCTGATTTGGCTATCCAGTAGTGGTCGTTATGGTCTTTGGCTATTTCGTAGGCTATAAGTACATCTTTCATTGCTTCGGGAAGTTGCTGGTTTCCGTAGGCTACTCGCGCTTTATAGAAAGCGGCGCGCTTGCGGAGGTCGTCGGAGCGGGAATGTATGAAGCGGTCGTAGGCAAGGTTGATGAGGGTATCGGAGGGGACGGGGATCTTGCATTTGATCTGCGCCTGGGTATAGAGCAGGGCGAAGTAGGCGGAATCGACGGGGGAAAACTCTGCATGATTCAGGCTCTCGAGAGCTTCGTAGGCCGCTTCGGGATCTGATTCAATGATGTCATCGATAGCTCTGAGCCGTGCCGAGCGGGAATCGCAGGCGGCGATTATGAGTGTGAGGAGGGATATTAGGAGGGTATAAATTAATTTTTGGTTCATAGTGGCGTTGGGGAGAACTGATACGCAAAGTTACGTCACTTGGTAATAAAAACCAAATAATGCCGGAATATCTTTTGCCTCATATAGATCTGTAAATATCTGAATAGGGCTCGGTTAGGGGAACGGTGGAATTTTTATTTGCCTCAAAGTGGTTTGGCGGTCGGAGGACTGGAGGCGCAGACGTCCCGGATGCGCGGGTGTAGCCGGAAGATTTTACTGGGGCGACGATTCTGTAGGGATGCAATATTTTTGCGTCCACTGCGTACGGGATTGCGCATCGCTGGCCATCCGGTTTCTGTGGTCGTCGTGGGCGCAAAAATATTGCGCCCGTACAAGGTCGCGGGAAGGTATCCGTGGCCGTCACTGGTCCCTTATGGGGGCGGGTTGGCAGGCGCGTCCGGGCGTCTGCGGGTTCCTTGTCGGTCGGGCTCTTGTTTTGGTTAGTGGGCCTGAAGCCAGTTGTGGCCGGTGCCGGCGGAAACTTCGAGGGGGACGGGGCCGTCGTAGGCGTGGATCATGCGGTCGATCACGAGTTCGCGGAGTGCATCGAGTTCGTCGGGATGGACGTTGAAGATGAGTTCGTCGTGTACCTGCATAATCATGCGTGAACGCCAGCCTTTGGCGCGAATGTCGCGGTCGATGCGGATCATCGCTGTCTTGATGATGTCGGCGGCGGTGCCTTGCAGCGGGGCGTTGATGGCGTTCCGCTCGGCATAGCCGCGGAGGGCGGCATTCCGGGAGTTGATTTCGGGGAGATAGCGTTTGCGTCCGAAGGCTGTGGTTACATAGCCTCGCTCGTGAGCGTCTGCTATGGCCTTGTTCATATATGCCTGTACGTCGGGGTAGGTGTTCAGGTAGCCCTCCATGAGCAGTTTGGCTTCGGCGCGGGGAATGCCGAGTCGTTCGCTGAGGCCAAAGGCCGAGATGCCGTATATGATGCCGAAGTTGGCGGTTTTAGCGTTGCGGCGTTGGTCGTCGGTGACCTCGTCGGGCGATATGTGATAGATTTTGGCGGCGGTGGATCGGTGGATGTCGCTTCCGGAGCGGAAGGCCTCGGTCATGACGGGGTCGGCTGAAAAAGAGGCCATCAATCTCAATTCGATCTGGGAATAGTCGGCCGAGAGGATGAGGCACCCGGGGTCGGCTTCGAAGGCTTCGCGGATTTCGCGTCCGTCCTCTGTGCGGATGGGAATGTTCTGGAGGTTGGGATTTGTGGATGAGATGCGTCCGGTGGCAGTGGCGATCTGGTTGAAAGTTGTGTGGATCTTGTGAGTTTCGGGATTTATGAGCAGCGGGAGAGCGTCGACATAAGTCGTGAGGAGCTTGCGGAGGCCGCGAATCTCGAGGATGAGCTGCACGATGGGGTGCTCTTTGGCGTACTTCTCGAGAATTTCCTCGGTGGTGCTCCATGCACCGCGGCGGGTCTTGCGGGCGTTGGGGTCGATCTGCATTTTCTCGAACAGGAGTCGGCCGACCTGTGTTGGCGAGGATACATTGAAGGATTCGCCGGCCATTTCGAAGGCCTGATGCTCGAGCTCGTCGAGGCGAGCGGTGAGTTTGCGGCTGAGCTGGCGGAGGCGTTCAACGCTCACACGCACGCCTTCCCACTCCATGGCGGCGAGGACCTGAACGAACGGGCGCTCGATGGAGGTATAAAGATCCATGAGGCTGTCGTTGCCGAGGGCATCGAGCAGCGGTGTGGCGAGGCGCAGCGAGAGCAGTGCGCGTTCGCCGGCGGCTGTGGCGGCCTCGGGTGTGTCGAGCTGTTTCACTTTCTTGCGCTCTGTGGCTGTGAGGTCGTAGTCGGCGGTGCGATGGCCCAGAAAGGCAAAGCCAACCGTGGCGAGATCATGCTTCATCTCCGGCGAGAGAAGATAGTGGGCCACGGAGGTGTCGTCGTAAGGCGCGGTCCACATCACACCCGCACGCCGGAGCACTACCATATCGCGCTTGACATCGTGGCTCGTGAGTGTGACGTCCGGGGCGGCAAAAAGAGGAGCGAGCAGGTCAAGGACTTCCGTGCGGGCATCGCCTGATGCCCGCACGGGGATGTAAAAAACAGACCCGTCGGCCCGGGCACCCGCCACCCCCGGCAGGGGGGCCCGCCTGGCGGCTTCGCCCCGGGCCGCGCCCCAGGTGGCGCGGGGGGGATCCC